>CAZFMS010000339.1:0-4291 GCA_964520125.1 uncultured Planctomycetaceae bacterium
CATCACCCTGTCCATCCACCGGCCGGGCGGGACCGCCACATCATGTCCGGCCCCCCGCCCCGCGGCATGAGGCCCCCCTGCAGGCCATGGGAGAGGCGGGCATAGCTGGATTTGCCACCTCTTGATCGAATGGACGCCATGCGCTATACTAGTTAAGTCGCTAAATGTCTCTCGCCTCGAGTGCACGTCGTAGGGCCGCTCTGGTTCGACCCTGAGAGACTGGCCGTCGGCTCAGAGGTGCAAGGTGCATCTCCCACATCCAAACCGAGCAGGAGGACCAATCATGCCAAAACAAGCCATTTGGGTGACTCTACCGATCTGTGTAGCCATCGTCATCGCCGGAGCCTGGCTGGCCAGGGCCGGCGATCTCAACCCGCCCGCCGGCCCGGTCGCCCCGACCATGAAAACTCTTTCGGAGATCCACACCTTGGCCGAGGCCATCCACTCGGCGGTCCTGGCCGGTGGTGCATCGTCAAGCTGTACGGGGACTCTCAGCGACCCGCTGTTTGCCGGCCTAACTCTCGATGAATTCGCTCAGGACATATACCTTTATCTCGATGGGATACCAGGCGAGGTGACCGCCCCGGAGCACCAGAACTGGATCAAGGTCCTCAGTCTCTCTCAGGTGCTCGACGCTTCCGGCGGGGGAGCACCACAGTTCGGACCGGTGAGAATGCTGGCCTGGGTCGACCGGGCCTTGCCGCTGTTGCTTCAAAAAATGTCCAATGGTCAGCAGATCCAGCCAGTGGTAGTGGAGCTGGTCCATCCCGCTTCGCAGAACAGGTACCTCCGGATTGAGCTGCAGGGTGCTGTGGTGAGTTCGGTGACGCCACTGTTTCAGGCCCGAACCTATATCGTCGAGTTCGCATACACGCAGATACGCGTGATCTACACCCAGCTCGACGGCAATGGAGACCCGGCCGGTGGGGGCGACGTGGAATTCTGCTGGGATGTGCTGACCCAAAACCCCTGCTGATACGCGTGCAAGTTCTGTCCCTCAACGCTGTAACGCAACCGCTGATCCCAGGAGGCCACGGCATCTGCCTTAATCCCTCGCAACTGGTCCGCTAGAGACTGGATAATCCGAGAGGTGTGCGATGAAAGCTCTAGGCTCGACGCTTCTTCTTGTAGCAGTAACGTTAACGCAGGTCACCTTGGCCCAGTCCAACATCGACCCCACCAACAAGCACGCCTGGGGCGAAAACGTCGGCTGGACCAACTGGCGGGACGCCGGTGACCCCTCCGGCTCACAGGGCGTCATCGCCGGCGACACCTTCCTGATGGGCTTCATCTGGTGTGAAAACGTCGGCTGGATCAACGTCGGCAATGGGGGCGGTCCCTACGCCAACGACCTGGCCGATTCATCGACCTTCGGGATCAACGTGGCCACCGATGGTACCCTCTCCGGCCTGGCCTGGGGCGAGAACATCGGCTGGACCAACTTCGGCGGAGTGGCCGGGCTGGACGACCTGCCCCAACCGGCCCGCATCGAGTGTGCCGATCCACCCGTCGAACCCCGGAGTAGGCTTACCGGCTACGTGTGGGGAGAGAACGTGGGCTGGATCAACCTGGATGACGCCACCCACTACGTCTCGGTCGATGCGGCGACCACCCCGATCGGGTGCGACATGAACCATGACGGCGTGGTTGACGGCCTGGACGTGGGTCTGTTTGTCGATTTCCTGCTGGCTGCGAGTGATCCTGATTGGCGGGACATCTGCTCCGGCGATGTCGAGGCGACCCCGGACCACACCATCGATATGGACGATGTGGAAGGGTTTGTCACCTGCTTGCTGAATAGCTAAATAGCCTCTAACCACACAAACTGTGGCGCCGCTATCAGAGGTGGCCCTGGCTTCGGTACGCAACGTCCCGATAACCGAGACTCCTCATCCCCCGGGTCCGGGCGACCGATGCGGACATAGGCCCATTCTTCACCTGGGGGTCATGAGATGTCGCTGCCGGAATCAGTTTCGATCCGCTCGACGGACGCCACCGAGGAGCAAGTCGGAAAGCTCATTCAGGAACAGGCCGGCCAAGGTCCGCAAGGTGCCAACCGCCGAAAACACCGGCGCCTCCCCTACCGTCTGATGGCCGTTCTCCTGCTCCCTGATCGGCCGGAAGAAGACTCGTCCATCCTGGTGCTCACCAACAACATCAGTAGCGGCGGCCTGGCCTTCAAACACTCGTCCGAGCTGGCCCCCGGCTCCCGGTGCAAGGTCAAGATCATGCTCTCGACCGGCGGGCTCGCCGTCTGCGAGGGCCGGATCGTCCGCTGCCGCCTGCTCGCAGGGGGCGGCTATGAGGTCGGCCTGCAGTTCGCCCAACTGCTGGACCTCACCTTGGTAACTACCCCCGCCGAAGAGCCGGGCAGCCTCCGCACAAAACTCCGCCGCGCCGCCTCGGCCATCCTCCGGCGTTGAATCGGGGCCCGGCGCCTACCCAGCACCCGTCTCGGAACTTGTCCTCCAACGGGCCTGCCGCCTCGAGCTTGCCGGTGGAGGGCGTGCCCGTCGCCGCCAACCATTTCTGAAGGGGCGGCAAGACCGCGTGTCAGGGGCGGGGATACTCCTATCGACATTCACACCGTGCGATGATCGCCCGGCAGTGCGCGCAGGGCAACCGGCACCACGCGTGCACCATCCGTGAGACAAGATCGATTCGCCGGCGATCCTGATTTCCGCTTCTTGGCAAGATGTACAAACCGCCTATCGGCAAGTGCAGATCGTTGAAGCACAGCTCGGGGCGGTGTCCGGTGACCGTCGGGCCGACCGGCCACCAATACGGATGTTCAGAGATCGATACTGCGCGGATTCTCACGGCGGGCACTCAGGTGAGGCACTATAGTCCGTGACGCTGGAACCCTGGCCGGACTCCGATTAGCAGATCTATCGCCGTACGGGCCGCGACCGCCTGTCGCTCGCGCCCCAGGCCAATGCGGTGGTCAGCACCGCAAGCCAAGACGTAGCGTGTTCAGCTTGTCGGGAGACCATGACTCCCTACCTCGAGGCCGCCAACAACAGCCCAGTAAACCACAAGACCTTGAAGGATGGTGAGATGGAAGAAGCAGGAATCCCCCCGCACCAAGCGCCCGAGCGACTCAGTCGTATGGTGGTCCGGGTGACCGACCCGCGCAAGCGTCGCGATTGGGCGCAGTTCATGAAAGGACTTCTCGATGGACCGTACGCCCGCGTCTCAAGCGTGGTGTTGGTGATGGATCAGCTGAACACCCATTCGGTCGCGAGCTTCTACGAAGCGTTTGAGCCTGAAGAAGCGCGCCGCTTGTCCGCCAGGCTGGACATCCACTACACGCCGAAGCACGGGTCATGGCTGAATAAGGCGGAGATCGAACTCAGTGCTCTGAGTCGGCAATGCCTGGATCGGCGGATTTCGGAAAAGAAGATGATGGAGAAACAGGTGCGTGCGTGGACAAAACCAACGGAACAAAACAAGGACACGCGTGAACTGGCGATTCACCACCAAGAATGCGCGTATCCGACTACGCAAACTCTATCCATCAATTGAGCCGTGACCGAGCACCAGTGCCCTGTCACCGTTGATTCGAGGGTCCCAGCGAGCCGGGCCGTCCTCGGCCCGGTCTCTGCCGAACGCGTCGGACGCCCGCCCTCTGGACAATCAATCCATCAACCCGTGCCTGACCGATCACCAGAGGCATGGACCGTTGCTGGCCGGCCCGGGAGCCGGAGAAAGATTCTCACCAAAAACCCCTTGCCCGGACACCTGGGGTGATGTATAATAAATAGTGGTAGCGACTATCGGACTCGCTCAGGAAGCAGAGGAGCAAGGCACCATCATACCCAGTGTTATTATACTCTGACCTTCATTTCGGCATGACCTCCCTATAGGTCGTGCCGCCCGCCTTGGCCTTCTCACCGCTTACCTGAACCTGCCCCAATAGTCTCGCGCCGACACTCTGGTCGTCACGGGATCGGTCCGCGCAAAGTTGCCCACCGGATCGCCCACCAGGAGTCTGCGCCCATCCCGTCGAAGCAGGATCGCGTCGCGAGTGACCTGTGGCGGGCGCTGAAGGCTGAAGAGATTCTGAACCGGCCCAACGTGGAGGATTGGCTATGTTCCGTACTGCAATGCTGGCGTCATTGGTTTTGTCGGTGACGGCCCTACCAGGCGTTCACGCCACGAGCGGCCCCCTCTTCCCCGGGGCGCAATACGCCGCCGGCGACGGGCCTCGCTCCGTAGCGATCGGCAACCTGAACGGCGACCAGGTGCCCGACCTAGCCGTGGCGAATGGCAATAGCGACAGCGTCTCGGT
>CAZFMS010000340.1:0-4256 GCA_964520125.1 uncultured Planctomycetaceae bacterium
CTGACCTCGTCCGGGGTTTTTCACATCTTACTCAAAGCGGTAAGCGTTGAACAACACAAGTGGCGAGGGATGCCGGGGGGGGGCGGGCGGCGGCGCGAGTTGCGGGGCAGGAGCGCCGGCCGTCCCGATGTTCATCGGGACCGGTGGCCCGCAGCGGGACATCGGAGGGCCAAGCTCGCGGATGATTCGGTAGGGTGGGCTCGGGCTATTGGCGGGGGTGGTGGCGTTGGTGAATCGACTTGAGTCGCGAGGTATCTACGTGAGTATAGATTTGGGTGGAGGATACGTCGGCGTGGCCGAGCAGCTCCTGGACGATGCGCAGGTCGGCGCCGCCTTCCATCATGTGGGTGGCAAAACAATGTCGGAGGGTGTGGGGCCCGATGGGGGTGGGGAGCCCGGCGGCGGCGGCGTATCTGCCGACCAACCGCCAGATGTTGGTGCGGTCCAGGGGGCGTCCGGTGCGGGAGACGAAGACGGCGTCCATGCCGATGACCGACTCGGTCAACACCTTTCTCAGTCCGCGGATGTATTGGCGGACGGCGTCAATCGCGTATGAGCCGATGGGCACGACTCGTTCGCGGCCTCCTTTGCCGAAACAGCGTACGTATCCGACATTCAAGTTGACATCGGCCAGGCGAAGTCCGGCCAATTCGGAGACTCTCATGCCGGTGGCGTAGAGCAGTTCGAGGATGGCCCGGTCGCGGGCGTATAGGGGTTCGCCCGGCTGGGGGGCGGAGAGGATGGCGTCAACCTGTTGGGGGCGGAGGGTCCGCGGCAGGGTGCTCCACTTCTTGGGAGTCTCCAGCAGGGAGGCGACATCCTCGGTCAAGAGGTCCACGATGAAGAGGTAGCGGAGGAACATCTTGACCGAGACGAGGTGGCGGGCGATGGAGGACAAGGCCAGGCGGCGCTGGGAGAGGCGGATCAGGTACTCGCGGACCAGGTGGGGGGTGATGCGGCTGGGGATGCAGACATCACGATCGTCCAGGAGATCGATGAACTCGCGGAGGTCTCGTTGATAGGCCTCGATGGTGTTTTGGGCGAGTCCGCACTCGGAGAGGAGATACTCGACGAATCGGCGCAATAGTCGCCGCCAGTCGACTTGGCCGTGGTCCGAGGCATCGGCGGGGCCGGCCCCGGCGGTCGGGCTCGGTCCGGGCCGCCCGGTTTCCGGGGCCGATCGTTGATCAGGAGGTCGCAGGGCAGGCACCGGTTCGGACCTCGCCTCCCGCGCAGTCGTCAGAGCGTTGCTGGAAGATGCCACAAGCGGCGTAGTCGCCGAGGCATTGTTCGAAGACTTCCGGCAGTCTCCGGAGATTGAATCGTTGTGAGCAGCGCTGGTCATTCCATTGAAAGAAGGGGCAAATCCGCTTGTTTCGGCAGCCTGGCGTCAAGGCGTGCTCCAAGAGTACCTCAGCGGTTCGGGCATTCGGTCATTCGCTCGGCAGCTTTCTTATCGGCCTGTCCGAGCCGAACGGTTGAGTCCAACCAGCGGGGCCTGGGGAGGGCGGAATCGGCGGCCCGGAGTGGCCTGCGGGCGAGGTTGGCCGGGGAGGCGGTTCAGGCGGTCCTGGTCAGGGGAAGGCTGAGAACGAAGCTGGTGTAGTGGTCGCCGTTCCTCGAGCTGCGTCGGAGGTCGAGGCGTCCGCCCAGGCAGTTTGCCCAGTAGGCGGAGAGGGCCAATCCGAGGCCCATGCCGCCCTGGCGGCCGGTGTCGGCGGGTCCGGCCCGGCGAAACGGCTGGAACACCTCGCGGCGGTCCTGGGGCATGACGCCGGGGCCGGCGTCGTCGACCTCGAAGGTGATGGCCCCGTCGGCGGCGGGCGAGGCGTTGAGCCAGATGCGCGGGTCATCGGCATCGGCGCTGTACTTGCAGGCGTTTTCGACCAGGTTGGTGAGGATTTGGATCACGAATTCGGAATCGGTCTCGAGGCTCAGGTCTGCGGGGCATTTGTTTTCGACGACCAGCTCCTTGCCGAAGGCGGTGCGTTGCTTCTCGGTGGCCGAGCTGATGTTATCGAGCAACTCCTGAGGATGGAGCATCCTCCATTCCACTACCGGAGCGGTGGAGCCGATTTGGGAGTAGGCGAGGACGTTCTCGACGAGTCGGGCCAGGCGGCGGGACTCGGTGCGGAGGGCCTCGGCGTGGTGGCGTCGCTGGTCGGCGTCCTCCCGGGGCATGTCGGCCAGCAGGTCGGCGTAGAGCTGGAAGGAGGTCAGGGGGGTGCGCAGCTCGTGGGTCACGGCGGAGACGAATCGGAGCCTTCGTTCGGCATGGGAGACGTACTTCATGGTGCCGCAGCCGATGGCCAGGAGGGCCAGCAGGGTAGCCCCCCAGGCGACGGCAAGACCCAGCTTCAATCCGGTGGATAACCCCGAGGCAAGTGGAGCGGGTGATTCTCCCGTTTCCAGGCGTGCCGGGATGGTGTGCATGATGGTGTGGGTATGGGTGTGGGGCACGGACTTATCGGTAGCCACGGGCAGGATGTGGGCCTTGGGGAAGAGCTTGCGGACCTCGGTCTGGAGGACCTCCTGGAGTCGGGGCCAGTCGAGCAACACACCCTGGAGGGTGCAGAAGTCGCCGGTCTCGACGGTGACGGTACGCATGAAGGCGAGTTGGCGGCGGCCGTCCATGGTTACGTCCAGCCAGACGGGCTCCATCGGGGTGGACAGGACGGTGATACAGGCGGGGCTGTTTTCGGTGGAGGGGGCCAGGGGAGCATCGGCCTGCAGGTTTTCAAAGGCCACCGTCTCCGGCCAGCAGACCGTGGGCAGCTCTTCGCTCTTGATCTGGCCTATTCTGGTCCCCCGCCTGAGGAACTCGGCGGCCCGGTGGCCGATACCGCGGGGTTGGTCGGCCCGCAGCGGCGCATTATCAGGCGGCCGGCGGTCGGGGGCGTCGGCGTCGGCGGTGACCACCTGTTCGAGCCTCTGCAGGAGATCCAAGGGGGTGTACCGCTCCCTCAAGGCGACCAGCCAGTTTTCGGGCTTGGCCAGGCGTGGTCGATCGGCGGCGGGGATGACCGAGGCGGGCGTGGCGGATTGGAATCCTTCGTCGGTTTGGGGTGAAATCCAGCTTTCTCTCTCGTAGGTTTCGGTGGCTTGGAAATGGAGCAAGATCCAATCTGGTCCGGTGAAGTTGTGGAGCGGCGACTCGAGCAGGATGGTTCCGCAGACCTCGGGGCTGTCTCCTCCGCTGAAGGCCTGGGCCGGCTTGTAGAAGGGTCGGAAGTGCTCGAAGGGACGGCCCTGCTCGCGGTCCAGGACGGGGGTGACCAGGCTGTCGAGCTTGGAGAGGGCGATGGCCCGGGCTTCGTCCAGGGCATCCTCACGAGCGGCGAGTGCTTCGACGCGCTCCAGCCTGATGGCCGAATGGGTCGCCCAGGCCAGCCCGCCGAGTACCAGGGTGCAGACCACGACAATGGCGATGATGGCGTGGCGGCGGGTGGCGCGTGGGGAAGTCACGAATCGGCTCCGGGGGATGGGCCGCCGGTGGGCGGTTGGGGCAGGCGAACGCCCGCTCCCAGCATATACCCTTTGCCCCGAACGGTGACGATGAAGGGTTCGCCGTCGTCGGTGTCCAGGTTGGCCAGCTTGGAGCGCAACCTGGCGACGTGCATGTCGATGGTGCGGGTTTCGATGCCGGCGCTGAGGCCCCACAAGCGGGTGAGGAGTTCATCGCGGGAGATGGCTCGTCGGGGATTGGCCGCCAAGTGGGAGAGGATGGCGCATTCGGTCTCGGAGAGGGTCAGGGGCTTGGCCTGGCCGGCGCGGACCTCGCGTCGCTCCAGGTCTACGGTGGCCGCCCCGGCGAACAGAGTGCTGACGGCGGTGGGGCGCTCGGGGCTGCGTCGGAGCACGGCCTCGACACGAGCGACCAATTCCCTGGCGGAGAAGGGCTTGACCACATAGTCGTCGGCCCCGGCCTGGAGTCCGGCGACCCGCTCTTCTTCAGAGCCTCGGGCGGTGAGGATTATGACCGGGAGGTTGGCGTGGGTCTTGCGCAATCGGGCCAGGACGTCCATGCCGTCCAATTTGGGCAAGCGGAGGTCCAGCAGGACCAGGTCCACCCCCGGCCTGCGGGCCGCGGCCAGACCGGCCTCTCCGTCGGCGGCCTCAATGGGCTGGTAGCCGGCGGCGCGCAGGGCGGCGGCGACGCCTTCGCGGATGGGCGGCTCATCTTCGACGATCACAATGCTCGCCAGAGCCATGACTCAGGGTTTCCTTGCGCCGATGGACTCGCCTCGATCGGCCGT
>CAZFMS010000341.1:0-4251 GCA_964520125.1 uncultured Planctomycetaceae bacterium
TCGTAGGGTTCGGCCACGGCTTCGTCGGTCGGGGGCCTGCGGAAGTACAGGATGGAAAAGGGGCCGCTGAACCCCTGGCGGGTGACACAGACTTCCATCAACAGCCGGTGGTCTTCATCGTAGAACGCGGTGTGCGGTTTGGCCGGCACTTTGCCCAGTGTGTGGCGGTGTATCATGGCTGATTCTCTCGCAAGCTGGCCCGGACGCCGAGGCGTTTGGCGTCTGCCTCAGGGTCGCGCGACCGGATTACCGGCCGGCAGTTGTTCGTAGTATACCTTATTCTCCAGGGCGCCTAGTCCGTCGATTTCCAGGCGGACCAGGTCGCCGGGGCGGAGGAAGCGGTCCTGTTCCAGCCCACAGCCCGAGCCCACGGTCCCGGAGCCGAGGATGTCGCCGGGAAAGAGGGTGCGTGACCGGCTGGCGTAGCTGATCATCCGGGCGAAGGTGTAGTGCGACGATCCGCTGTTGCCCTCGCTCCAGAGTTCGCCGTTGACGTAGGCCCGCATCCGCAGGTTGCGGACATCCGGCAACTCGTCAGGGGTAACCAGGTACGGTCCCAAGGACGACGCGTGGTCCTTCCCCCGGGCCGGTCCCAATCCGATCGGCATGACTTGGGCCTGGAGGGTGCGGGCCGACCAATCGTTGAGGATGGTGTAGCCCGCTATCACCTCTTGGGCTTGTTCTTCGTCCACGTTTCGGCAGGTCCGGCCGATGATGCAGGCCAGCTCCAGCTCATAATCCAGGCGGTCCTCTTCCGGCGGAAAGGGGACTCTCTGTCCGTGGCCATAGAGGGCCGACGGATTGGAGTTGTAGTAGGCCGGGACCTGGTACCACTGGGGGACGACCTCGAGCCCGCGTTTGGCCCGGCAGGTCTTGACGTGTTGCTCGAAGGTGTAGAAGTCGAGGAAGGCCCGGGGGCGAATGACCGGCGGAGCCAAGTACACCGCGTCCAGAGATAAGCGCTGGGCGGCTGCTTGAAGGGCATCGAGTCCGGCATCGCCGAGGGACTCCAGGTAGGCGGGCAGGTCCGGGTCCGCCGGGGGGCCGTCGGCGGGCAGTGCCAAGGGGATCACCTGTTGGCCCTGGACCACTCCGAGACGTGCTTGGAGGGGCCGGCGCCGGGCGAGATCAGCCTCCCGCTGCGCATCGGAATCATAGAACTGGCAAATCTTCATGACACCACAAGGGGTGGCCCGGGATCAGTGGGCAAATACTCGGATCGGCGTTGCGGCAATCCGAGTCGCCCGCATGGCGGGATTTTAGGCGCGGCTTTGATGCCCGGCAAGGATGGCTGGGCCGATTCACGCAGGGTGCGCGGAGATAACACTCCAGCCTTGTTCAGGAGGCGGCGGTCTCGCGGGGACGTGTCTAGAGCCCCAGGAGTACCTGAACGAATAGGTCCACGTCATCAGTGGTCAGGAGGTCGTCGCCGCTCAGGTCCGCGGCGCAAAAGGCCGGATCGGGTGGGGCGCCGGCACCACTGATAAGGAGGGCGACGAAGGGGGCAATGTCCCGGCCGTCGCCGCCGCCGCTGAGGTCCACGTCGCCATCTCCCGGTCCGGGGCAGGTTGTGGTCGCCTCGACCAGGGTGATCAGCTCCAAGGCCCCGTAGGCGCGGCGGTCGTCAATCGTCTGGAGGATCGCCCCGTCGGCCGGGTCGACACGAAAGAGGCCCTGTCCCTGTCCGAAGGTCGAGCCGCTGGTCACCAGGTATTCTCCGTTCGGCAGGACGTGAACGCCGGCGGGACCGGTGAAGGGAAAGGTCTTCGTGGGGACGAGCGCTCCGGCAGCAGTGTACGTACGGATGTCGTTTCCGGATCCGGCGACGGCGACCACCACGATGCCGCCGGGCAGCACGTCGATATCGCGGACCGTGCCGCCGGTAATCTCCTCATCGGGGTTGACCACGAATCCACCGAGGAGAAGGGCGGTGGTGGGATCGTACTTCAGCAGCTTCTTCTGAGCGACATCCACGACCAGCAGTTCTCCGGTGCTGAGAATCGCCAGGGCCTGGGGCAGGTCCAGATCCGGTGGCGGCTGTCCGCCGGGGATGAACTCACCGTCCGGATCGCCGGCAATCGGGGCCGGTGTTCCGGTGAGGAATTCGAAGCGGTGGATGTTGTCGTGGGCCCAGTCGGAGGTGAACAGGTAGTCTCCGTCCGGCGAGCGAACGATGGCCCGGATGTTGTTCACCGCCTGGCCCTCGACGAAGAGGCTGACGAAGTTGCCGAACTCGTCGTACTGGCGGATCTTGTCGTCGGTGGACTGGGCAAAGAGGATGGTGCGGTTCGGGCCGGGGGCCATGGCGTCGACCGGGAACAGGTTGCCGTTGTTCTCCCAATCCTCGGTGACCAGGAATCCGAGAATAGCCCCGGTGTCGAGGTCCAGCATCTTGACGCCGGTCGGCCACCCGTTGTACTCGGTGTTGGTCAGGAGCAATTGGGTGGGTATGCCGGCGTGGACCAGCGTGCAGGCCGAGGCGGCGATGGTGAAGACGATTAGCCGGACGAATCGTGGTGACATCTGCTCCTACCCCTCATTGAGATTCTGCTATCAGCTACGCTGTGATCGTCATCATACCAGATCGGCGTCGCCACTGGAAGCCGAAGACGCGCGTCGCGGTGTGGATTAGGCCGGTATCGGCGATTGATCCCGTCGGGGCGGGCTGCCGGGCACTGTCGCGGCGACCGCAGCGCATAGATGAGCACCGGATGTCTCGGGTGCGCGCATCCCCGTTACCGTCCTGGTCTGCGGGGGCGAGGAGTAACACTCGGCGCAGGTCCCAACCCGGTAGGTCCCTGGCCGCTCCAGGGCCAGCCAGCCGGTCGTCGTCGGCCTCGCGTAAAGCGTGGTGGCCGTGGTCAAGGACCGGTGGCGGAGGACCGGACTCTACCCGCGCCGGATCCTGTCAGGGGGCCAGCAGCTCGGTGACAAACGCCTGGATGTCCGGGCCGTCGAGGAGGGTGTCGCCGTTCATGTCACCGCGGGCGACGCTGCAGCCGGGATAGGTCTGGCCGTATCCGGCCGGGTCGATCAGGGCCAGGGCGAAGGGGGTGATGTCCGCGGGGTCTAGCGTGGCGTCGCAGTTCATGTCGCCCAGCACCAGAGGCAGGTACTCGTATGCGCCCATGTCCACGGTGGCGATCGAATCACCGTTGCCGTCGAGGATGCGGAGGTGGCCGTCGAGGTCGGTAAACACGGTCACGGCGGCGTTGTCGCCGACGTCGATGCACCGTGAGCCGGCTTGCAGGCGAAGATTGTCGTCCTCGCTGCCCACGATGTTGTCCGGGCCGCCGGGATCGACGAAGAGCGGGTTGACGTTGATATTGTCGCTGCCCGCGCCGCCCCAGCCGCCCTGGATGTCGCTGTGGGTGACGGTAGTAGCAGAGGCCCAGTCCCATATCTGGGGCCCGGGCGACGCGGTATTCCCCCAAAAAACGCAATTGACCACCATCGCAGTCCCTGACGAGCGGTTCAGAAGGCCCCCACCAGCGGAGGCGTCGTTCCCGCTGAAAGTGCAGTTGACCAGCGTCAGGTTGCCTCCTTCATTCGCCACCCCACCGCCGTAGCCACTACTGGTCCAGTTCCCGCTGAACAGGCAGTTGATCAGAATAGGGTCGCCGTAGCTGTAGACACCGCCCCCACCACCCGAGTTCGCCGAGTTTCCGTAGAATTCGCAGTTGATCAACGTCGGGCTGCAGCCAGGGTCGTTGTACATTCCGCCCCCCATGCCCGCCCCTTCGGTGGCCTCCACAATGTTTCCATCGAAAACGCAGTCGATGACCGTGGGGCTGCTGTTGCTGTAATTGCTCATCCCCCCGCCCCAGGAAGACCAGTTCTCACGGAATGTGCAGGCCTCCACCTTCGGCGAACTATCTCTATTGCTCATCCCGGCGCCGCCGTCCAGAGCCAGGTCCCGACTGAATGTACAGGCAGTGACGGTCGGGCTGCCTCCATGGTTGTACATCCCGCCGCCGTTCCAGTCGCTTCCAACTGCGAGGCCGCCGCTGATGGTGAACCCCTCGATGACCGTCGTGGCGTCTGTTCCGCTGCCAGTAACCACGTGGTAGCTGTTCTCGAGATTCGTGGGCCCGGGGAATTCGTCCGGATCATCGTCGCCCAGCAGGTCCCCACTGAGGGTGGTCTCATACGGGCCGGTGTCCCGCTCGTCCGGGGCGGCGGGATTGGACAGGCCACCGTAGCCGCCGTACAGGCCGACTCCGCTGATGAGCTGAAACGTGGCCTCCTGGT
>CAZFMS010000342.1:0-4229 GCA_964520125.1 uncultured Planctomycetaceae bacterium
CCCGGCGGCCACACCGCCTCCGTCACCGCCGCCCAATCTCGTGATCCACCCTAACCCGGAAAGCCCACCACCGAGCACGCCGAAATCGCAGAGCCAAGAGGTATCAAACAGTCGCTACTCAGAGCGCAAAACGTCGAACACCACAAGTGCTCATCGGTGATCACCGCAAACGCACATGGGTGAACACGACAACTGCACATCGGTGAACACGGCAAGTGCCTGGGTGCCACTGGCGGCTCGCCCGCCAGTGTCTTGCTGGACTAAACTCCGCGATCTCCGCGGTTGAGATGTGCAGGCCACGGGGCCTCGTGCTCGGAAACCCGGCCTCAGCCCTGCCCCTTCTTCCAGTCGGACAGGAAGCGAGCCAAACCGATCTCCGTCAGCGGGTGGCGCATTAGCTGCTCGAAAACCTTGTAGGGCATCGTCCCGATGTCCGCCCCGATCTTCGCCGCCGCCACCACGTGCAGAGGATGACGCAAGCTCGCCGCGATGATCTGCGTAGCGAGCCCGTAGTTGTCGTAGATCAGCCGGATCTCCTCCAACACCAACATGCCGTCATGACCGATGTCGTCCAGCCGGCCCAGGAACGGCGAGCAGAACGTCGCCCCCCCCTTGGCCACCACCAGGGCCTGAAGCGGTTGAAACACCAGCGTCAGGTTCGTCTTGATCCCCTCCGCGGCGCAGATCTTCAACGCCTTGACGCCCTCGACAATCGTGGGCAGCTTGACCACGATGTTCTCCGAGATCTTCGAGAGAACCCGGGCCTCCTTGACCATCCCCTCACAATCCGTCGCCACCACCTCCGCCGAAACCGGCCCGCTGATGATCTCGCAGATCTTCCCCACCAGGGTCTTGAAATCCGTCCCCTCTTTGGACACCAGACTGGGATTGGTGGTCACCCCGTCGACCAGGCCCAAGGCGGCACCCGCCCGGATCTCATCCAGGTTCGCCGTATCAAGATAGAATTGCATCGGCCGTTAAACTCCGTTGGGTTGTATGGCTGTCAGAAATCAATACACCGGCGCAATCGCGCACCGCATCGGCGGCGTATTGTAGCTGATCCACCCCAGACCACCAACGGCTCTGGCCTTTTGCGGCATGATCCGGCCCCCTCCCGGCCGACCGCCCTACAAGCCCAGCAGGTCGGCGGCGAAGGCGGAGATATCCTCTTCCAGGGTCCCGCCGTAGTCGGCACAATCCTGGTTCTCGCCGGGCAAGGCCGCTTGACCCAGCTTGGCCCGAATGAAGCCGGCCGCGTCGTCACCGTCGACCCCTCCGTCCTCGTTGATGTCCCCCAGGGTCGCGCAGACCGTCCCGCCGGTGGTGCTCTGGACGGCCGGGGCGGTCCACGGCGTGGTAACCGCGTTCTGATTCCGCCCTTGAATCCGGAAGGTGTACTCCGTGGCGGGACTGAGGCCGGTGACCGTGATGGTCGCCGACTGCACCCACACGTTGGCCCCGCTGCCCTCGGCGGGGGTCATCTCGAAGAACAGGCCGGATTGCAGGAGGGCCAAGTCGGTGAAACTCCCCGTCGCGGTCACCTCGATGGAGGTGTCGGTGACCGTGCCGAAGGATATCCCGGTGGGCGTCTCGATAAGGGTGGCCGTCTCCGCGGAGTCGGAGTAACCGCCGTAGTTGGGCGGGTCGGCGCTGTCCCGGGCCCGGACGTTGTAGGTATAGGACTTGTTGGCGGTCAAGCCGGTCGGGTTGCAGGTGGCGGACTCTTGCCAACTGCAGCCGCAGGCCCCTTCCCAACAGAAGAAGAAATACTCGACCGGCGGGCTGTCGTCGGTAGCCGATCGGGCGGTCATGGTCAGCTCCGAGCTGCTGACCGGCTCGGGCGGAGATTCCCAGGTCAGAGGGTTGGGCAGCGGCGGGTCGCAGTCCTCGCAGCCGATGAATATGTCGTCGATGTACCACTCGTCATTGGTCTGGTCGACCTCGGTCCGGAATCGGAGCCGGAACTCATCATGGAAGGCCAAGGGGTATGTGCTGGGAGTCATCGCTGGGTCCAGCTTGTGGAAGACGAAGCTGTCCTGATTCGTGCCGTCAGAGACGACTTCGTTGAGCAGGACCCAGGTGGAGTTGCTGGCCCAGTATTCGACGATCAGCTTCTCGCCGGCCTCCACCCCGCGATGCTCGGTCCAGTACTCGACGTCGACGTGGGGAAGAAAGGGGGGACCCATCAGGATGAAGTTGGTTCTAATCTCGTCGTCGCGATATTCGTCCGAACCGGTGCAGTCCAGGTTCAAGGAGTAGGGCGGACTGGGCTCACCGACGGCGTTGCTGGTGACGCCGCCGCCCTGGTTGTAGATCCACTTGGCGTTATCCGGCACGGTCGGGAAAGTATCCTCGAAAGGCAGGGCAAGGGGATCGGCGAGGGTGCCGCTCGAGGGGAACAGGCAACCGCTGCTGTTCTTCTTGGTGACGATCCGACTGATGGCTCCCGGGCCGAAAGCGGTGGAGTTGGAGGGACACCCGGCGGCCCCCGAGCACATGATCAGGCAAGGGCTGCTGATACAAGGCGATACGTCGCAGTGGCAGGCATTCCAATTGTGGCCGAGTTCGTGGGCGGTCAGGGAGGCCCGGGCGTCGAGGTTGAGGGAATACCGCGATTGGGACAGGCCGTAGCCCAATCCGCTGGGGGATTGACAAATCGAATTGAGGTAGGCGATTCCGATGACGCCGCCGTCCAGATCGCGGCCGGTCATCAGGTGGGCGGTGTCGCGGCGGATGTAGAAGAAAGGCGCGCCGCCCCAGACGCTCTTGAAGGTGGCCAACATGGTGGAGGGGTTGCTGATGCTGAAATAGGGATCCGATCCGGAGGAGGTTCGGATGACCATGACGGTGATCTCGTAGGTGATTTCGGTGTCTCGTTCGTAGATGATCTCCACGTTGTTCATCACCATTTCGATGTCGGCCATGGTGGCTGGTACGGAGGAGCCGTTCAGGGAGAAGAAGCGGCTGTCGGCATCGAAGGCGATGTCACAGACCTTGTAGCCGGTGGCCCGCGACCCGTCGCCTTCTTCGGCGTCGGGGTCCTGGCCGAAGGTCCTGTCACCGAGATCGGTGACCCCACAGCGGCCTCCGCTAGGTAGGGTATCTCCTGCTTTGAAGACTGCATGGGCCCGGGGGTCGGCGCCGGCCAGGGCGTCGGTTACGGGCTGGACATACCAGGTGGAGTCGTCGTCCAGGGCGATGGTGGCGGTGAGCTGGCCGCCCTTCAGGGAGGCGGCTACCCGGCTGCCGGGCACCTCGGCGCCATCGGCGTCGAGAAGCACGCCGCGATAGGTGTGGGGCGGGTCCGGCCAGACCTCGACCATGCCGTGGTCATCGGCGACGAGGAGGCGGAAGTCGTCGGCCCGAAGGGAGTGGGGCCACATCTCCAGGCCGTATTCCTGGCCGCCCAGGCGTAGGGTCGTGCCCCAGGGGGCACCCGGTCGGGCGGTGAGGTCCAGGTTCAGGATGGTGACGTCGGCGAGATTGAGGTTGTGCTTGATCCGGCCGAGATCCGGGAAGGCCTGGCGTTGCTGGGCCAGGGCGGCGTGTCCACCAAAAAAGGACACCACGGCGACGACAACTACGACTACGCGGCGAAACATACCTTCCCTCCTTTTGGATGCAATGGATGCACGAATGGGAACGTGAGAGTCAAGGGCTTTCCTTCCCCACAGCGCCGTTGCCGACCCCAGCATCGAGCGTCTGCATGGTGAGCAGCGGGTGGACCACCAGGATACGCAGGGTCCCGGGAAGATCCCCTGGGCCAAGCGCGCCCGTTACGCTACCTGAGTGATCAGGAATCAACGCGACCGCACCTTGCGCTGCTCTCGCCGAGGACCCATTGTACCGGATCCGGGCCGAAAGGCCAACATCTCCACTGATATGTGCTCGCCGGGCCTCTGGGGGCCGGGCGACTATGGGCTGAGCAGGTCAGCGACGAAGGCGGCGGTGTCCTGCTCGAGCGTGCCTCCGTAGTTGGCGCAAGCCTGGTTTTCGCCCGGTGCGGCCGGCTGGCCGAGCTTGGCCCGGATAAAGCCGGCGGCGTCTCTGCTGTCGATCAGGCTGTCCTGATTGATGTCTCCCGGGGTGGAGCAGGCGGCGCCGGTGGCGGTGCTCTGGATGACCGGAGCGGTCCAGGCGGTCTCGACCGCATTGGCATTGCGGGCCCGGACTCTGAAGGTATAGGCCGTGTCGGGAGTCAGATCGGTGATGGTGATGGTGGTCTCGGT
>CAZFMS010000343.1:0-4229 GCA_964520125.1 uncultured Planctomycetaceae bacterium
GGTGCGGCGGCCTTTCCATTCGTTGACCATCGGCCGGAAGGCCACCTGGCAGCGACGATGATCCAGCAGTTGGGGCAATAAGCGGGCCAGACCGAAGGCGATGCCTTTGCAGCGCGTGCGGCCTTCCGCCAGGGTGACCTGCAGGTGGGTGCCGGCCGCCCCCACGGCCCGCGGCTCGCCGACGACCTCGAGCCAATCCGTGCTCAGCCCGGGCGAGGGGTTGCCGGCGCCAAACGGCTCCAGCCGGGCCAGATCCGCAACGAGCTGCTCATCCAGCCGGGCCAGGGTAGCGACGTCGTCCAGGCGGAGCTTGGGGGTGAGGTCGGCGGGGGTCAGCATCTGGCCGGCCCGGGCTTGGAAGGCCTCGCGGAAGGCGTCGAGCCGGTCGACGGCGATCTTGAGGCCGGCGGCCATGGCGTGACCGCCATAGGTCAGGAGGTGCTCCCGGCAGTGGGCCAGCACCTCGTGCAGGGGGAAGTTGGGGATGCTGCGGCCCGAGCCCTGGCCCGACTCGCCATCCAGGGCGATCAAGATGGCGGGGCGGCCAAACTCCTCCATTATCCGGCTGGCCACGATGCCGATGACGCCGGCGTGCCAGTCCTTGGACGCCAGGACGATGGCCCGGATGGTGTCGCCGTCTTGCCCCTGCTGAACCACCATCTCGCGGGCCTCTTCGGCTATTCTGCGCTGCAGGCTCTGCCGGGCCTGGTTTTGCTGTTCAAGATTGCCGGCGATGCGTTTGGCCTCCTCCGGGCTGGACCTGGTCAACATCTCTACCGCCACGCGGGCGTGGCCCATGCGCCCAATGGCGTTGAGCCGCGGGGCCAGCCGGAAGCCGATGTCATAGCCGCCGAGCTTCTTGCCGCTGAGGCCGGCGGATTGGATCAGGGCCTGGAGGCCGCACAGGCGGCTCTGCGGCAGCCCGCGCAGACCGTGGTGGGCGATGATGCGGTTCTCTCCGGTCAGCGGCACTACGTCGGCGACCGTGCCCAAGGCGGCCAGGGCGGTGGCGTCGAGGAGCATGTCGCGGAACTCAGGCTTGACCTTGGTGGCGTCGGAGACTCGCTGGGCGACGGCCCAGGCGAGCTTGAAGGCCACTCCCGCCCCGGACAAATCGGGATTGGGGTATGGGGCTGTTCCCGGCGGGGCGATGCGGGGATGCACCAGCAACGCCTCGGGGAGCTGGACAGTGCCGTCCTCGTCGGTGTGGGGGTTGTGATGGTCGGTGATGATGAGGTCCACCCCGCGCTGCTTGATCCGAGCAGCAGGCTCGAGGGCGGTCACTCCGCAATCTACCGTTATGATCAGCCGGGCACCTTCGTCGGCGAGCGTATCGACCGCCTCGGTGCTGATGCCGTAACCTTCTTCCAGGCGATGCGGGATGTAGAAGTCCGGCTCGCTGCCGGCCAGGCGCAGGCAGTGCCAGAGGATGGCCACGCCGGTGATGCCGTCCACGTCGTAGTCCCCGAAGACAACGATCTTCTCGCCGTTGCGGATCGCCGCATGGATCCGCTCGGCGGCCTCCGTGGCCCCGGGCAGGTCCTCGGGGGGATGGATGCCCGAAAGCTCCGGGTTGAGGAACTGTCGGGCAGCTTCGATGTCTCCCACGCCCCGGTTGTGCAGCACCTGGGCGACGATTGGCGATATGCGCAGGGCCGCGGCCAGCCGGTCTCGGCCGGGCCAGGGCGGGGGGATGAGCCAGTCTTTGGGCATGGGGGGCTCCGAAGATTGGCCCGTCGCACGCGACGGGGCTAAACAATCGTCAGTCTTACGCACGCGACGGGGCTGAACAATCGTTAGTCTTACGCACGCGAAGGGGCAAAACAACCGCTGGTTTTTCGCATGCGACGAGGCTACACAGTTTCGCGCATGGGCTGTGCATGTTACGCTGGGTGGGCTATGAGTAACAGAGGGCGGGTCAGGATCGCCGTTGGTCATTGAAATGGTGGATGAGAGGGACACTGAACCGCTGGACTACGCTCCCGTTGAACCTCCTCGACGGCGGTGGGATCCGTTTCGTATTCCGCGGATGGCCACTTGGCTAATCGTTTTTTGGCCGCTCGTCATTGGCCTGATCGTGTTGCTGGTGGCCAAGATTTTGGATGTAGAGATTGAGTGGTGAGTGCCCGGACGGGCTACGGAACGGCGCGATGGTGCGGATCAAGATATGCGGCATTACCCGGGCGGAGGACGCGACCTTGGCGGCAGAGGCCGGGGCGGATGCGATCGGTCTGGTCTTCGCCAGGTCGCCGCGGCAGGTCACCATCCGACAGGCCGGCCGGATCGTGGCCGCGTTGCCGCCGTTGGTGTCGGCCGTGGGCGTGTTCGTGAATGCCAGATTGGCGACGGTGGTCCGCACCGTGGCGGAATTGGGCCTCAGCGCTGCCCAACTGCACGGCGATGAGTCGCCGGACTTCGTGCATCGACTGGGGGGCATTCGGGTCATCAAGGCCCTGCGGGTCAGGGATCGATCGTTCGTCGACCAGCTCGCCGCCTTCCGCGACGCGGGCGTCTGCGGCATCCTGTTGGACGCCTACTCGCCGAAGGTCCGCGGGGGCAGCGGCCAGCGCTTCGACTGGGACCTGGTCTCGGGCCTCCGCCAGACCGGAGCCCTGGACGACGCCCCCCCACTCATCCTGGCCGGCGGCCTCACCCCCCGGAACGTCCGGGCCGCGGTCCGCCGCGTCCGCCCCTGGGGCGTAGACGTCTCCAGCGGCGTGGAGGACGAGCCGAGGGTCAAATCGGCGGAGAGAATCACCCGCTTCGTCGACGCGGTGCGCGCATAAGAGACGTCCCGGCTTCCACCTGATGAGCGGCACTCACCTGGCACGATCGCGGACCAGGCGCAAGATTAGCGCGGCCAGGAGCAGGGTGCTGGTTCCCACGGCAAATGCCTGAAACAAGGGGCCCGGGATGCCCAGGGCGTTAGCGGCCTCGTAGGGCTCGCTGTAGACGCCACCCCAGAGGATGGAGCGGCGCAGCCCCCAACTCGGCAAGGTGTAGCTCAACAGGTCGATCCACCAAAGGCTCAGGCAAACCATAACGGCCCGCGGCAGGCCGCGCCAGCTTCGCAGCCAGAGCAGGCTGACGGCCACCACGGAGACACACCAGGTACTCAGTGAGCCGGCCAGGCGGTACACCTTCTTGCCGGTCTGGGTGGGGATGCCGGTAACGCGTATACTGCCGTAGCCCCCGCTCCATCCGTCCCACCGCAATTGCGGCCAGAGGTCCACGCCGAGGACGTGAAGCCGCACGATCCGCCCCCCGGCCGCCACGCCGGTCAGCCCGTGGCCGACCAGTTCGTGCCAGAGCGTGCCGACGGCGAGCGAAAGCCCCAGCAGAACAACATAGGTGAGGCAGAGAAGTGGGCGTGGCCGGATCATGAGGATGTTGAGGTACGATCGTGGTCACGGGCCTGGCGGGCGAGCCGCATGAGTTCCAGCATGTCCGCCAGCCATTGGACCTTCTGCTCCGGCGTGCGGTCGGCAAAGTGCAGGAGGTTGGCGATCCGGGCGCCCTCGAACCCGCGAGGCCAATCAGCATCGCCTGCCGGGATGTCGTTCTCACTCACGGAACCTGGCCTCATTCCTGACGCCTTGATCTCAGCGCCTCCAGATTCTGCACGTCGATTCCTTGTATGGGCACTGGCGGGCAAGCCGCCAGTGGCACCCGGCGGGTAGTCGGGTGATGGCGGAGATCGGACCAGAGTCTCTGCGTTTCTGCGTTTCGACTCTTCGACGTTTCGACGTTTCTAGCCCTTGGTGGCCCGGACGACTTCCTTGATGGTGGTGATGCCCTGGCGGACCTTGCTCCAGCCGTCGTCGCGGAGCAGGATCATGCCGCTCTTCAGGGCCAGGTTCTTGATCTTGCCGGAAGAGACCCGCTGCAGGACGAGTTCCCGGATGTCGTCATCCAGGACCATCAACTCGAAGATACCCTTTCGACCGCTGAAGCCGGTGTTGCGACACTCCCGACAACCGACCGGGCGATAGATGGTCTCCCCTTGGGTGTCGAAGTCTTCGGGGATATCCAGCTTGTCGGGCTCGTAGGGCTCGCGGCAGTGCCGGCAAAGGGTGCGGATCAGGCGTTGGGCCAGGGCGGCTTCGACGCTGCTGGCCACCAGGAAGGGCTCGACCCCCATGTCCAGCATCCGCGTGATGGCCGTGGGGGCGTCATTGGTGTGCAGGGTGCTGAGGACCAGGTGGCCGGTAAGGGAGGCCTCGGTGGCC
>CAZFMS010000344.1:0-4223 GCA_964520125.1 uncultured Planctomycetaceae bacterium
CCGGGCCGGGGGCCTGCTGTAGAAAGGAGGCTGACGTCATGCGGCACGCTCCTGATGATCGAGGCCCCGCCGAGCGAGCCGTGGTATCGCGTCGCGGCGGGACCAAGTTCGACGGCCCTGGTGAACGCCACCAGGCGGATGACTGCCGTCAGGGCCGGGCGTTGCGTGCCCGGCGGATTAGTCGCGCCAGTGGCACGGAGGTCGTCGCCGCGAGCTAGGCCACGGCGACGCCCTTCGGGTCAGAGGCTGTTGGGCGGGTGCGCATGCTCGGGATATCGAAACCGACCGAAGCCGCGTGAACCGCAATCTGGTTGATTCGCTGGCGAGATGTATTGGACTCGCGGGCCAGTTCCGACTGGGAGGCCCCGTGGAGCAGGCGAAGCAAGATGGCGAAGGTATCGATCACTTTGCGGCGACCACGTGGAGGAATCGCGACGTCGCGGTCACGACAGGCCGTCCGCACGGCCGCGCGGGAGACGTGGAATCGGCGAGACACGCGACCCATCGGCTCACCGGCGGCGACGGCACTTGCGATCGCCGAAGCGACCGGAGAAGCGGCCGGAGAAGCGGCCGGAGAAGGCCGAGCCTCGATGCCCTCGGGGGCACCGCCGGGGTACGCCAGGCAAGCGTCATCAACCGTGCGGAGGCAGACCCCGAAACGCCGCGCGACGCTGGGCCGGCTCTCGCCATCCACTACCCGCTGGGCTATCCGCCCCCTCCGGACAAGTCGTTCGTGGTGCGTCATGACGGCCTCCTTGCCGTGCAAACACGGAGCCGGGCGACGGGCAGCCGCCACGAGGTGACACCCTGGAAGGGAAGTTGCCTCACTGCCCGTCGCCTGAATCCGTGTTTCGGTAATCTGGACATGCATCACCTTCGTGGCGTTGGCGTTGCGTATGTCCAAAGTGTACACCATGATGTGCGACATGTCAATCACAATTTTCCTTTTGCACATAAGCGTATGCGCCATATTGCCTTACGTGGCTCTTTGCTTAGGATGTGGGCATGAAAATCGGCGAAAAAACAGCGGCACGACTCAAGGAGCTTAATCGGAGTCAGCGATGGTTGGCAAAGGAGGTAGGTGTGAGTCCCACCGCCATTGCGCAAATAATCAAAGGCGGAGGTACATCCGACGCGATCGCCCTCAAGATAGCAAGGAGCCTCGATGTGCCCGTGGATTGGCTGGCAGATGATTCCAGGGGGCAAATGGATGAGTCAGTACCCAAGTACTCATTTCCACTTGTCGAGGACTTCCCGAACGTTGGCGCACTTCGAAGGAGAATAGCGAGAGGTGGTAACCCTCAGGAATTGGCGGACTTTGACAGGCTCTGCTCAGATCTCGCGATGCGGAAACTGATGGAACTCGCCGATCTTTTTCAGAAGAAGGCGGCTCTGGACGCGGTAAGTAACAAGGGCGACTTCACGGAGAGCCAGCGATCTCATGGTGTCTACCTTCAGGATCGCCTTGTTGAACTACAGCGGGAAATCGAAGCTCTCGGTGCGGGGAACCTCGTTCCGGAGACCATCCGCATGCACACGGTTCATTATGCGGATTTCTATAAGAAGGGACCATATGTGATCGCTGGCCCTGAGATTGCAGGCATGACCGAACATCGGGCTCGCCAGCTTCTTCAAGCTAGTTCGCTTGGATTCACGACGATTGAGGGGGCTATGGTCCCGGGGGAGGGGCAACCAGTGGCCCCAGCGGAGCCACTGGCCAAGAGGGGGCGCAACCCAAAGAAGAGGAAACGCTGATGCTCAAGCTCCTGGGTTACATTTTCATCGTGGCGGGTCTGCCGTTGACCTTCTTGTTCTGCTTCCCGGGGCTGGCCTCCATCGCAGTCGGGTGCCTGCTGGTCCTGATCGGCAGGAAGCGATAGCCGAAACCCCGCTTCCCCTCGGCAATGTCAACCCCGAAAGCCGCCTCCGAAAAATTATTCTCAGGTGAGGCTGCTTGACCCCGCCGCGGGCGTTGATCTAGCATCCCGCTGCGTTGCGTGCCCGGCATCGGAGGGATCCGATGCCAACCAGGCCCGGTCATGGATGGCCGTGTGCACATCTTGCTCAACCACCCCAAGAATCCGCGCGCTTTGACGAAAACTCTTTGAGTGGGCGGCGCTGCGGTCGCCATGGGCAGGGGCGGTCCGGTGCAGCAACACCGGCCGCCGGAAAACCCTCCCCGGGACCATCGCCTGCGCCGCCCACCACCACCACCGTTCGCGCTCAATCCGATCTGACTGCTTCGGACCGCCCGCATGGGCCCATTGATCATCCTCGTGATGCAAGGCCGCTTGCACGGGCGGCGTACTCGCCTCCGTGCGGTCGGTCGTGGGCAGTCCCACGCTATTTTTCCATTCGCTGTATGGACGCCGCCCCCGGGTGCCTGCGCGGGCACCCACGCGAAACGCGCTGGGAAAATGAAGTCAGTGTGACGCCGGCGGGGAGCCTTGCGGCGAGGCTCCCCGCCAACCTTTGCCGGCGACGAGTGGCGGCAAAGAACCTCTTTCACCAAACCAAGGAGATCGAACCATGAATCAGCGAGTGCTTTGCAGGTCAATCGCCATCGGGCTGGGGATAGTGGCCTTTGTCGGGCTCTATACCGGCTGCGCGCAGAACACGGAGGTGCCGGTTGTACAAGAGACCGGGCAGGACCTGCTGTCGCCGACCAGCACGGATCAGGACGCGGCGACCCAGGGGTCGCAGGTCAATGTCTGGGTGATCAATGCCCCGGCGCGAGGGTCCCTGCCCGTCACTGTGCCGGTGGACCTGGGGGCGGAAGACGGGATCTCGAATCTGGTCGAACAGGTCAAGACCGCGGAGGGGGCTGACATCCAGGGGACCGACGCGGGGTATGCCCAATCGGCGATCACCATCAACGTGACTACCGGCGGCACGACGCCGAGTCAGGCGGGCACCACGACGGCCACCGCCTCGGCTAGCCAGACGCCGAGCGCGTATCCGACGGTGAGCCCGGTGCAGGAGGTGCGGCCGGAGACCAGCGCGTCGGTGCCGATCGGCATCGCTCTGCCGGGGGGCATGGTGGACCAGCAGTCGGTGGCGACGGGCCGGGGTCAGACGGCGGGCACGGAGAAGACCAGCGAGAACGAACTTCGCTGGATCAAGCTGGAGGCGATGGCGGACCGGCTGGAGCAGTTGCTGCCGCTGTTGGAGCGGCTGTTCGAGGTGCCGGCGGAGCCGGAAGACGCGGCAGAGCCGGAGGGTTCCACGACCGAACCACCGGCTGAGCCGACAGGACCCTAGCCAATGGCCCGGGTGATCGACGCCAAGTACTGCACGCTGATCGGCACGGCCCGGCAACTGCGTGATTTGCTTGGGTTGCTGCGGGCCGAGGGGGCGACGGTGATCGACCTCAAGTTCAGCAACCTGGTGGTGCTGGACAAGCCGATCGACCGGGCCAAGTTGCGGGAGGCGTTGGAATCGACGCCGCGGACGAAGCGATGAGGAGATTGACCAGTGGCTGGTAAGCCTCCACTACCCCGTGTGGCCTGTTGTGGACCAGAGGCGAGTCCTGATGCCCAACCTGTTGGCCAACGCTTTCGGGAAACCGAAGCCGCGGGGTTTGACGATGGGCGGGTGCGGATGTGCGGGCGACGGAGCACGCGGCCGATACTAGCGGCCGTCGTGTTGGTCTTGGCGTTGGTACTGGCGTTGGCCTTCCTGGGCTGCGCGGTGAAGTTGGTCATGTTCGATATGCGGCGAGATCCCGGCGAGGCGCCGGCGGTGGTGACCACGCAGGCGGCGACGGATGACGCGGCGTTTAACGAGGTGATGCGGGAGGTTCTGCGATGAATGCGCCTTCGTTTCTTGCGGTGCTGCAAACCAAGACCGGCCAGGCCGGGGTGGTGGCCATCGTGGCCGGGCTGCTGGAAGGTTTCCTCACCGGCGATTGGGCGGGGGCGATCGACAAGTTCATCCTCGGCGCCGCCATGCTGACCGGGCGGCACGCGATCTTGAAGCAGGGAGCGTAGAGGAAACGTCGAAACGTCGAAACGTCGAAACGTCGGCCGCTGACGGGTGACCGCCGGCGGCGGGGCAAGGTTGGCAAGGCGAGGAACGGATGACGTTGGTGATCGAAAGTGCGGCGCGGCTGGCGGCGCACATGAAGGCGGCGGCCTTGGTGGGCCGCGGATCGGTGGAGGACGATGAAGCGGTGGTCAAGGGTGACTCGTTCTACGGCGGCTACCTGAGCACGCTGGGTGACG
>CAZFMS010000345.1:0-4194 GCA_964520125.1 uncultured Planctomycetaceae bacterium
AGACCCCCAGGGAGCAATCACAGACCAAGGGGCTGCGGACCCGAATGGTCTCCAGGCCCAAGCCGCCCTCCGCCGGCGAGCCCTCGATGCGACGGGCTATTTCCGGGGTGATGGCCTCGTTCTCCGTGACGATGATCTCATCGGTCACCGGGTGGCGGATCGTGTCCCGGGCCACCCGGCCGATGATCGACTCGGCCAGGGAGATGTCCACCTCCTCGCCCTTGTACAAGACGCCCTTGGTGATCCCGTTGATCGCCCCGCAGTCTTCCAGGTCTACGATTACGTTTTGGGCCACGTCCGCCAGCTTGCGGGTCAAGTACCCGCTGTCCGCGGTCTTCAGTGCAGTATCTGCCAGACCCTTTCGGGCCCCATGCGTGGAGCTGAAGTACTCCAGCACGCTCAGCCCCTCGCGGAAGTTGGCCTTGATCGGCGTCTCGATGATCTCCCCCGACGGCTTGGCCATCAACGCCCGCATGCCGGCCAACTGGCGAATCTGATCCACGCTTCCTCGGGCCCCGGAGTCGCTCATTAGATAGATCGGGTTCAGATAGCGCTTCGCCCCGGGGCCCCCGGGTTCGGCGTAATCCAGCCCCTCGTCGCGATAGTCGGCCTTCAGGTTGGTCATCATGGCCTCGGTGACGGCCTCACGCACGTGCACCCAGATGTCGATCAGGGCGTTGTAACGTTCCATGTCCGTTATCGCCCCTTGCTGGAATGCCCTGGTGATGCGGTCCACCTTCTTCTGGGCGTCATCGATGATGGTCTTCTTTGCGACGGGGATGCGCATGTCGGTCAGACCGAACGAAAGTCCGGCCAGAGTGCTCCACTTGAAGCCCAACTCCTTGATGCGGTCGAGAAACTCGATGGTCACGCCCCGGCCGCGGTACTTGTAGCAATCCGCGATCGCCCGGGCCGCTCCCTTCTGGCTCAGTGGGAAGTTATAGAAGGGCATCTCTTCAGGGATGATGTCGTTGAAGATCAGGCGACCCACGGTAGTGATGATCACCTTTCCCGGCGGAACCGGCGAGACCAACTCTTTCTGCGCCGCCACCTGCATGTCCTGGGTAATACGCACCCGGATCTTCTCGTGCATCCCCAGCTTGCCCAGCTCGTTGGCCAGCATGGCCTCCACGGGATTGTGAAACGCCCGGGTCACCTCCGGCTCTTCACCCTCACAGAAGTCGCAGGTCAGGTAGAAGATCCCCATCACGATGTCCTGACTAGGCGACATGATCGGGGCCCCGTTGGCCGGGCTGAAGATATTGTTGGTGGCCATCATCAGAACGTGCGATTCGGCCTGGGCCTCGATCGAGAGCGGCAGGTGAACCGCCATCTGGTCGCCGTCGAAATCCGCGTTGAACCCTTTGCAGACCAGGGGGTGAATCTTGATGGCGTTGCCTTCAACCAACACCGGCTCGAAGGCCTGAATGCCCATGCGGTGGAGGGTCGGGGCCCGGTTCAGCATCACCGGATGCTGATAGATAACCTCCTCCAGGATGTCCCAAATCTCCTGGTCGCGCCTCTCCAGCATCTTCTTGGCCGACTTGATGGTGTCGGCCAAACCGCGGTCCTTTAGCGTACGAATGATGAACGGCTGGAACAGCTCCAGAGCGATCTTCTTCGGCAGGCCGCATTGATGGAGTTTCAACTCCGGGCCGACGACGATCACGCTTCGGGCCGAGTAGTCCACCCGCTTGCCCAGCAGGTTCTCGCGGAAGCGACCCTGCTTGCCCTTGATCATGTCGGTCATCGATTTGAGCGGTCGGTTGGAGGATCCCAGCACCGGCCTCCGGCAGCGGCCGTTGTCGAACAACGCGTCCACCGCCTGTTGCAGCATCCGCTTCTCATTGCGGATGATGACCTCAGGGGCGTTCAGGTCGATCAGCTTCTTGAGTCGGTTGTTGCGGTTGATGATCCGGCGATAGAGGTCATTCAGGTCGCTGGTGGCGAAGTTCCCGCTCTCCAGCAGAACCAGGGGCCTCAAGTCCGGGGGAATCACCGGGATCACGTCCATCACCATCCATGACGGATCGTTGATGCTGTGGCGGAGGCTCTCCACGATCTTCAGGCGTTTCGACAAGTCCTTGATCTTCTGCTTGCTGTTGGTCTTGGAAATCGCCTCCCGCAACTCCACGCTCAGGACCCGCAGGTCCAGTCGGGCCAGCAGACGCTTGACCGCTTCGGCCCCGATCTCGGCCTCGAAACCATCCCCATACTTCTCGATCGCGTCACGGTATTCCTCCTCGGAGAGGATCTGAGCCATCTTCAGAGGCGTGTCCCCGCGATCGACCACCACGTAATCCTGGAAGTAAACCACCTTCTCCAGGTCCGAAGTCCGCATGCTCAGCAGCGTCCCCAGCCGCGAGGGCATGGCCTTGAAGAACCAGATATGCACGATCGGCGCCGCCAGGTTGATGTGCCCCATCCGCTTGCGCCGCACCCGGCTGTGGGTCACCTTCACTCCACAGCGGTCACAGATCATCCCTTTGTGCTTGGTGCCCTTGTACTTGCCACAGAAGCACTCCCAATCACGCTCCGGACCGAAAATCCGCTCGCAGAACAGCCCGTCCTTCTCGGCGCGATACGTCCGGTAGTTGATCGTCTCCGGCTTGCGCACCTCGCCGTAGGACCAGGACCGAATGTCATTCGGCGAGGCCAGTGACAGCTTCACCGAACCGTAGTCATTGACGCGGTCGTAAATACTCTCAGCCATGAAGGTCCATCCTTAATTCCGTGATGGTCGGCTTGTCTCACCCATCGCGCCGCCCGTCGGCGCCCCTACGTTCAATCCTCACCCCACCGATCAGCTTCTGTCTTACGATCCCTCCGCCTGCCCGCCGGAACTCACGTCCAAGGACATGGGGACGATACCGGCGGCCCGCTTGAACCCCAGTTCCTCGCAGAAATCGACTTCTGTCCCGTAGGCGGCGGCGTCGATCCGCTCACAGCCCAAGTCGCCCAGGGCCTTGATCACCCGGTTGGCCATCTCCTTGGCGATGCCGAACTGGTCATGCTCGATCCGTCCGTCGATGTGGGTCACCGCCCCGGGGCCCTGACGGGCCGGGTCCAGCTTGCACTCCGTCAAATAGCCGCGGACTCCGTCGGCCAATCCCCGGGCGATGCCGATCAACCGGCCGTCCGGCTCCCGGGCGACCACAAAACAAACCGAGTTGTCAACCATCTTGGACAACTTGTCGACCGACTGCGGCATGACACTGCCTTGGGCATCGTAGAACGCCTTCAACTCGTTGATGTCGATCTTCTCGACCACCTCGAACTCAATGTCTTCATTCATAGCGTGGCCTCCTCTTCCGGGCCTGGGCCGACCGGCCCCCGCGGCCGGATCCGCTCCGCCTGCCGGGATCTAGATCAGCCTGCCCTTCTCGAGTTGAATGTTCATGCCCAAACCGCGAATCTCGTTGCACAACACGTCGAAGGAAACCGGCGTGCCGGCCTCCAGGGTATTCTCACCTTTGACCATGGATTCGTAGATCTTCGTCCTGCCCTCCACGTCGTCGCTCTTGACGGTCAACAGCTCCTGCAATATGTGGGCACAGCCGTAGGCCTCCAGGCCCCAGACCTCCATCTCCCCGAACCGCTGCCCGCCGGTCCGAGCCTTGCCGCCCAACGGCTGCTGGGTGATCAGCGAGTAGGGACCGGTCGCCCGGGCATGGATCTTGTCATCCACCAGGTGGTGAAGCTTCATCATGTAGATGAACCCTACCGTCACCGGCTGTCCGAATAGCTCTCCGGTCCGACCGTCGCACAGCTTGACCTTGCCTCCGTAAGGCATCTTGCAGAGCAATAACTCCCTCAGGTCGGCTTCCTGAATGGCCTTCTGGTCTTTGACCAACTCATCCACTTTTCGGTTCGCTTCTTCGACCGCCGCGTGGAGTTCGCTTTCCTTGCAACCGTCGAACACCGGGGTAACGGCCTGGAAGCCCAAGATCATCGCCGCCCAGCCCAGATGTGTTTCCAGTATCTGCCCCACGTTCATTCGCGAAGGAACGCCCAGGGGGTTCAACAGGAGGTCGATCGGGGTTCCGTCCTCCAGGAAGGGCATATCCTCGACCGGCAGGATCTTCGCGATCACCCCCTTGTTGCCGTGCCGGCCGGCCATCTTGTCGCCCACCGAGAGCTGACGCTTCGTTGCCGTGTAGACCTTGACCATCTCCAGCACGCCCGAGGGCAACT
>CAZFMS010000346.1:0-4180 GCA_964520125.1 uncultured Planctomycetaceae bacterium
GAGAGCCCCCGAGCTACAGAGCCGGCTTGTGTCAAGCCGGTGCCTCCGCAGGGGGTACGCTCGCCGGTGTTGCCGGGCCGCCACCGGACCAAGGGCGGGGGCTCTTGGGGCGCTGTTGGCGTGACTTTGCGCGGTACAGCCAAGGCAATCAAGAATCGTCCGGGGGGCGATAGTCAAAGAAGTCGGTTACATCCCCTGGTGGCGGACGGTGTCCTGGCAGTCTCCGGAAGCAGGGCGCACGCCGGGGCAGAAAAGAAGTCGGCTGCGCGGCAGGCCACGCAGCCGACTCAGTAATCGAGAACTCAGATCTTCTCTTGCTCGCTCACCGATCGGCTGCTCCGGGACCCGGCCGGCGGGCCGCCAGGAAAAGGCAATCGGTCGGATTGTGGTCGACCTCGTCAGAGGCTGAGCAATAGCCCGACGAAGTCATCGGTGTCCTCCAAGTTCACTACGCCGTCTACCTGTACGTCCGCGGCGCACTTCTCCTGAAGCGAGGCCGATTCGGGATCCACCAGCACATCGACGAATGCATCGATGTCTCTGCCGTCGATGGTGCCGTCCAGGTTGACGTCGCCGGACGCGGACAAGCATGCCGGCAGCTCACCCCAGATCTCCAGGTCGTCGATGTTCCAGCCGGGATAGGTGACGCTGCCGTTCGTCGGGCCCATGCTCCAGCGAATGTACACCGTCGCCTGGCCGTCGGCTAACGCCGAGATGTCGTAGGTCTGCAGCGACCAGGACGATTCGTTGATGGCCGGCCCGGCGTGCCGCCAGAGCAACGTCCAGTTTGCGCCGTCGTTGGAAACCTCGATCGCTGCGTGATCGTTGGGCCTGGCCTCGACTCCCAGCCATCGGCGGAAGCGGAGCTGAGTAGCACCCACGTTGGAGCAATCGAACGCCGAAGTGGTCAGATTATAGACCGGCAGGTTGTTGTCATAATCGCCGCCCAGGTTGAATCCGTACACGTTGTTGTCGGTGTATCCGCTGCTCGGATCTCCGTTGAATGAACCACCGCCGGCAGGCTGCCCGAAGGCCCATTGGCCTTCCGTCGTCCATCCCGGATCGCTCTCCAGGCCTTCGCTGTGGGCCGCCTGGGGGGGCGGGGCGTTGACCGTGACCGTGATCGTGGCAACGTTGGAATCGCCTCCCTCGGGCGGGACGCCGCCGTCGTTTACCTTGAACTGGAAGGTGTCGGGTCCGAAGAGCCACGGCCCAGGCGTGTACTCTACCTGGTTCCCTCCGCCGGCCAGCGTGTAGGGTGCACCGGTGATGTCGCCTCCCCCGAGATCCTTCAAGGAGCCGGCGCCCGGTAGGGCGGTGATGATGTAGTCGAGCTGCCCCGGCGGATTGGGCAGCGAATCGTCGACGGCCACCAGGACCATGCTCACCGGGGTGTTAAGCTCGGTGCTCATCCCTCCATCAACGGCGGTGGGCGGCTGCGGGCCGATGGCGATCTCCAGAACGAACTGCTTGAGGTCGCTGCGGTCCAGCGAGTCGGTGACGCTAATGATGGGGTCGAAGACCCCGGCCTCGGTCGGGGTGCCGCTGAGTTCGCCGCTGGTACTGATGGCCAGGCCTTCCGGAAGCATGGAAGAGGAGACAAACTCCAGGGAATTGGCGTTGCTCAGCGAACTGGCGTTGTTGTAGCTGGCCAGCAGGTAGTGCTCGCCGTCGCCGGACGAGATCCCGATGGTCGGGGTGAGCCCGGTGTTGCCGTTCCCGTAGTGGAACTGGATCAGCCCGTCCTCGAAGAGCACCACCGAGAAATCGCACGGATTGCTGCCGGAATAGGTGACTGCATCCCAACGGATGGTCACCTGGCCGGAGACCGACTCGTCAATGAAGATGTCGTTTCCGGATTCGTTGGTCTTGAGGTCGTCCCAGAGCACCGCGATGCGGGTGGCGCCGATCAACTCCGAATCAGTGTTGGTGTAGTCGGCGGAAGACGACGTAAAGTCGATGAACCCGTTGCTGCAGACCGAGACGGAGCCGTACTCGACACCATAAAAGGGGAAGGCAAAGGGTAGGGTATGCGACCAGGATGCGTCGTCCGAATTCCAGCCCATCGCCGTGCCGACCTCGGTGAACAGGCTGCTGCCCAGATCGGTCTCGGTGTACACGCTACTGGGCAACACCGCCCAGGTGAGTTCCGGTTGCCCGCCGGTGGCCTCCAGTTGAAACGGGCCATAGGGGATGTTCAGCATGCCGCCCGGCACCACCTCGGTCGTTATCAGCGGGGGGTCGAAGAGCGTCAGAATCGAGACGGTGGCAATGTTGGAATCCCCGGCGTCGGGCGGCTCGCCCCCGTCGTTGACCTTGAACTCAAAGCTGTCCGTGCCGTAAAACCCGCCGGTGGGGGTGAAGAGCAAGTCGTTGCCGTAATTCACCAGCGTGTAGGGCAAATCCCCTTCCAGGATCAGGTGATCGTCGCCGGCATCGGTCAGCGTGTTGCCCGGGGAGGGCAAGGAGGTGACGATGTACGTCAACTGGCCTGGCGGATCAGGCAGGCCGTCGTAGTCAATCGCGTCGAGGGTGATCAACACCGCGGTATCTACCGGGGTCTCATAGTAGTCGTCGCGGGCCATGGGCGGCCCCGAGCACATCGCCATCGCGATCTGTACCGACTCATAGGCATCCACCATCCCGTAACCGTAGTCGTTGTCCTCGCCCGGCGGCCCCAGGTCGTAGGCGGTGTCATACATGATCTGGATGACGTCCTGGACGCTGATGTCGGGGCAGGCCTGGCGCATCAGGGCCACCACCCCGTTAACGTGCGGCGAAGCCATCGAGGTTCCGCTCCAGCCGGACGATTGGTACCCTCCGCCAGGTACCGAGGAGCGGACATCCACTCCCGGCGCCGCCAGGTCCGGCTTGATGGCTATCTCGCCGGTCGGGGTGCAAAAGCTCGGTCCCCGTGAGGAGAAGCCCGCCACCGGCCAACTCGAGTTGTTGCCGTCAACCGCTCCGACGGCCACCGTGCGGTACTCGGTGGTCGCCCGATCCGGCGGCCGGCCGACGGTGCCGGCGCCTGGGCCCTCGTTGCCCGCCGAGAAGAGGATCACGATGCCCGCTGCTTCGCAGGCGTCCAGGAAGGTCCAGAAGGTTTCATCACAGGGTGGGTAGCCGTGACTGGTCGTCACCCGCCAGGAGTTCGAGCACACCTCCGGGACATCCCAGTTGGTGGTGGGATCCTCGTCCGGATCCAGCATCCACTGGAACGACAGGATGGCGTCAGCGACCGTCTGCTCGATGCTGACTCGGTCGATCACCGCCGCGTGGATCCACTCGGCCCCCGGGGCCACGCCGATCTCATCGCCCGGCGGCCCGCCACAGACCGTGCCCATGGTATGGGTGCCGTGGGACCCGAAGCTCTGCGGAAAGGTGGTGTTCGTCACCGGATCAAACCAGGCCCACTCGGGATTCTCCGAGTAATTGGGATCGGCCACCCCGCGCCATCGACTGGCCAGCGCCGGATGGTTGCCGTCCACCCCAGTATCCAAGGTGGCCACCAGTATGCCTTCGCCGGTGAAACCCAGGGCCCATACCTCCGGGGCCCGGACCGCTATCAGGCCGATCTCCGGGGACCTGGAGCGCGGATCACCGGGCTGACCTTCACCCGTGGGATTGCCCACCGGCGTGATGTTCTCGATCGGGTAGTTCGGGTAAACCATCTCTACCGCAGGATGGGCCCCCAGCAGCTCGATTACCTCTTTTGTCGCGTCGACTCGGATGCAGTTGGCAATCCAGAAGGGCTCGAAGAAATAGAGGCCCCCGGTTTCCTCACGGGTCTCCAGCACGGCAACCAGGTCCCCCTGCGTGTTCCAGGCCATCTCCTGCAGCGCTAGAACGACGGCCTCGTGGCGATCTCGCAAGGTCGCCCTCTCCTGGTCCATGCGAACGTTCAGGGCCTCCAGATCCACCCGATCACGCAAGTAGACCAGTACCGACACCGACTCGTCCGCCGGAGTGACGGCCAATGTCTCTTCGAGCCCGGGGTCAATCTGGCCGGCCTCGACGACAACCGAAACCGAGGCAGCACAAAAGGCAAACGCCACCAGTGGAACCATGCGCTTCATATTTCATCTCCTCGCGTACGAAGACTCTAGAATGAGTGCGACCAACCATGCCTGGTCACCGTGTCTGTACTAACAACCACCTTCCCGAGAGAGCATTACGAGGC
>CAZFMS010000347.1:0-4161 GCA_964520125.1 uncultured Planctomycetaceae bacterium
GTGCCCTTGTGCCTGGTCAGCGTGTCCAGTCCGACCATGACCGAGAAGGAGCTGTACGACGTTGCCTATTACGAGCTGCGCAACCGCCTGCAGAGCATCCAGGGCGTCATCGCCCCGGCGGTGTACGGGGGAGTCTTGCGGCGCATCCTCGCCTACGTCGACCCCATGGAACTCGAGGCCCGCGGACTGTCACCGATGGACGTGGTCAACACCCTGGGCGAACAGAGCGTCTTCATCCCCACCGGCAACGCCAAGTTCGGCGACATCGACTACCAGATCATCTCCAACGCCATGCCCGAGGAGGTGGAACAACTCAACGACATTCCCATCAAGACGGTCGATCAGGCCGTGGTCTTCATGCGCGACATCGGCGAGGTCAAGGACAGCCACCAAATACAGAGCAACATCGTTCGCATCAACGGGCGCCGGCAGGTCTATATCCCCATCTACCGCCAGCCGGGGGCCAACACCATCGAGATCGTCGACGCCATCACGTCCCAGCTCGCGACCATCCTCTCCCGACTCCGAGAGATGAACCCCAAGGCCAAGAATCTGGCCCTGGAGGTGGTGATGGACCAGTCCGAATACGTGCGGACCAGCATCTCCGGCCTGCAGTTGGCCGCGGGACTGGGAGCCCTGCTGGCCGGCGGCGTGGTCTTCCTCTTCCTCCGCAGTTGGCGCTCGACCATCGTGATCGTCCTGGCCATTCCCCTGTCCATCCTGGCCGCCCTCATCGGCCTTTTCTACACCGGCGACACCATCAACAGCATGACCCTCGGCGGCTTGGCCCTGGCCATCGGCATCCTGGTCGACCAGTCGATCGTCGTGCTCGACAACATCACCCGCCACCTGCGCATGGGCAAGACCCGGATGCAGGCCGCCTTGGATGGAACCCGCGAAGTCGCCCTGCCGGTCCTGGTATCCACCATCACCTTCGTGGTGGTGTTTTTCCCCATCGTCTTCTTGTCGGGCATTGCCCGATTTCTCTTCCAGCCCTTGGCCATCACCGTGGTCTTCGCCGTCTTCGCCAGCTATATCGTGGCCATGTTCGTGATTCCCAGCTACTGCGCCAAGTTCCTCGAGGCGGACAACTCCGGCACCGGTGGTTCGGCGGACAACCAAGCCCCCGGCTGGTTCGACGAGCTGTTCAGCAACATAATCGCCCGGCGCTACACCGTGCTCCTGGGTAGCGTCGCCGTGCTGGCTGGGGCCGTCTTCCTCTTATCACGCAGCGGAACGGAGCTTTTCCCCCAGGTGGACTCCAACCAGTTCACCATCTACGTCCGCCTCCCGTCCGGTACGCGAATCGAGAACACCGAGGCCAAGATCAAGGAAATCGAGCGCGTGCTGATCGAAGAGATCGGCGAGCCCGACCCCCAATACCCCAAGATCGAGCAGCATGAGGACTCCAACATGCGAATCCTCATCTCCAACATCGGCGTCCTCATGGACTGGCCCGCCGCCTACACGCCCAACACCGGCCCGATGGACGCCTTCGTCCTCGTCCAGCTCAAGGGCAAGAGCGGCCTGGACGGCACCTTCGATTATGTCCAGACCTTGCGCGGCAAGCTGGGCCGGGAGTTCCCCGGCGTCGAGTTCGCCTTCGACACCGGCGGCATGATGACCGCCGCCCTGAACTTCGGACTGCCCTCGCCGATCAACATCCAAGTCCAGGGCAGCAACCTCTTCACCTCCGAAGAGATCGCCATCCAAGTGAGGAGAATAGCCTCGGGAGTGCCCGGGGCTACCGATGTTCGCATCGCCCAGCGGATGGACTATCCCCAGATAGGCATCGACGTGGACCGCGTCAAGGCCGCCCAGTTGGGCATCGTCCAGGAGGACGTCATCAAGAATGTCGTCACCGCGGTGAATTCCAGCATCGGTTTCAACCCCGCGTTCTGGATCGCCCCCAACGGCAACCACTACTTCATCGGCGCTCAATACGCCGAAGAGGGAATCGACTCCATCGAGACGCTGCGCAACGTACCCATCACCGGCGCGGCCAGCAAGCAGCCGGTCCCCCTGCGCAATGTAGCCGACTTATACCGATCCACCGGCCCGGCCGTGGTCAACCACGTCAACATCACCCGCACCATAGACGTATTCGCCAACGTGGAAAAAGGACACGACGTCGGCAGCGTGGCCGCCGAGATCGAAAGACGCCTGCAAACCGCCTCGGGGCTGGGCTTGCAGCGACAGGACACCCCGCGCGGCGTCGTCTACAAGGTCGGCGGCGACTACGCCGGCAAGGGCTACACCGTCGCGACCAGCGGCGAAGTCAAGAACATGCGCTCATCCTTCGCCCAATTCGCCCAGGGGCTGCTGATCGCCATCGCCCTGGTATACCTGGCCATGGTCGCCCAACTGCGGTCCTTCTCCACCCCATTCGTCATCCTGCTGAGTATCCCCCTGGGTTTCGTCGGCGTGGCCGTGCTGCTGGGCATAACCGGAACCAACATCAGCATTCCGGTGTTCATGGGCATCGTCATGATGACCGGGATCGTCGTCGAATACAGCATTATCCTCCTGGACTTCGCCAACCAGAGAGTGAGGGACGGCTTGCCGGTGTTGCAGGCCATCAAAGAGGCCACCTGGATTAGAATGCGGCCCATCCTCATGACCTCCCTTACCACCTGGTTGGCCCTGATCCCCATGGCCATCGGAGCCGCCGGCGGAGAAGCCAACGCCCCCCTGGCCCGAACCATCATCGGCGGGGTCCTGGCGGCCACGGCACTGTCCCTGGTGGTGGTGCCTTGCCTGTACGTGATGTTCCAAAGAGAAGAGGCGCCGGTGCCGGTGCCCGTGACGAGTTGATATGCGCTGAGAGAAAAAGCGGCGACGAAGCGGCCGGGCTTCGTATCGCCGCGGAACAAGGATCATGCGAGTGCTTTCTCAAGGTTGGTTTGAGGATTCGAGTGAGCCGGGCCGTCCTCGGCCCGGTCTCTGCCCAAGACCCCAGACCCTCACCCATCTGGGGGTCAACCCGTCGAATCAAGGATGAGCGAGCACTAGAGAGGGCCTGACATGTCGCGTGTAATGATGTTCGCCTATGGCCTGGTCTGTTACCTGCTGTTTCTGGGTACCTTCCTGTACGCCATCGGCTTTGTCGGCGGTTTCGTCGTGCCGAAGTCGATCGACTCCGACGCCGCCGGGCCGCTCGGGCCGGCGATGCTGGTGAACGTCTTGCTGCTGGGCTTGTTCGCCGTTCAACACAGCATCATGGCCCGGCCGACCTTCAAGAACTGGTGGACCAGGTATATCCCCCGACCCATCGAACGCAGCACCTTCGTGCTGGCTACCGGCGTGGTGTTGGGCGTGCTGTTTTGGCAGTGGCGACCGATGTCCGGCGTCGTCTGGCGCGTCGACGCCCCAGCGGCGGCGGTCCCCCTGCGTTTGTTGTTCTTCTTCGGATGGGGTCTGGTCCTCTACTCCAGCTTCCTCATCGACCACTTCGACCTGTTCGGCCTGCGCCAGGTCTACCTCCATCTGCGAGGAAGACAATCTAACGCCAGGGGATTCTGCACGCCTCCACTGTACCGGCTGGTGCGGAATCCGCTGATGCTGGGCTTCATCATCGCCTTCTGGGCCACCCCGGTCATGACCGCCGGCCACCTGCTCTTCGCGGTGGGCACGACCGCCTACATCTTCGTGGGTGTGACCCTGGAAGAGCGTAATCTGTTAGGGGCCCTGGGCGAAGACTACCGGCGCTATCGATCGAGAACGCCCATGATCCTGCCCCGGCCCGGCTTTCGGCGCGCCCGTTTCTTGGTTCCCAAGGGGAGGGCAAGATGAGCAGCCGGCCGAACCATGAGAGGGAGTATTGTCATGAATAGAAGATCGTTCACCAAGGTCGCCGGGACCGGCCTGATCGGCGTCACGGTGATCATAGTTCTCTACACCATGTCCGCATCCGGCCCGGACGGCCAGGCCCCGGCGGCGGACGTGGATCAGGCCGAGGCTGCCCGGTCCGGTCAAGCCGTCTCCGTCGAGGTGGTGCAGCCGTCCCGAGAAGAGGTGACCCGCGAGCTGCGCATGCCGGCCACCTTGTTGCCCTATGAGTCCGCAGATCTGTACGCCAAGACCAGTGGCTACATCTCCAAGGTCGTCGTGGACATCGGCGACGGACTGGCGGTGGTGTTTAAAGTCGAGTCCCACAACCAT
>CAZFMS010000348.1:0-4149 GCA_964520125.1 uncultured Planctomycetaceae bacterium
GTCGAATCACTGTCCATCCTGGATCCCGACGGCAAGGTCGACCGGGCCTTGGAGCCCGACATCGACCCCCAGGACCTGCGCCGGCTCTACAAGGCCATGCTCACCGCCCGACGCTGCGACGAACGCATGCTGCGTCTCCAACGCCAGGGCCGCATCGGCACCTTCGGCCCCTGCCTGGGCCAAGAGGCCGCCTCCCTCGGCCCGGTCTATGCCCTGCAAAAGGACGACTGGTTCGTGCCCTCCTTCCGTGAACTGGCGGCCATGCTCTATAGGGGCTGGCCGATGGAAAAAATGATCCTCTGGTGGGCCGGCAACGAGCAAGGCTCCAAGGTCCCCGAGGGCATGAATGACATGCCCTGCTGCGTGCCCATCAGCACCCAATGCCTCCACGCCGCCGGCATCGCCTGGGGATGCAAGCTCAAGAAGCAAAACACCGTCACCGTGACCATGCTCGGCGACGGCGGGACCAGCGAGGGAGACTTCCACGAGGCCATGAACTGTGCCGGCGTCTTTCAATTGCCCCTGGTCTTCGTCGTGCAGAACAACCAATGGGCCATCTCCCTGCCGCGGGCCAAGCAGACCGCCTCGCAAACCATCGCCCAAAAGGCCCTGGCCTACGGTTTCGACGGCGTGCAGGTGGATGGAAACGACCTCTTGGCCATGATCGTCGCCGCCCGTCAGGCAGTACAGAAGGCCCGCTCCGGTGGCGGACCGACCCTCATCGAGGCCGTGACCTACCGACTCGGGCCCCACACCACCGCGGACGACCCCAAGAAGTATCGATCCGACGCAGAGGTGGAAGAGTGGAAACCGAGAGACCCGCTCCTGCGGTTTGCCGTCTACCTCGACAAGCGGAAGCTCCTTGATGAAAAGGCCATGGAACTCCTGGAGGAGGAGGTCGCCCAGGAAATCTCCACCGCCATCGAACGCGCCGAATCATACGAACCAGAAGTAACCGAGCCGTTCCACCATTGTTTCGCCGAAATGCCCAACCACCTGGAGGCCCAACTGGCCGAGTTCCAAGCCCATCAGGACTCGATTGCCCCGGGCCGGTCTGACCAACCAAAAGAGGCCGGCCGGCCCAGCGAGAATGTCAGCACCTGACGCCCCGGCCAACCAGGCGGGCGCGCCGGCGGACCCGGCCAACGAGACGAGAAACCACCATGGCCCAATTGAACATGGCCAAAGCCCTGAACCTCGCCATGCGGGAAATGCTCGCCGAGGACCCCACCACCATCATCCTGGGCCAGGACGTCGGCCAGGATGAAGGCGTCTTTCGCATCACCGAGGGGCTGCTGAAAGAGTTTGGCCCAGACCGCGTGGTCGATTTCACCGTGGCCGAGTCGGCCATCGTGGGCCTGGCCGCCGGACTGTGCTTCGTCGGCTTCCGCCCGATCTGCGAGATGCAGTTCTCCGGCTTCGCCTATCACGGGATGCATCAGATCGAGAACCACATTTCCCGCTACCGCAACCGGACCCGCGGCCGGCGGACCTGCCCGATGGTCGTCCGCATGCCCTACGGCGGCGGCATCCGAGCCATCGAGCATCACAGCGAAAGCCGCGAGACCATCTGGGCCCACCTCCCGGGCCTCAAGGTCGTCATCCCCTCCGGCCCCAGAAACGCCCGGGCCCTCCTGCGCACCTCCATCCTCGATCCCGACCCGGTCATCTTCTACGAACCCAAGGCCTGCTACCGGGCCTTCAAGGAGGAGGTCCCCGATGAACCCGAGGCCATGGAGTTTGGACAGGCCCGGGTGGTCCGGCAAGGCAGCGACGTGACCATCATCTCCTACGGGGCGACCATGCGCCCGGTCCTGGAGGCCGCCGACGAACTGGAAGACGACCACAACATCCAGGCCGAAGTGATCGACCTGTTGAGCCTGGTGCCCATGGACACCGAGACCATCATCGCCTCGGTCCAAAAGACCGGCCGTAGCGTCGTGGTCCACGAGGCCCCGCGAACCTGCGGACCAGCCGCCGAGATCATCGCCCGAATAGTCGAAGACGCCCTCATGTACCTGGAGGCCCCCATCCGGCGGGTCACCGGCTACGATCTGGTACTGCCCTACTTCAATCTGGAGCAGCCCTACCTGCCCGATGCCTGCAAGGTCGTAGCCGCCGCCCGGGAGGTCGTAGCCTTTTGAGACTTCGCACCCAGAACACCAGGCACAACACCACCTGTGACCCCATACCCTGCGGCCCCATACCCTGTGGCCCCATACCCTGTGGCACCGGCGTCTCGCCGGTGGGGTCGCCAGGAGCGGGCCCTGCACCCCCAAGACCCTCGGCCCGGACCGCAAAGTACAGACAACCTCTTGACCGTCTGGCCGCCAACTAGAAGATATACCCGAATCGTTCCAATCGCCGGAAGGCAAACCAATGGCCCAGGAATTCAGACTGCCCGATCTGGGGGAAGGCATTCACGAAGCCCAAGTCGTGAACCTCATGATCAAGGAAGGCGAAACCATCGCCGAAGACCAGATGGTCATGGAGGTCGAGACCGACAAGGCCGCCGTGGAGCTGCCCGTCCCGTTCGGCGGCGTGGTCTCCAGCCTCAATGTCAACGTCGGCGACACCATCATCGTCGGCCAGGTTCTCTTGGTCGTGGACGATGGCTCCGCCGCCCCGGCGGCCTCCACCGATACCCAAGCAGAATCCACCCCAGCGGCGGCAGCGCATCAAGGCGCTGCCGCGGAGCCAGCCGCAGCCGACCGGGATAACGGCGCCGCGGCCCTGCCCGCGAGACCGCCGACTCCCCACGCAGAGGCCCCCCGACACGGCCCGGGCCCGATCCCCGCCGCACCGGCCATCCGACGCCTGGCCCGTGAGCTCCGCATAGACTTGCGGCAGGTCCATGGCACCGGCCCCGGCGGTCGCATCGTCCGCGAGGACGTCGAGCGCTATCAGCTCGCCGGCCCGACCGGCGCCGGCACCGGTCCACCGCCGCCCGCGCCTGTCGCCGTCCCCTCCTCTGCACCACCGGCCGGGCCCACGACGCCGAAAGCCCGCTCCCGGCCCCCAACCACACCGGCGACCACGCCCGCACCCGCGAGCGCACCCGGCCTTCCCGAGCCCTTGCCCGACTTCGCCCAATGGGGCCCCATCCGCCGCGAGCGGATCTCCCAAATACGCAAGACCATCGCCCGGCAGATGACCCGAGCCTGGACCACCATCCCCCACGTGACCCACGGCGACGAAGTGGACGTAACCGACCTCGAGGCCTTCCGCAAAGAGCAAGGCCGGGTCTTCGCCCAGCAAGGGGCCAAGCTCTCCTTGACCGCCTTCATCGTCAAGGCCGCCGCCGGCGCATTACGGGAATTCCCCCAATTCAACGCCTCCTTCGACGAGTCCGCCTCCGAGATTGTCTACAAGGACTACGTCCACGTCGGCATCGCCGTGGACACCCCCCGCGGCCTCATGGTGCCGGTCCTCCGCGACGTGGATCGCAAGGGCCTGCTGGCCGTCTCCAAGGAACTAAAGGACGTCGCCGACCGGGCCCGCGACTTCAAGCTCGACGTCGCCGAGCTGCGCGGCGGAACCTTCACCATCACCAACGTCGGCGCCCTGGGCGGCACCTTCTCCACCCCCCTGATCAACTGGCCCCAGGTCGCCATCCTCGGCCTGGGCAAGCTCGACGACAAACCCGTCGTCCGCGACGGCCAGATCCTGGCCCGCAAGATCCTGCCCCTCTTCGTCTCCTTCGACCACCGCGTCATCGACGGCGCCGACGGCGCCCGCTTCCTTAAAGCGATAGCCACCTTCCTCGAAAACCCCCTCAACCTCCTGCTGGTCTCGTGAACGCGGGCCGGGTCCGGATCCTGCGTCGTCGATCCCCGTCTTGGACCGTTGGAACTTCTCGCTCATCTCCTGGACCATTCCGCGCAGCGGACCGGAAAGAAGCAACGTGAAATGATCCTTCTCCGGGACGATGATGACCCGGGCATCGCTCCCCAGCTTTTCCAGGGTCGCCTGCAGTCGTCCGACGGCCTGCTCCAAGTGGAAATTGTCGTCCTCGCCGACGATGATCGTCAGCTTCCCGGAGAGCTTCGGCCCCAGCGCCCCCCACTCCCGCTCGATCTTGGCCCGTATGTCATAGCGTCGCCACGCATCGATAACCTGGTGGTTGAGCGATTCGAAGCGATCCTGCAG
>CAZFMS010000349.1:0-4144 GCA_964520125.1 uncultured Planctomycetaceae bacterium
CTACTGGTTGTCTGGAGCAAAGGAGCCTCACCGATGTCGCCACCGCTGTCAGAGCGGCCGACCGACAGGGATCGTGCACCCATACACCGCAACGGCCAAGACTTTGCGGGCGTTTGCGGGCGTTTGCACTTTTTTTTCTTGCCGCCCCCACGCCGGCCGCCCCCGGGGCAAAAAAATGCCGCCCCCCAGGAGAAAAAATGACCCCTGGGCGAAAGCTGAAAGCTGACCGCTCCTACAGATTCCGGCAAATGTCACTTTTCTTATGAGTGAAACTGCGAAAGTGCCGCCTTCGGCAGGGGCTTGATGACTGGAGACGATGGGGCTCGAACCCACGACCTTCGCATTGCGAACGCGACGCTCTCCCAACTGAGCTACGTCCCCGGGCAAGGGGCTGAGTCTAGCCGAGGGGGGGTATGGTCGCAAGGCAGGGGTGGCCAAGCTGCCGATTCTGCCGCCGGCATTCAGGGCAGGTAACGATTAGGTGTGGCCCAGGCGCCAGAGCCAGTGATCCACCGCCCGATGGCCTAGGACTGGGCGCCTGTTTCCGGGGGGCGGTCCGGTATGGCCTTTTGGGCCAGCTCGCGGACCCGGTGGCCGGCGGACTCGGCGGGGTGGGAGGTCTCGGTCTCGAGGAAGGACCGGAGTCTTGGCCGACCGGCTTGGCATTCCCGGAGCCACTCCTCGGCGAATTGGCCGGAGCGGACTTCGGCGAGGATGGCGCGCATCTCTTCTCTGGTCTGTTGGGTGACTAGTCTCGGTCCACGGGTCAGGCCTCCGTAGGCGGCGGTGTTGGAGATGGTCTCTCTCATCGCCGCCAGGCCGGCGGAGTACTGTAGGTCTACCACCTGTTTGACTTCGTGGACGCATTCGAAGTAGGCGATCTCCTCGGGGAAGCCGGCTTCGACCAGGACGTCGTAGGCGGCCTTCATCAGTTCGATGACTCCACCGCAGAGGACCGTCTGCTCTCCGAAGAGGTCGGCTTCACACTCGTCGGCGAAGGAAGTCTCGATCATCCCGCCCTTACCACCGCCGATGGAGCGGCCCCAGGCCAAGGCGATCTGCCTGGCCAGGCCGGTGGCATCCTGATGAACGGCGAGCAGGCAAGTGATCCCGCCGCCCTGTTGGAAACGCCGGCGGACCAGCGAGCCGGGGCCCTTGGGGGAGATCATGATGACATCGACATCTTTGGGGGGGGCGACCAGGCCGAAGCGGATGGCAAAGCCGTGAAGAAAGCCGAGGGCCTGGCCTTTTCGGAGATGGGGCTCGATGTGTTGTTGGAATATATCTCCCATGGCTTCATCGGGGAGGGCGAAGATCAGGAGGTCGGCCTGGCGGGTGGCCTCGGGGATGGAGATCGGGCTGAAGCCGTGCCGGGCGGCGAGGGCGAAGTTGGGACTGCCGGGCCGTTGGGCGACGATGACCTGATGGCCGTCGTCGCGGAGGTTCTGGGCGTGGGCCCGGCCTTGGGTGCCGTAGCCGAGGACGGCGATGGTGCGGGAGGCCAGATGGGCCGGGTCGGCGTCATCTTCGTAGTATATGGGGATGGCCATGAGCGTGGTCCTCCGCGGTGGTGCTCCATCCGGCCTGAGGGGTCAAGGCCGGGAGCGATGTTGTTTGCCGTCCGCCGGGCAGCGGATAAGGCTTCGACGGTTTGACGTGCCGCCTGACGGACTTGCTATTATGATATAGCCGTGAACGATTTAGATGCAGAGCTGATCGAGAGGAGATTCTCGGCGACCGAGCCGAGGCGTGGGGGCCGGGGCCTGCTCCGCGTCCTGGCATCGGGGCTGGTGATCTGCCTGCTGCTGGTGCCATTGTTGGGGGGAGCGTTCTCGGATGATGGTGCCGGGGAGTCTCGGTCGGGTCTGATGCAGGTGCTGGGCGTCCTGCTGGCGGGATGTTTGATCGGGATGCTGCTGGTGGTGGGCTGGTTCGCCAGGCAACGTCAACGCAGGTGCCGCGGGGGCGTGTTGGCGGCGTGGGAACACGCCCAATTGGAGGAATGGGAGGAGGCCCGGTCGATTCTGGATCGGGTCATGCAGAAAGCGATTCCCTCTCTCGCAGATCGGGGCCAGGCCTTCATGATCCTGGCGGCGATCGCCGAGCACGAGGGGCGTTATGAGAGCGCCGGGCAGATCTACGAGACTCTCCTGCTGCGTCGCATTGGTGATGCGGTCCAGCTTCAACATGCCCAGATAGGCCTGGCCGCGGCCAAGCTCCGGAATCAGGAGTTGACCGATGCGGTGAAGATGTTGGGCCGGCTGGAGCAGGTGGAGATGCCGGCGGGTCTGCGGGCGGCGTTGGACGTGGTGCGGCTGTTTCAGCAGGTGTTCATGGGGCACCACGAGGATGCCGCCGAGGAGTGCGAGAAACGGTGTCGGTTGTACCGGCGTTTCCTGTCCACCCAGGCGGCCCACGGGTACGGGCTGTTGGCCGCGGCCATGCACCATTTGGGCCGTACGAAAGAGGCCGCCCGGCTGTGGCGCGACGCGACGATGCTGATCGATGCGGAGCGGCTGGTTCGGGAATATGCCCTGTTGGAGACGGTGGCCCGGGCGTATCCGGCGATGGAGCACCAACTTTGAATCTGGCAGAAGCCAAGGGACTGGTACGGTCTTTGCGGCGGCAGTTCTTCCTGGCGTCGGTCTGGCGGACGTTGGTCCTGTCGGTCGTGGCCCTGGGGTTCCTGGGTTCGGTCGTCGGGACGGGGGACGACGGGCAGTCCGGGGTCCTGTGGTACACGGCGATGCTTGCGGCGGGGCTGTGGATGCTGCTGACGATGTTCAGCGTGCGTCAGGTGCGGGCGGCAAACCAGGCCTCGGTCTATATCTCCTCGGGTCGGCTGGACTTGGCGGAGGCCCAGCTCAAATCGGCGATGGCCCAGTTCAGCTTGTATCGGATGGGAAAGCTGCTGGTCTGCCACAATCTGGCGGTGGTGGCCCACGGCCAGAAGAACTATCGGGCGGCGGCAGAACTGTGTGACGGGGTGATCGCGCTGCGCGGCGGCGTATCTCGAAGCGTGGGCCGGTTGTGCCGGATACTGTTGGCCGACTGCCGGCTGTTCTTGGGAGACTCGGCGTCGGCCGACCGGGCCCTGGCACCGCTGTCTTTGCAGGATCCGGCCCTGAGCCTGTCCGAGCAGCTTATGCTGTTGCCGATCGAGCTGCGTTGTCGGGTCTCTCAGGGGGACTTCGAGGGGGCCGCGGAAGGCCTGCCGAGGAAGGTACGTCTGGCGGAGCTTCTGGATGCCCCGAAAGCGGGACTGGTTCACGCCTTACTGGCCCGGGTTTGCGGCGAGGTGGGCAAGAAGGAGGCGGCGGTGTTCCTGCGTGGCCGGGCGGCGCTGTATCACGACCTCGACGAGTTGGCCAAGGAGTACGAGATCCTCCGCGATTCAGCCGACGGGGCCCAAGACGCCGATAATAACACAGATAATTCATCGTAGGATTAGGTGCGCGCCCAGCCCCAGATGTCCTGGGCGTTGGGGGTGCGTCTGGAATCCAGTTCCGACCCGCGCTGCGATTCGCGCGCGAGGAGGTGGTCCGATGTTGAGTGTAGTGACAGCGGCAATGGCGTTGGTTCTGATCGGTCAGACCCAGGGAGGCCCGATTGCGGCGTGTGGAGAGGGGCTTCTCGGCGAGTCGCCGGAAGAGCAGCGGGGCAATCGGGGGCCATCGGCTTCTGGAGACGAAATGGCGAGGTGGCTGGTGTACCTGGCCCGGCATCAGGGGCATTTGGCCGGTCGGACGGACCCGCGGAGGGCCTCGCTGCACGTACTTTCGCTGTTGGGGATGGCCACCGAGGTTTCGCCGGATTGCGCGGAGGCCTACTACTGGCTGTATGACCTGGAGCACCGTCTGGGTCGGGATGACCAGGCCCGGGCATCGTTGTCGCAGTATGTGCGGCTGACCCCCGGGGACGATGCGGCGCGGATTCATCACCTGGAGTTGGCCTTGGCCCAGCGTCAGACGGCCCAGGAACGGGTGGATTATTTGAGGGCGGAGTTGAAGCGCGAGCAGCTTTCGCGGGTCTACGAGAGCGAACTCCGCCGCCGTCTGGCGATGTACTATTTCGAGCGTCGAGAGAGGGAAGCGGCGGCGCGGGAGGCGGAACATGCCTTGCGGCTGAACGCGATGAACGTGGC
>CAZFMS010000350.1:0-4121 GCA_964520125.1 uncultured Planctomycetaceae bacterium
GTTGGGGGAGGGGCGGTTGGAGGATGTCTCGCAGTGGGGGGCGTTTCGGGGGGATTATTTGGGGGGGTTGGAGGAGCTGCGGCGGGAGCCGGGGGGGCGGGGGCGGCTTTCGGTGTTGGAGTTGACCTTGTATCGGGAGGAGAAGTTTGCGGCCCATGGGATTGTTGATCCGTTTGTCGATTTGAAGAACCGGGAGAACGAATTGGCCCTGGGGGTGTTGCCCGACGTGCTGAGGGATGTTGACGGGTGCCCGGGGGCGGAGCGGGGGGAGCTGCTGGTTCGGGGGATCTTCGCGGGCAATCTGTTCGACATGGGGTCGCGGGCGGCGGTGGACGAATTCCAGGATCGGCGGTTTGATTTTTTTGGGGTGCGCGGCAGGGTCGGTCCGAGGCCTTGGGCGGTGGACGATCTGGGGCGGTGGCTGGAGCGGCTCGCTGTCGGGGTGCCGCCCTATCGACAGGTTCTCTTCTTCGTCGACAATGCCGGGCCGGACATTGTGCTCGGGGTGATTCCATTTGTTCGGGAGCTGGGTTCGCGGGGGGTGCGGGTGGTGTTGGCGGCCAACAGCGGGCCGGCGCTGAATGATATCACGGCTGGGGAGTTGGGCGGGCTGCTGGAGAGGTGCGGGCAGTTGGACGCAAGGTTGGCGGAGTTGATCGGCGACGAGCGCATCTCGATCGTCGAGTCCGGGTGTCGTTCGCCGTTGATCGACCTGGCTGACCTGGCTGCGGAGTGCTGTGCGGCGGCGGCGGAGAGTGATCTGTTGATCCTGGAGGGGATGGGGCGGGCGATCGAGAGCAATTATGATGCCCGCTTCAAGGTCGACACGGTGAGGGTGGCTTTGATCAAGGATCGGATGGTGGCTGACATTCTGGGGGTTGGTTTGTTTGCCCCGGTGTTTCGGTTCGAGCGGGGTTCATAGAGTTTCATTGTTGCCGGTGACGCGATCGGTCCAGTGCTCCGTCACGCTTGACTTGAGGGGCTACCCCCCGAACGGGTGAGCGTCTGGGGTTTTGGGCAGAGACCGGGCCGAGGACGGCCCGGCTCACTCAAGCCCTCGAATCAACAATGGCAGTGCGCCAGAGCGATTTACCTTTCACTGTGGCGCCGCTCCTTGTGGGCGGGGCCGCACGGGCTGGAGCACGGCGCTCTGTGGTCGACAGGGATCAACCCACGAAGTCGATTTCGCCGGGGTCTGGGGCCAGGCGGGCTTCGGAGGCGCGGGAGAGGAGGGTTCGGACGGCGGCGCGGCCGCGATCGCCGTAGTCCAGGGTCCATTTGTTGACGTACATGCCTACAAAGCGGTCGGTCAGGTCGGTGTCCAGGCCGCGGCCGAACTGGAGGGCGTATTCGATGGCCTCCTTGCGGTGGGCGAGGGAAAATTCGATCGCGGCTTTGAGCAGGGCGGCTACTTCGCTCATGCGGACCGGGCCCAGGTCGCGGCGGACGACGTTGCCGCCCAGGGGTAGGGGGAGGTCGGTCTGGCTGGTCCACCACTCGGCCAGGTCGACGACCTTGTGCAGTCCCGAGCGAGCGTAGGTTAGCTGGGCTTCGTGGATGATGAGGCCGGCGTCGACCTGTTCTTTGGCGACGGCGTCGGGTATCTCGTCGAACACGACCACGCGATGATCGAAGGTGCCGGCGCCGAGGCACATGTTCAGGGCCAGGAAGGCGGTGGTTCGCTCGCCGGGAATAGCGATCGTCTTGCCTTTCAGATCTGAGATACTCATCGGTTGGCGGGCGATGACCGTCGGGCCGTAGCCGTCGCCCATGCTGCACCCGCTGGCCAGCAGGGCGTACTTATCGCGAACGTAGGGATAGTTGTGGATGGAGATGGCCGAGACTTCCAGCTCGCCCTGTTCGGCGCGGCGGTTGAGGGATTCGATGTCGGCCATTTCGTGGGTGAAGCGGTAGGGCCCGGTGTCGATCTTGTTCTTGGCGAAGGCGTAGAACATAAAGGCGTCGTCGGGGTCGGGTGAATGGCCGATTCGGATGGGTGTGGTTTGCGGCGACATTGGGTTGCTCCAGTTGGACGACACGGCGGGGCGAAGCGGCTGCGTTAGGTGGTTACTCTTTGGAGCATCCTCCAGGTGAATTCAAGCAAGGTGTAGGATTATACGAAGAAACCGACCGCAGGCACAGCCAGAGCCGTGATCCTCAGGGAGCAGAGGATCGCTCGCGGGAGTCCCGTCGCGGGTGGCCGCTTCCTGATTGTCGCGGCTCTGAGTCTAGGTTCTGAATCTGGGTGCTGCTTGGATGTAGATTTGATGGAGGGTGCAGGCGGGCGAAGCGTTGACGTATGACTGGGGGCGTTCTAGAGTGCCGTGGCGGTCGGCTTTGCCAGAAGCTCGCGGCCGGGGGTGGTTACCTCGAGGTGGCTGAGGATTGGCTTCGCTGCAAGGAGTGTCGGTGATGGCTACTAAGTCTGTCTATTTCTTTGGGAAGGGCAAGGCCGAAGGCAAGGGCCATCAGAAGGCGCTGTTGGGCGGCAAGGGTGCCGGGCTGGCGGAGATGACCAGTATCGGCCTGCCGGTGCCGGCGGGGTTTACGATCACGACGCAGGCCTGCCAGGCATACTACGCACGGGGCAAGAGATGGCCCGTGGGTCTCGAGAAGGAGATCAGGCAGGGCCTGGCCAAGCTGGAGAAGGCGTGCGGGAGGCAGCTCGGCGATGCGTACGATCCGCTGTTGGTGTCGGTGCGTTCTGGCGGGGCGGTGTCGATGCCGGGGATGATGGAGACGGTGTTGAACCTGGGGCTGACCGACGAGTCGGTCGAGGGGTTAGCGTGTCGCACGGACAATCCGCGGTTCGCGTGGGACTCGTATCGGCGTCTTATACAGATGTATTCGACGGTGGTAGTGGGGCTGTCGAAAGAGGTGCTGGAGGAGAAGCTTTCGGCCATGAAGTCGCGGTTGGGGGCGACGAGCGATGCGGAGCTGTCGGAGGAGGACTTTCGGGAGTTGTGCGGGCAGTTCAAGGATTTCTATCGGGAGCAGACCGGTGAGGGGTTTCCGCAAGATCCGGGGGACCAATTGGTCGGGGCGATCAACGCGGTGTTCGAGTCGTGGATGGCGGAGAAGGCGGTCAAGTATCGCGAGGTCGAGAAGATCTTCGGGCTGCCGGGCACGGGGGTGAACGTCCAGCAGATGGTCTTCGGGAACATGGGGGAGGACAGCGGGTCGGGGGTGTGCTTTACGCGTGATCCGAGCAGCGGCGAGAACGTCTTTTACGGCGATCTGTTGATGAACGCCCAGGGCGAGGACGTGGTGGCGGGTATTCGCACGCCGGTTCCGCTGAGCAAACTGGTGGATGAGAACCCCGAGGTGTACGAGCGGCTCTGCGGGGTGAGGGTGATGCTGGAGGCCCATTATAAGGACATGCAGGACCTGGAGTTCACCATCGAGCGGGGCAAGTTGTACATGCTCCAATGCCGGACCGGCAAACGGACGCCGGCGGCGACCTTCAAGATCGCCGTGGATCAGGCGACCAAGCCGTTGCTGAAGGCGGCCGAGGCCAACCGGCTGACCAAGAAGGGGTATTTGCCAAAGCGCTATGCGGCGGTGGCGAGCCGGCCGGTGATTGGCAAGGATGAGGCAATTCAGCGGATCACCGACGCGGACATCGAGCGGTTGTTCCATCCGATCATCGATCCATCTTTTGACTCGAGGTCGTTGTCCATGCGGCAGTTGGGCATGGGGATCAACGCGGTGCCCGGGGCGGCCTGCGGGCAGATCGTCTTCAGCGCCTCGATGGCGGAGTGCTGGGCGGCCGGCGGCAAGAAGGTGATCCTGGTGCGTAAGGAGACCAGCCCGGAGGACGTCGGGGGCATGCACGCGGCCCAGGGCATTTTGACGGCGACGGGCGGGAAGACGTCGCACGCGGCGGTGGTTGCCCGGGGATGGGGTAAGTGCTGTGTGGTGGGTTGCGGGGAGATGGAGGTCGACGAGAACGCCGAGACCATGGCGATCAACGGCAAGACCCTGCAGCAGGGCGACTACCTCACGCTGGACGGGTCGGACGGGAAGATCTACGAGGGTGAGGTAGATCTGGTTTCTCCAACGTTGCCGGATGAATACTACACGTTGATGAAGTGGTGTGACGGTCGGCGGCGGCTGAAGGT
>CAZFMS010000351.1:0-4117 GCA_964520125.1 uncultured Planctomycetaceae bacterium
GAACATCAGGTTGAACTCACGCTGTTCAGTTAGAGACCGAACAGCCTGGCAGTTCGGATTCGGACAAGGTATTGAATCGGCCTCTTCAGGGATGCCAGTTCTGAATTGGCTTAGATTCGTTGGGTTGAACTGTACCGGCTTACCATTGAGCTTCCGCCTCTCAGCGTTGCTCAGACTCACGAGTTCCTTAGCGTCTTCGGAACAGGATGCGATCACCGACTTTAAGTATGGAACCGGTATCCGGGACCGACCATCCCGAGCCCGCAATCGTTGCAGGGCCAGAATATCTGGGATCGCTGAGCTGTCGTAATCCCTTTGCCCAATAGCGTCCTCGACGTCTTTCTGGAACTGTTGGGCATCATCAGGCTCCAAGGCATCGCGGTACTCATTCTCTCCAACCCACGAAACGACAAACACTTGATCAGCGCGGAACCTACCTTTACACTCTGAACACTCCACCATCGGATCGTTGAACCCCCCTACATGCCCGCTGGCCTCCCACACTTTGGGGTTCATGATGATCGCCGCGTCCAGGCCGACCATCTGCAATTCTTTGCCATCCGGGCCGGTCGGGGGGTTGGTGACCATGTCGTGCCACCAGGCGTCCTTGATGTTGCGCTTCAGCTCCACGCCCAACGGGCCGTAGTCCCAGAAGCCGTTGATGCCGCCGTAGATCTCGCTGGACTGAAAGATAAACCCCCGCCGCTTACACAGGGCGACGATCTTCTCCATCCGCTGGGATGACTTCGCCATAGTCTCAAACCACCTATCCGGCGAGGCAGCCGCAACCCCTCGCCCAAAAACTAATAGAGCTTATCCGGTCCAACCGGGCTGCCGGGGGTGCCACTGGCGGCTCGTCCGCCAGTGCCTACTCGCCCGGGCGCCACCGGCGGCTGGCGGCACCGGCGTCTCGCCGGTGTCTTAGTGCCAACCCACGTTGCCACCAAACCACTCGCCGCCCCCCGCCGTGATGCAGCCGGGCATCATTGGCCTTGGGGCCCGTCCCCAACAGAAACTTGCCATCATCGACGGCCCGGCGGACCCCTCCGCCAATCCCCGATCGCCTCAGACTATCATAATCGGCCTAGTTTGCCCAGATCACCACATCTCCGACCCGTCGCGTAAAGCCTTTCCTCAAAACAACTTACAACGTCCTATCACCTGCTCCGGCCCGGCCCCGACAGGGAACGACCCATGCCAATGCTCCTGCCGGGAAGAGAGAGCCGAACGCGACCCGCCGCTGAAGTCGCCGCCGAGAGCAAGGGGAGTAGAGATGTTGGTCTTCACCGCCGACCTGGTCACGGTTTATTTCCGTCGCCAGGCAAAGATTCTTATTCTCACATTCTTCACCTACGCGGCTCTGTGCTAGCCGGCGGAACGGGGCCTCCTGGAACCTCGTCGCCCGCCGGACACGTCGCCACGCAGCCCTCACACAGCCCGATGATCTGAAACCTGTGCAGCAAGGCATGGAACCGGTGCCGGGCCGCCAGCAGGGTCCGCAGCCGGGTCACGTCGCGGGACCCGAACTCGATGATCCGGCCGCACTTCCGACAGACCATGTGATCATGGGCATCCTGCCCGTAGGTGTGCTCGTAGTGCACCTGCTTGTTGCTGAAGTGGACCTCCTTGACGATGCCGCAGTCCACCAGCAGCTTTAGCGTCCGATAGACGGTGGCCTTGCCGACCCGGGCCTGGGCCTGGCGCATGTCCAGCAGCAACTGCTCGGCCTCGAAGTGCTCGTCGTTGCGCATCACCGCCTGGAGCACCAGCCGCCGCTCGGTGGTGTACTTCAGGCTGCGGTCGCGAAGATACTCACGGAAGACGTGCTCCGCGGTCTGTATCACATCATCACTTACCGGTCGGGCCATCGGGCAACCTCGACATCTCCGCCGCTTGCCAGACTCTAACCGCCGTTTGCCCCCTTGTCCAAGCGACGACCCCACCGTCGGCGGCGATTGTCAGCCGCCCCGACGGCTGCTAGAATCGGCATGGTCCGAGATGCGTCCCACCCCGCCGACCAGCCGGGGCCGGGGCGACGAGCAAGGGCCGCCTCGGGCAGGAGACCGACCACCACCATGGCCGACCAGCGCATCGACGACCTGCCGCCGCACGACCGGCGACGCTTCTTTACCGCCGGCCTCTCGCGGGTGCTGCGTCCCCTGGCCGACTACCTCGAGCAGCGCCTGCCGGCCAAGCTGGCCGACCTGGCCGCGGCCGCCCCTCCCTTGCGCCCCCCCGGGGCCCGGCGGGAGCGGGAGTTCCTGGAGACCTGCTTCCGCTGCGGGAGCTGCGCCGACGCCTGCCCGGCCAAGGCCATCGCCTTGACCGAGAGCGTCGACGAAGACCAGGTCGGCACCCCCTACATCGACCCCAGCGCCCAGGCCTGCGTTATCTGCGACGACCTGGCCTGCATGAAGGCCTGCCCCAGCGGGGCCCTGAAGCTGGTCGACCGGTTCGACATCCGCATCGGCCTGGCCGTCGTGGACCACCACCTCTGCGTCCGCAGCAGCGGGGTGGAGTGTACCGACTGCATTGACCACTGCCCCCTGGGCGAGAAGGCCATCAAGCTCTTGGACGACGGCCGCGTCCAGGTCATCAACCCGGCCCTAACCGGCCAAGGCTGCACCGGCTGCGGCCTCTGCCAACAACACTGCCCCACCAACCCAGTCAAGGCCATCCGGGTATTGCCCTATTAAAGGACCCCCGGTCGCGTGCTTGGGTGGCCCAGGTTGTTTCAACCTGGGGTCTCGATTCGCTCACCCTGCCCGCACGCCCACCACATCGCCCCTCCCCCAAGACGCAATCGCTCCTCCAGGCTCAGAGAGTCTGCGCCACCCGCCAGTGTCAAGTCATCTCCCGTTGAGCGAGTCCGAGTTCGATCAACTTCGACAGAAAGTGGTCTGTGCAGTCTCTGTCGCTTGGCAATGTTGCGACTACTCCGCAGTCATCCGTATCTACGAATAGGAAGACGCCACCGTGATTCTCGGGCTCTATCAGTAAGTCGCCACAGAAATCCCGATTCACGACCTGTGTGTCCTCCTTGTCGAAAGGGGCAGGCAGAAAGGAAAACATCCAGTAGGCACGAACAGCACAGTCATCGAATAGGGGTGCAAGCGATGTCACGCCCGCAGGTTGGAACTGGAAGACGCTAATATCGGGATCGAAAGACAGTGTTTCCCAGTCCTTCGGCAGGACTAGATTCATCGGGAGACCGGGTAATCTGTTCCGAACTTGCAGAACCACGGTTGTGATCGTGTAAGCATCGATGATCGACTGCGCAAAACCCTGCATATCGCGACCGTCACGTGGGAAGCGATTGTATTGTGCGCTAAGTGCGATCAGTTCATGCTCTGTTAAATCGACACAATCCGTTTTGGAGAACCGGTACTTGTGACCTCTCTCGGGCCTTCCATCTCGGATCAGTATTGGGGGAGGACCTCCTTGGGATTTTCTCTTCATTTTCTCGTCTCCGGCTCTCGCTGGGAATCCGCAGTTTCGACCACTCCCACAGTCAGGTGGTCTATGCGTCTGGAAGTGCCCAGCCATAAGCCCACATTGTACCACTCGGCAACGCAGCACCCGCCAGCCTAGGCGACTTGCTCGGCCTCGGTGGGCGTCTTTTCCAGGATGTCCTGCAGGACCACGTCGGGGTCCAGGCCTTCGGCTTGGGCTTCGAAGTTTAAGAGGACGCGGTGGCGCATGGCGGGGAAGAAGACCTTGCGGATGTCGTCGAAGGCCACGTTGTAGCGGGCGTCGAGGAGGGCCTGGACCTTGGCGGCCAGGATGACGGCCTGGGCCCCGCGGGGGGAGGCACCCCAACGGACGTAACGGTTGGCCTGCTCGGTGGCGAACTCGCCCTGCGGGTGGGTGGCCAAGGTCAGGCGGATGGCATAGTCCTGGACGTGGGGGGCGACGACCACCCGCTGCACCAGCTTCTGGGCGCCGACGATCTGGTCGCCGGACATGACCTGCTTCAGCTCCGGCTGGTGGCCGGTGGTGGTGCGGTCGACGATCTTGTGGAGTTCTTCGCGGCTGGAGTACTCGACCAGCAGCTTGAAGAAGAAGCGATCGAACTGGGCCTCAGGAAACGGATAAGTACACTACTGCTCGATGGGGT
>CAZFMS010000352.1:0-4113 GCA_964520125.1 uncultured Planctomycetaceae bacterium
GACGTTGTTGTTGTTCGAGTCCTTGGCCTGAACGACGATGTTGGTGGCGCTACCGGCTGTCCCGGCAGGTACGGTGGCGGTGGAGTTGCCCGCATTCGCGGGACCCACATTCGACGTTGTGTTGAACGTGGCCGTGTCATTGGCAGTGCTCGGGTCGGGGGATCCCGCGCTCGCATACGCTGTGTCCGTCAGAACACCCAAGGTGTTTCCACCCACGCTGGCCGTTAGCGTGTAAACCTGGCTCGCACCGGTGCCCAGGGTGGCAAGCGTTGGCCAGGTCACCGTCTGGCCCGATACCGAGGTAGGGGCAGGGATCGCCGACGAGTAGGTCACCCCTGCTGGCAACACATCGGTCACCACTACGTTCGAGGCATCGCTGGGCCCGTCATTCGTCACCGTCACGGTATAGCTCGCCGTACCTCCCGCCGTCACCGTCGCAGTCCCCGTCTTCGCAATTCGTAAGTCCGCGGAGGGGGCCAGGCCGGTGACGATCCCCTGCCGGTTGTTAAGCAGGGAAACGTCGTGGGTAGGAGAGGTGACCGCTGCCACGTTGGGGAGGGAGCCGGTCTGAGCGGATGGAATGGATACCACGAGAGTCCGAGCCACAGGACTGCCAGCTACGGAGAGGGTTGGAATGTTCCAGGTCACCACCCCACCCAATTGGGTCCCGCCGTCCGAGGCCGATACAAACCCTACTCCTGCCGGAAGGGTGTCGGTCACCACCAGATTCACGGCGTCCGTGGGTCCGGCGTTGGACACCGAAAGAGTGTAGGTGAGGTTGCTCCCGGGTACGGCCGCCCCGGCAGACTTCGTCACCGAGAGGTCGGCGCTGGTTACGGCGGTCGTGGCCGTGGTTCGGTCGTCGGAGGGGTCCGGATCCGTCTTGGAACCAGCTGCCGCAACGATGTTAGTTCGGTCTCCGGATGTGAGGGTGTCCACGGTGACCTGAACGGTGAACGTCTGCTGGCCCTGGTCGACAGTTAGGGTCCCCACAGTCCAGGTCACCACACCGTTCGGCCCCTGTCCAAGAACGTGGGTGCCACCGCCAGTATTTGACACATAGGTCACACCGACCGGGAGCGTGTCTGTCACCACCACACCAGTTGCTGCGCTCGGCCCGGCGTTTTCAACCGTGACGGTGTAGGTGAGGGCCTCTCCGGGAGACGCTCCTGCGGGAGCCGACTTAGTTACGAAAAGGTCGGCGCCACTCACTGAGGTAAAGACGATATCCTGGTCATTCCCGGCCACAGGGTCGGATGTCGTCGAGGTTACCGATGCGCGGTTGGTCACGAGACCAGTCGTTCCGGCGTTGATGGCCACCACGAGTTGGAAGGTGAGAGGAGCGGCGGCTGCCGTGAGGGCGCCAAGGTTCCAGGTGACAGTGTCCCCTGCCAAGTTGAGGCTGCCGCCACCCGTGGCCGAGACGAAAGCCACCCCTCCCGGGATCGCGTCGGTGACCACAAGGCCCGTCGCATCACTCGGACCCAGGTCGTCCACGGTGAAGTCATAGGTGATCTGGGTTCCCGGCACCGCGCTTCCCGGCCCGGTCTTGGTCAACGCCACATTCGCGTTAACCACCAGTGTCGTCACCAGGGTCGAGATGTTGTTGCCCGGCGTCGGATCGGGCGTTGCGGTCGCCACCGTCGCGTTGTTGGTCACATTCCCGGTGGCACCGGGGTCAACATCCACCGTCAGGGTGTACACCAGGTTCGCTCCGGTCGCCAGCGTCCCGATGGCCGGCCAGGTCACTACCTGGCCAACCACGGAAGCCGGCGATGGCGTCGCCGATGAGTAGGCCATTCCGACCGGGATCGTGTCTGCCAGCACCACCGCTGTCGCATCGCTGGGGCCACTGTTCGAAACGGTAATCGTATAGGTGGCTTGGCTCCCGGCGACCGAGTCTCCTACTGATTTGGACACCGACACGTCTGCGCTGGTGCCCACGGTCGTGTTGTAGGTGGCGGTATCATTCGCCGTGCTGGGATCGGACGTCGCGGCACTCACCCAAGCCGTGTCTGTGATCACCCCCGACGTGCCGGGGTCCACATCCGCCGTCAGCGTATAGATCTGGCTTGCCCCCGACACCAAAGTGGCGATGGTCGGCCATGTCGCAGTGCGTCCAACCAAAGATGAAGTAGGTGGATTCGCCGAGAAGAATGAAACCCCCGCTGGGAGTAGGTCCCTGATGACCACGGCCGTTGCCGTGCTGGGACCGTTGTTGGTTACGGTGATGGTGTAACTCGCCTGACTACCTGCGGTTGCGGAGGCGTCCCCCGTCTTCACCACCGACAGATCTGCCGACGCACCCGACACCGTTACTGCCGAGTCAATGTTGTTGCCGGGGTTGGGATCTGAGGTGGTTGCGGTCGCTGCGGCCATGTTGGTCAGGGTTCCCGCCTGAGCGATGGTCACGATCACCGTCCGAGTCACGCTGGCCCCCGAAGCCAGGCTCCCGATCGTCGGCCAAGTAACTACCCCACCAGATTCCGTTCCGAAGTCTGAAGCCGAGGAGAAGGTCACCCCGCCGGGCAAGGTGTCCGTAATCACGACCCCGGTGGCCGTACTCGGTCCCGAATTGGATACCGTCAGCGTGTAGGTGATCTGCTCCCCGACCACGGGAGTGCCGTCATGGGCCGCCGCCTTAGTGACTGACAGGTCGGCCGCGGGGTCCGCCGTCGTGGATGCCGTGTCGGAATTGTTGGCGAGGGAAACATCGAAGGTAGGTGCCGTCACCGCAGCCGTGTTGGTGAGGGTTCCCACCTGGTTGATGGTCACGACCACGGTCATGACGGCATCTGTGCCGACGGCCAGGGCCGGGATGGCACCCCAGCTTACCACCCCTCCTGCCTCCGTCCCGCTTTCCGACGCCGAAACGAAGCTCACGCCGGCGGGCAGCGTGTCCGTTACCAAAATGCTCGCTGCTGTGCTCGGACCGCTATTAGAGACTGTGAGGGTGTAGGTGACCTGCTCACCCACAACCGGGCTCCCGTCATCGGTCGCGGTTTTCTGAATCGAGAGATCCGCAGATGCACCTGGCTCGGCGGTAAAGGCCGTTCCTACGTTGTTCCCCGGGGCCGGATCTCCGGTATCGGAAGTGACCACCGCCGTATTAACCAGGTTCACCGTTTGATCGATGGTCACGACCACGGTCAAAGTGGTATCGGCCCCGACCGCGAAGGTTGGGATGGCTCCCCAGGTCACCACCCCGCCCGCCTCCGTGCCGCCCCCCGAGGCCGAAACGAAGCTCACACCGGTCGGCAGGCTATCTGTCACCACAATATTGACCGCATCGTTCGGGCCGGCGTTGAAGACCGTCAGCGTGTAGGTGATCTGTTCCGCCACTGCCGGCGACCCGTCGTCCGCGGCCGTTTTCGCCACCCACAAATCCGCGCCGATGATGGTGGTGGATTGCGTATCCCGCAGATCGTCAGAATCCGGATCGGGCGAAGCTGAGAACGCCCGGACGACATTCGTGAAGGTCCCGGTCGAGTCTGCTCGAACAGAGACAGTGACCACAGTTGAGGAGCCGGGGGCCATGAGCGGCAGACTCCAGAACACGATTCCCTCGGACACCTGAAGGCCGTTGCCCTGGCCGGATATGAAGGTCATTCCTGATGGCAGAGAATCCAGCACAGTCGTGTTCTCAGCGGTATCAGGGCCGTCATTAGTCACGGTTATTTGGTAGGTGATGGTGTCGCCGACTTCGGCAGCGGCGGGTCCGGTCTTGCTCACGGAGAGGTCTGCTTGGACGTCTACCGCGGTACTGGTTGTGGCCCGGTTGTTGGCCGGAACGGGATCGTGGGTCGTGGAGCTGGCCTTGGCCACGTTGGTCAAAACCCCCGAGGCATCCACGTCCATGGTGATTGTGGTGGTGAACTCCTCCCCCGGATCCAGTGTCCCGAGTGTCCATGTCAGCATGGACCCATTCAAGGAGCTTCCCCCGGTGGCGGACACGAAGGTGGCCCCGGCGGGAAGTGAATCGATGAGGGCCACGCCTTCAGCCGCGTTCGGACCCCCGTTCACAATCCTGACGGTGTACTGAATGGTCTCCTGGATGGCCGCCGTCGCGGGCCCTGACTTCTCCACCAGCAGATTTGCTGCGATGCCGACGAC
>CAZFMS010000353.1:0-4107 GCA_964520125.1 uncultured Planctomycetaceae bacterium
AGAAGGTCTCCTGCGTATCGCGGGCCGGGTGCATCTCGGGGATGTTCAAGGCCTCGAAGTTGAAGAACTCGGTCTCCATCTCCGGGCCCCCGACCACGGCGAAGCCCAGGCCGGTGAAGATCCGCTCGACCTCCCGTTGCACGACGGTCACCGGATGCAGGGAGCCACGCAAGGTCACCGGCGGGGGGGTGGTGGGGTCGAAAGAAGCCGCCTTCTCCCGCTCCCCGGCGACGTCCGCCCGGCGAAACTGCTCCTGGGCGCCGGCGAATCGCTGCTTGATGGACCGCTTGGCCTGGTTTATGGCCTGCCCCGCCTCCGCCCGACGGTCCGCGGGAAACTGCCTGATCGACTTCAGGGCCTCCGCCAAGGCCCCTTTGGACAGCTTGGTCTCGGCGGACCGCAGGGCATCGAGGGAGCCGGCCTGGCGAATGGCCTCCTGGCAGTCCGCGTCGATACTCCGCAAAAGCTCGTCGAGCCGATCCAGGTCCATGTCCATCTCCGTCGGCGACACGCCGAGAAACACCATATTTACTGGCGCCAGGCGTCGGGGGCAAGAGCCGCGAGGGCCGGACGCGAAGATCGGTTCCCGGTTAGGTGCCCTCACCGTGGACATCGGCCGCCGGCGTTGTGGCCGGAGTCACCCGCGAGAAAACTTGTCGATTCACGGGTTGATATCCGCCCCGGTGCCGTACTATCCTACCGTGCTTGCTGGGGGTCCGGGCCGAAGCGGGACACCCGCGACCGACTGGCGCCGGGGCACCTCGATAACACCGAGTTGCCTCGGCCTTCCGGGTGTCGCCGGAATAGGTGGCGTCCGCAACATTCAGATCGTTTTCGTCGACGAAACGAAACCAAGGAGAAAGAGAAAATGAGCACACTGGTGACCAAGGAGGCTCCTGACTTCGCGGCCCAGGCGGTGATGCCGGACAACAAGATCGGCGAGTTGAAGCTGTCTTCTTACCGCGGGAAGTACGTGGTGCTGTTCTTCTACCCGCTGGACTTCACCTTTGTCTGCCCGTCGGAGATCATCGCCTTCGACAAGAAGCTGCACGCCTTCAAGGAGAAGAATTGCGAAGTCATCGGCGTCTCGGTCGATTCGCAGTTCACCCACCTGGCCTGGAAAAACACCCCCCGCGACAAGGGTGGCCTGGGCAACGTCCAGTTCCCCATCGTGGCCGACCTGGACAAGAACATCGCCCGATCCTACGGGGTCCTGCTCAACGAGACCGTCGCCCTGCGCGGCCTCTTCCTCATTGACCAGGAAGGCAAGATCCGCCACGCCCTGGTCAACGACCTGCCCCTGGGCCGTAGCGTTGACGAGGCCGTCCGCATGTTGGATGCCTTGCAGTTCCACGAGAAGAACGGAGAGGTGTGTCCGGCCGACTGGCGACCCGGCGAGGAGGCCATGAAGCCCACCGCCCAGGGAGTGGCCAGCTACCTCGCCAAGCACGGTTGATCCTCGGGTTCTTCCAGCGCGGGACGGCAACCCACTTGCTTGATTAAGGGAAGACCGCCTGCCGAGGCGTGGAAACGAATCGGTGAAAGTCGGCGGGGACATTCTATGCAGTGCCCTGGCCGGCTCGGCTGCCAGGCCGCCACCTCCGGGCGGAGACCCCTTCTGCGGCAGGGCCCTGCCCCAGAGGCAACCGCTACCACGACAAGAGGCATACGAAGAGCCAGACGAACTGCCGGCCGAGTTGGTGCTACTCAGGTGCCGGCTCAGGTATCCGTTCAACGCCTTCCGGCGGGGCGACGATCAGCGCTTTGCGATAGAAGCCTTCTTCGACGATTCGATTGAAATCCGCCTCGGCGCCGACCTTGGTGTCGTACTTGCCCAAGGTGACGGTGACCCCGTCGGGCGACTGGGCCTGGATACTCCATTGTTTGCCGGGCGGTTCATCCTTATCCTTGGCGGATCTTTGGTATGCCATGGGTCTCCCAATTCATGCCCTGGTGGACGGTGGGCAGTATCAACGAGGGTGTCTCAACCCCAACGTTAGCACGGTACCAGCTGGAACCATACCATCCCCGAGTCGGTTTGGCAACCATCTCTCCATTTGGCTGGCGCTGACCCGCGATAGACGCAGTCGGTGAACGCCTCTACCATGTCCTTCCAACGTCAGAGTTCGCGCCGCTCAGCCGGGAAGGAACGGACCAAGCATGATTGCCGACCCCGCCCCACAGCCCGATAAGTCCGGCTGGCGATTCCCTCGCACCTTCTGGTTTGCCAACACCGCCGAGCTGTTCGAACGCGCCGCCTACTACGGCATGTTCATCACTCTGTTCCGCTACCTCAACATCGATATCGGCTTTACCGACCCCCAGGCCGGCTGGATCACCGGCCTCTTTGCCGGCTTCCTCTACTTCTTCCCCACCTTCATGGGCATCATGGCCGACAAGATCAGCTTCCGCCGAGCCCTGATGCTGGCCTTTGCCGTGCTCACCGCGGGCTACTGGCTGCTGGGCGCCTACCAACTCAAAGGCACGGCGTTGCTCGCCCTCTTCCTGATCATGTGCGGTGGGGCCATCGTCAAGCCGGTCATCTCCGGCACCGCCGCCAAGTGCAGCAGCGAAGCCAACCGGGCCCGGGCCATGTCCATCTTCTACATGGTGGTCAACATCGGGTCCTTCAGCGGAAAGTTCCTGGCCGGATATCTCAACGACAAGCTCGGCTTCCACTACATCAACTATTATGCCGCCGGCATGGCCTTCACCGCCCTGGTCGTGGTCTCGATCTTCTACCAGAACCCCGACGTCAAAGGAGCCGGCAAGACCTTCAAGGAAGCCTGGCGAGGCCTCTGGACGGTGATGCGCAACTTCCGCTTCCTCTGCCTGATCTTCATCGTCGCCGGATTCTGGATGATCCAGGGACAACTCTATGGGGCCATGCCCTCATACCTGGAACGCCTCCTCGGTGAAGGCACCAAGCCTGAATACCTGGCCAACATCAACCCCGCGGTGGTGGTCTGCGGGGTGGTGCTGATCACCCACCTGATCCGGAATTTCAAGCCGGAAAACGCCATCGCCATCGGCCTGTTCATCATCCCCTTCACTGCCCTGGTGATGGCCCTGAGCCCGGTGCTCGAGGCCTATGCCGGTTCCTCCATCAGCTTCGGGCTGTTCGCCCTGCATCCCATCACTGTGACCATCATCATCGGCATCGGCCTCCAAGGCCTGGCCGAGTGTTTTCTCTCCCCCAAGTTCCTGGAATACGCCTCCAAACAAGCCCCCCCGGGCGAAGTCGGCCTCTATCTCGGCTACTCCCACCTGACCACCTTCTTTGCCTGGCTCATCGGCCTGGTCCTGGCGGGCTACCTCCTCAACGCCTACTGCCCCGACCCCAAGCTCTTCGCCCCCGAAGCCCGCCACCAGTGGCGCTTGGCCACCAGCCAGCAGTACAGATTCGACTTGGATCCATCCTTGCAGGTAGACCTGGAGGATGATGCCCCCGTGGCCGCGTCAATCAGAACGGCGTTCCAGGATCACGGCATCGACATCCCCGAAGCTGCGCTACTCACGCCGGCCGACTCCAAGAACCTCTGGAATATCACCGGGCTCGATACCGAGTACCGGATCAAGAAAATCGAATACCCGGTGGAGAGGGAGTTGCCCCCCGAGGACCGGGCCCGGCTGTCGGGCTTCGCCAAGTTGATGATCAGTATCTTCGGGCATACCGAAAAGGTGTCCGAGCTGTTGGTCTATGCCGACTCACCCCGCGACTCCCAGGAAACTCCCCCCCTGCCGGAGGTCTACCAGAAGGCCCACCACATCTGGTACGTCTTCGCGGGCATCGGTTTTGCCGCCTTCCTCAGCATGCTGATCTTCAAGTACGTGACCACCGCCATCGACCGCAAGCAAGCCGCCCCGTCCCGCTAAGCGGGAAGCAAAAGCATCTGAACGCAGTGGGTGCCACTGGCGGCTTGTCCGCCAGTGCCCGCATCGATGGAAGATCAGAGCCGCGACCGTCAGGGAGCGGTGCCTCTCGAGCATCACCTGAAGCCGGCGTCGATCTCGCATCGGCAATCGATAAGCGCTCTAGCGTCAAACGCCGTGCTGTGAGTTTGAGAACTTTTTGGTTTTGACGCACTCCCACGTCGCTGGCCGGGC
>CAZFMS010000354.1:0-4096 GCA_964520125.1 uncultured Planctomycetaceae bacterium
CGTCAACCCCGGTAGGTACGACCAGGTCGTCGGCTACGTCGGCAAGGCCAACTCCGACCAGGCCGGCCAGGCCATCGCCGCTGCCGACGAGGCATTTGGGACCTGGTCGCGGGTGCGGCCGTCGGTGCGGGCCCGATACCTGATCAAGGCAGCGGAGATCATCCGCCGGCGGGTCTACGAGTTCTCCGCCTGGATGGTCTATGAAGAGGGCAAGCCCTGGATCGAGGCCTACGCCGACACCTGCGAGGCTATCGACTTCCTCGACTTCTACGGCCGGGAGATGATCCGCCTGGGCGGGCCGCAGCCGGTCACGCCTTTTTCCGGCGAGGAGAACGAGCTGCGTTACATCCCGCTGGGCGTGGGGGTGATCATCCCGCCGTGGAACTTCCCGCTGGCCATCATGGCGGGCATGACCTCGGCGGCTATCGTCACCGGCAACACGGTGGTCTTGAAGCCGGCCAGCACGGCCCCGGTAATCGCCGCCAAGTTCGCCGAGGTCATGGAGGAGGTTTCGCTTCCGCCGGGGGTGCTGAACTACTGCCCGGGGTCCGGCGGCGAGATCGGCGATCTGATCGTCGAGCACCCCCGGACCCGCTTCGTTGCGTTTACCGGCTCGCGAGAGGTGGGCATCGGCATCCATGCGAAGGCGGCCAAGGTCCAACCCGGCCAGATCTGGCTCAAGCGAACCATCCTGGAGATGGGCGGCAAGGACTGCATCGTGGTCACCGACCGGGCCGACCTGGAGGCTGCGGCGGAGGGCGTCGTGGCCGCGGCGTTCGGCTACCAGGGGCAGAAGTGCTCGGCGTGCAGCCGGCTGATAGTCGATGAGCAGGTCCACGACCGACTGATCGAGAAGGTGGTCGCCAGATCCAAGGGACTGACCGTCGGCGATTCGGCGGCCGGCGAGAACTTCTCCATGGGGGCGGTCATCGACCAGCCGGCCTCCGACAAGATCAACGGCTACATCGAGATCGGCAAGAAGGAAGGCCGGATGGTCCTCGGTGATACGGCGGTACCCAGCGGCGGCTTCTTCGTCCCGCCCACAATCTTCACCGGCATCGATCCCAGCGATCGGCTCGCCCAGGAGGAGATCTTCGGCCCGGTCCTGGCGGTCATCAAGGGCCGCGGGCTCGACGAGCTGTTGGACATCGCCAACGGCACCGAGTACGGCTTGACCGGAGCGATCTACAGTAATGACCGCATGGAACTGGAGCGGGCCCGACACGAGTTGCACGTCGGCAACCTGTACCTCAACCGCAAGTGCACCGGGGCGTTGGTGGACGTCCAGCCCTTCGGCGGCTTCAACATGTCCGGCACCGACAGCAAGGCCGGCGGCCGAGACTACCTGCTGCTGTTCATGCAGGGCAAGAGTATCTGCGAGAGGATGTGAACCGGCGGCCTGTGTTCGGAGTGGGTGCATCAGAGCCTCGACTCGCCTCCGAGCCCTTAGATCGCCTGTCGCGTGCCAGGCGCCTCACTTTGCGCTAGAATAGGTTTAGGATGGACACCCTGCTCCGGATCAAACGGCTGGTGCTCCGAGGGCAAGTTCGCTTCACGGAGAAGGCTCGGGACGAAATGGAAGTCGATGGGCTCGAGGTTGCCGACGTGACGGAGTCCATCTTGAATGCCCAGACTATCGACAAGACGGTCCGGTCTAGAAGCCCGCGGAGACACCATGCCCGCGAGAAAATCTATGTCATCAAGAGCTTCAGCTTCAGCAACACGCTCATCTACACGAAGGGAGCCATCGTCCGCGAGGCGGCCCGGGAAGTCTTCTACATCTTCGTCTCGGCCAAAATCGCCACGAAGGAAGGATGAGGCGACACCCCTCGGCCGTTGCGTGGCCTGCGGCTCGCGCCGCTTGCAGCGCAAGCGAGTCTCGGTACGTCAGCGTACGGGATGCACTGCCTCGGGCATCACCGCAGACGTCTGCCTGGAATGCGGTGAGCGGTACTTCGACCTCGCCGCCATGCAGAAACTCGAGGCATTCCGACGTGCAACCTAGGCGCTAACTGCCGTAGAGCCGCAACATTCTTCCAGCTATTCAGCCAGCAATCGCAACCCCCTGTTTCTACCAATGCAGGGCAAGAGTGTCGGCGAAGAAGGCAGGTCTGATGGAAGGCGATGGGTTTCTGGAGCAGTCATGCCTCCAGTCCCCGGCCCAGCGGGGTTGGACGACGCTACCGCCGGGTGGCGCCGTCCGGGCCGCCATGTGCAGGTAGAGTCATGCCGCTAAACTCGCGCGCGCGACCCGATCAGACCTTCCAGCCACAGCGCCCCAAGTCAGGATCCGTAAGTTGATTGGACCGGCTTACAGGATCCGTGGATGTGCGGTGAGGTCGTAGTTGGCGCACTCGCCGTCGGAGATGGAATCCAGGCCAAGCTCGCTCAGCTCGCGATCGATCCACGCCCGCATGGACATGTTGGTCTTTTGTTCCCAGTAGGTGATCTTGGCCCGTGTGATCATCTCGTGTCGTGATTTCTCTTCGGTGACCCTCATACCTCGATTCCCTCAATACAATCAGGAGGAGTGACGCGAGTATCACACTGCGCGCCGGGCGCAGGCAGGCGCCCTTCGGTTGACCATCCTGGTCGTGGTTGTTAGTTACGCTCCCTCGTCAAGCCGGTGGTTAAATGCTTAGGAACCCCAGTCCTCGACAGGGACCTCTTCAGGCCTCTACACGAAAGAATACCATAATATCGATCGGGTGGGTCAAGCAATTCTCGTTTTTTTCTCGACCGCCACCAGGAGTAAACCAGGGCCATCCACCTAAAGCCATGCATACAAGAAGGTTACGACGTTTCAGGCCCGCCAGCATCCTCTCTCATGGGCCGCAGGAATCTTCCCCACGCCCATCAAATAGCACTTGGTCGTCTCCGGCCCCATGAACTTGAACCACTTACGGAACAGGGGATAGAGGGCCGCCCGATGCGCCGAAGTCTGGGCCGAGAGGCCGTTCAGCCAGCGCAGATACGAGCCGTGCTGCTCGGCCAGCTTGCAAAATTGTCCTGCGTTATAGATAGTCGCTTCGATCTTTCGACGGTTGCGAATGATGGACGGGTCCTCACACAGCCGGTCGACAGCGCCCTTGCCCAATGCGGCGACCGCCCCAACATCGAATCCCTGGAACGCCGCGCGCAAAGCCGGGCGCTTGACCAGGACGATCTTCCAGGACAGTCCACACTGGAAGATCTCCAGGGCCATGCGTTCCAGGTGTCCCGCGACTCTGCGAATCGGCAGGCCCCATTCCAGATCGTGGTATGTCGCCAGCAGCGGATCGGATGCCGCCCACTTGCACCGTCGCCGCCCGTCATCGGGGTCCACCGATCGTCGCCGTCGAGCCATCACCACCTCCCGGGAGCGGTTTCAAAGCTGGAGCACAGGCCGCCGTCGGTGACAAGACAGCCCTAGTTTGCAGGGCCTCCGTCGCCCGGCAGCCCAGGGCCTGGCGGCGTCCGCCTCAGCCTGCCAACCATACCTGGCCTGACCGGTATGCTACAATGGCGTTGATCCGGCGCCACGAGTCGACCGGTGCAGGATTTTGGAGAATAACCGATGTCGGCCCGTCTGTACGCAGACAACGCCGCGACCAGCTTCCCCAAGCCGCCGGGAGTCCTGGAGGCGATGCAGTCCTACGCCAGCGACCTGGGCGTCTCCGCCGGACGGGGGGTTTATCGCGAGGCAATCCAGGCCGGTGAGGTCTTGGCCGACTGCCGTCGACGGCTGGCGCGACTCATCGGTGCGGAGTCCCCCGAGCAGGTCATCTTCACGCTCAATGGTTCCGCCGCCCTGAACCAGGCCATCAAGGGCCTGCTGCGGGAAGGGAACCACGTGGTCACCACGACCATGGAGCACAACTCCGTGCTCCGCCCCCTGCGGGCCCTGGAAGAGCAGTGCCTTATCGAGGTTACCCACGTCCCGGCGGAGCAGAGTAGCGGGGCCGTTGAAGTGGAACGCGTGTTCGCCGCCGTCCGTCCGGACACCGGCCTGATCGCCCTGGTCCACGCCGGCAACGTCACCGGCACCATTCAGCCGGTGGGGGCCGTCGCCGGCGAGGCCCGGCGTGCCCCCGCCCGGGAAGATGAGCCAGAAGGC
>CAZFMS010000355.1:0-4089 GCA_964520125.1 uncultured Planctomycetaceae bacterium
GCAGGCCGTTCGCCGGCAGGTTTCGAGAACCGCCGCGGCCTCTGCGTTAATCGCCACGGTCGCCTTGAATCTGTTTGTGACGGCACGCTTGTTTACCGCGCAACCCTACCTGGAACTCGAGGCCTTTGGTCAGACGGGCCTGATGACTGAAGGCGTCTGGCCGAGCCATCAGCACGTGCCCCGGTTGAACTCGCTGTCGGCCGAGGGCCATAAGGTGCTCGTGGTCGGGGACGGTCGGCGTTTCTATTTGAACCAGGGCGTTGACTATTGCGTGGTCTTCAATCGCAACCCGTTCGCCGAAGCGGCGGCAGACCGAACGCCCGCGGAACTGCTCGCCTGGCTGCAGGAACATGGGTATGGCTTCGTCTACGTGGACTGGAGCGAGATGCACCGGCTGAGAGAATCCCGCTACGGGTTCTGGTCCTCGATCGACCCGACCCTGTTCGGCCGGCTGGTGGGAGTCGGTATGGAGCCGGTCGAGCACTTCTCGATAGACGGCCAGCGGGCACCGTACGGGACGCTGTTCAAAGTGCCGAAGCAGGGTACGCGAGCGACTCTCGGCATCCATGAAAATGAACGCCTGAGAGCCCAACCAGGATCCCCGGCCGAGGGCCCGGCTCTACGGCCGGGATGAGACTCGGGCTAGAGGTTTGGGGCGAGGCTGAGCATCAGGATGCCGAAGACGATCATGGCGGTTAGGGTGCCGGCGATGGTGGTGATGCCGGCGATTCCGGCGGCCCGGCGGGCCAGGGGCCCGGCGCTGGCGGGTCCATTGTGGCGGCGGGCAATGTGGGCGGCTAATCCGATGCACACCACGGCGGCAAAGACCCCATAGAGTTGACTGAGCAAGGCGATGGCCAAGCCGGGGCCGATCTGACTGATCTCCTCCATGCTGTTGAGCATGAGCATCATGCCCATCATGGTGGCCAGGAAACCGCCGGCCATGGCGAAGGCGGCCCCGAGCTGAAAGAAGGTCACCGCATCCTCGGCCGTCTTACCGGGGGTCGGCTTGCGGAAGACCCACGCCCAGGCGTCGATCACCCCGGCCCATCCGTAGATGGCGAACAAGATGGTCACCGGGGTCAATACCACGAGCACCGCGGTGGGCACATCGAGGAGGACATCCAGTACGCGGGCGCTGCCTCCCACAAATGTGGCATATCCCCACACGGCAAAGAACCCGACGATGCCCACCAGGGCGGAGATGATATTTCTGTTGCGATGCACCGGGGCGATCGCCGGGCCATCGGTGGTGGCCCACCCGGGGTCGGCTTGCTCGGTCGCCTGTCGGGAAGGTGCCGGGGCCGTGGCGTGGTCGGGGCCCGACTGCTCAGACGCGCTGGCCCGGCCGGCTTCTCCACGGGCCACTGATGCGCCGGAACTCGGATCGGTATTTGCAGAGCCTGGACGGGCAGTACTGGTGGTTTGCATCTTTCCGGACCCCCTGGTCACCGTGGCGGTGAACGACCATGGTATCGGCATGCCATTCTTGGGCGATTAGGTTCTCCTGAGATGAGGTGAGCGGCCGGCCGCCGGAGGTGGTTAGCCCGAGAATAAGAGGTCATCACCCCATACGCCGGGACTCCCCGGACTCGGACCAAGCAGATCTGGGGCCGGGCCGGATACCGGCGACCTGTCTGCCCAGCGTCAGGATGAAGTCGTTTCCAGGACCAAAGCGTCTGGAGACTCCAGGAGCACCGATGGCGCCGGAATCGCGCCGGTGCCGCCACCGGCTGTCGGCCCCTGGGGTACGGCTCTTACACGGCTCGTTGGGGGATCCTCGGAGTTCTTGGGGGAATATGGGAATCACCCGGAGAGGGGCTCGAACTCCTGACGGATGCCCTGGTCGGTCCGTTGCATGGTGACGTGGCCCAGGTACCGGTCATCATTCGATTCGGGGAAATCGCCGCGATAGTGGACGCCCCGAGACTCCTCGCGGGCCAGGGCCGCCTGGACCATGCACTTGGTGACGGTCAACATGTTCTGGGTCTCCCAGCCCGTGCGGTGCTCGAGGACCTTGTCCATGACGTACCGGCCCCAGAAGTCCACGATCTCGATGGTCTCGGCCAGGCGGGGGCCGATCCGCTCGATGCCGATGTTCCGCCAGCACAAGGCCCGCAGGCTGTTGCGCACGTCGGCCAGGTCCAGCTCGGTCCGTGGACTGGGTGCAATCCGGCCGCCTATCGTCCGCGGGCCCATCGGGGCGGCGCCTTGGCCGGCCAGATCCGCGGCCAGCCGACCGACCCTCTTGCCGAATACCAGGCCCTCGAGCAGGGAGTTGCTGGCCAGTCTGTTGGCCCCATGGATGCCGCTGGACGCCGCCTCCCCACAGGCCAGCAGGCCGTCGAGTGAAGACCGCCCCTGCTCATCGACGGCCACGCCGCCGATCATGTAATGGGCCGCGGGGCGGACGGGAATGAGGTCCCGGCGGACGTCGATGTCGAAGTCGCGGCACAGGGCGGCGATGTTCGGAAAGCGCTGCTCGAATCGGCCCGGCGGAAAGTGGCGCACGTCGAGATAGGCGCAGGTCGCGCCGGTGTTCACGATCTGCCGCAGGATGGCCCGGGCCACTACGTCCCGGGGGGCCAATTCGGCATCCGGGCAATCATCAGCCATGAAACGATGGCCTTCCCGATCCACGATGTAGGCCCCCTCGCCGCGGACCGCCTCGCTGATCAGGGCCCGGGCAGCGCCGGCCACATACAGGGCGGTGGGGTGGAACTGGAAGAACTCCATGTCGCGGAGCTTGGCCCCGGCGCGGAAGGCGACCGCATGCCCGTCGGCTGTCGAGGAGGGCACGTTGGTGGTCTCCCGGAAGAGATGCCCTCCGCCGCCGGAAGCCAGGACGATCTGCTTGGCCCAGATGATCTGGTAGCCGTATTTCTCGTGGTGGGTCAGGGCGGCTAGGCAACGGCCTTCCTCGACCACCAAGTCGAGGAGGAAGCAGTCTTCGAAGAGGCGGACCTTGTCACATTCGTCCAGACGGGCGGCGAGGACCCGGCCCAACTCTCGGCCGGTGGCGTCGCCCTGGGCGTGGACGATGCGTCGGGCGGAATGGCCGCCCTCCATTCCCCGGGCAACGTCGCCTTGTTCGTTGTCGAACCGGGCCCCCCAAGAGCGGAGTTCCTGGAGACACTCCGGACCCTGGCGGGCCATCAGCTCGATGATGTCGCGGTGGCCCAGGCCGCAGCCCACCTGCAAGGTGTCGGCCACGTGGGCATCGACGGAGTCATGCTGGTGGGTGACCACGGCGATGCCCCCCTGGGCGTGGACGGTGTTGCAGTCGCGGAGGCGATCCTTGCTGAGCAGGACGACGTCCGCCTGTCGCGAGGCTTCAATGGCGGCCCGCAAACCGGCCACCCCCCCGCCGATGATCAGGACGTCGGTAAAGGCCTGCCCCAGCCGGGGGCTGTCGAAGTTGATGAGATAGCGACGCTCTGCAAAATGATCGCCCATGGGATTATATGATAGTCCACGGGTGAGCCGACGGCGAGTATGCCAGGGGCCGAGTGGTGCGGCAGACGGATTCGGCGGCCCGCGGGGGTTCCGGCAGCCGTGTCGGCAGCCTGGGTTGGCCGCATCCGGGAAACCGCAGTGATCCGGTTAGTAGTCGCGGGGTTCCTTATGGAGCGACTGGAAGAGACCGCGCTACTCCGGCATCCGGCGGTGGGCGAACGCCCCGAGTTGGCGCGAGTCCGTATTGCCCCGTTGAGGCAGCGGATGTAGGCCAAGTGTGGAGCGCCGAGCCCCCCCGGGGCGGGATTCGCCTCTGGGCATTCAAGGACCAGGTGCGGTAGGCAGTGTCATGGCCGTGGCACAAATCGATCGTTTCTCGGTAAAAGGCAACGCGTCTCGAAGACCACCATGGGATGGTGGCCCTGGCGGTCGACCGGGAGGCTGAGCGATCTTGCGGGCGAGGAGGCCCGGCCACTGCACCAGCACCGATAAGTGCGCAGGTCCTAATAAAACGACCACGACACATCGGCCGCGCCGCGATCCGGTGCCGCTCAAGCAAATGTCCTGCAGTGCCGATACAAGGACCGAGGCTGTGGGTCTCCCGCCGCTTGGCGGGACAGCCTGGCTTGGAGG
>CAZFMS010000356.1:0-4057 GCA_964520125.1 uncultured Planctomycetaceae bacterium
GGCCTCGGCACTGTCGGCCAGCAGGCGCTGTAGGTGCGAGACACGCTCCAGGTATTCCAGCCCCTCGGCAGCGCGACGCCCCAATAGGTCGGCCTGCTCTGCCTGGAGAGCACCCCGGCAGCTCATCAGGAGCAACGGAGCGCACTGATTCACCAACTTGTGGCGGGCCGCAGCGAGGCATGCCTGGGCCTCCTCAATGGGCGAGCCCGCCGCGGCGATAATCTCATCGAAGGACTCGGCAGGGCGACCTTCGTTCCTACCGGCTGGAGCGGCGATGCCGCCCGTCGCCGGACGGGTCGTCGCGACCGGCCGCTGCGGCGTGCTCTCCGAGACCTCAGAGACTCCTACGGGCCCGGTCGTCGTCGGCCCATCCGCATCTGGCGTGCCCTGCGTCGTAGGTTGATTGAGGGTGACTTGCAGGAGCCGTCTCGGCGGAGGCTCGGATGCAGAGTCCGGCCCGCCATGGTTGTCCGCCGATGCGCCCGCAATCTGGGATGGGACTACACCAGCGATAATCAGGGCCAGCCAAGTCCTTGGAAGGCGCGCTGCGCAGCGTCCACCTGGTTCGCACTTCTTTTCGGGCATCATCTTGGGGGGGCTATTCCGCACGTCTCACCTGTGGCCAGACCGCATGATGGACCGAACCCGGTCGTTCCCGGCGCCGGCCGTCCCGATTATAGGTGGCGCCTGGAAGTGGTCAAATAACCCGTCGACGCCCCCAGACCGCCGCCGCTACTACACTAAAGGTCCTGCTAGGCACGGGCCGATGGGTATCATGTCGATCGCCTTGCTCGTTCAAAACGGGCCCAACCAAGGGGTACTCATGCGGCCTTCACGTCCAGGGGGGATGAGCCTGGTCCGCTGTTTGAGTGCCCTGGTCGTAGGCATCACGTCGGTGGGTTGCGGGTTTGACCGGCTCGATGGGGACCTACCCGCGGCTGTCGAAGGCTTCTCGTTGTCGGACCTGGAAGATATCCAGGACGACGAGCGGCTGACCGATGACGAGAAACGCGATCGCATCCGCGACGCGGTGGGGGCCCCGGACAATGACAGCGGAGACCGCCTGGTCGAGTTTCTGCTGACCTTCAACGTCCCCTGATTTCGGTTATGGGCTCCTTGCCGCGTATCGTATAGAACAAGAGGCGTTTCCCAGTCCTCGCCGGTTCGGAAAGCAGGAGGTGAGAAGATGAGCGCAATCAGAACGGGTCTTGGTGGTGTATTTGTGGCGGCCATCACCGCGGGAGCTTCGGGATGTTTCCCAAGCACCGTCGGCGACTTGATGGGGGCCGGTATCAAGGTACTCAACGGCCAGATTTCAACCCTGACCGCGGGTGAAGTGAAGGCCCTCAACGCCGTCGCCATCGGGGTAATCAACGAGAGTGCAGGATCTAATCTGCAGCCCCTTAGCGATGCCCAGGCCCAGGCGGTCGCCGGTTTCTTCGAGGCCAACAATCTGGACACGCCTGAGGACTTTCAACAACTTGCCGACACTGCCGCCCAGGATCCGAGTTCGATCCAAGGTCTGGATGAACTCGCCGCCGCTTTTCAAGGGACCGAGACCAACCTCGATCCGAACAACCTGGACCCCGATGAGCTGCAAGGCCTTCTGGAATCGATCTTCACCGGCAACTCATCCCTCTATGACTCGCCAGGCGACGATACTTGAGGTCCGGCAGGGGGGCTGACCCATAAGCGGCGGCCTGAACCGACGCCTGTCGTGGCACCTGCGTCGGCTGCGGCCCCCGCGTGGGCTGCGGCACCGGCGTGGTCCGTGGCACCGCCGTCCCGCCGGTGGACATACCGGCGAGCGCTGGGCCACCACCCAGGGTTCAGGGCATCCTGTCCAAAGCCCGGTCGAACATCCAGGGCAACCTGTAGGGCCCAGTCCGACAGGTTGTCCTGTTTCTTGCTTGTCCCCGATGAGGCGGAGCGGACGTAGCCACAGGCTACCGAGGATCGAGCTGCGCCGATCCCACCGTTTGTCTCGCCAAGGCCGGGGCCCCTCGCATCCTGCCCGGTCCTCGATTGCCCGGGCCTCCCTCGGGCCGGGAACCGTATTGGCCGATCCGGCGGGAACTGCTACCCTATGGGTGGATTCTTACACCATTGTGAGGCCCGGCAGTGTTTAGCGGGATCATCGATACAATCGGTCAAGTACGCCGCTGCTCCGACAATTCCGGCGGAAAGACCTTGGTGATAGCAGCGGGAGATTACTGGACGGACGTCGCCGCCGGGGCCAGCATCGCCATCGATGGCGTGTGCCTGACGGTCACCTCGACCGACCGTGACTCGGCGTCCTTCGATGTGATTGCCGAAACGTTGCGCCGGACGACCCTGGGGGACCTCCGCCCGGGAGGTCGGGTGAACCTGCAGAGGTCCCTGGCGGTCGGCGATCGCATCGACGGCCACTTTGTTCAGGGGCACGTGGACGCCGTCGCCACGGTAGAGAAGGCTGAACAATCGCCGCGCGAGTCCAAGTGGTGGTTTTCGCTGAACACCGAGGCCCGGGCCTACATCATCCCCAAAGGCTCGGTGGCCATCGACGGGATTTCTCTCACCGTGGCGAACGTCGAGGAAGGGCTTTTCAGCGTGGCCTTGATCCCCACCACCCTCCAGCAGACCACCATCGGTCAGAAGCAACCCGGCGCCCGCGTGAACGTCGAGACCGATATCCTGGCCCGCACGGTGGTGAACTACCTCCAGTCCATGGATAGCCAAGGTAAGTCCGGGGTCGGCTCGGTATCCAGAGGTATGCTTGAGCGACACGGATTCGCCTGACGCACTTTCTGTTAGTCCAGGCGTCCCAGCAGATCTATGGGCGGCGAGTGCGGCGGGCCTGTCGCGGCCGCGGCACATCTGCCGGGCGGGCGTTGACGCCCGGTGTTGAGCGACTGTATCATCATTTGGGTCCGAAATGAGGCCTTGGAGGACTCGGAGATACTCGTGCACTGTAGAAGCGACATCGACGGGGATCTGCCGACCATCGGGATCACCATGGGGGACCCGTCCGGCATCGGTCCGGAGGTGGTCGTCAAGGCCCTGGCCGATCACTCGCTCAGGTCGCTGGCCAAGTTCATCATCTACGGCATGTACGAGCAAATCACCTACGCCGCCGATCTGGCCGAGCTGAACCCCTACTGGTTTCGCCGGCCCCACGAAGAAACCAAGAAAATCGACTCGGGCGTGGCCATCGCCGACTTCGACGAATTCACCCTTGATGCCCGTCGCCTCGGCCGGCCAAGTGTGCAGGGCGGCAGGGCCTCGATGAGGTTCGTCGAGGAGGCCGTCGGGCACGTCCGCAATGGCACCACCGAGGCGATGGTCACCGGTCCGATCAACAAGAGTGCCTGGGAGATGGCTGGCTTCCGGTTTCCCGGCCACACCGAGATGCTGGCGGCGGCCTGCAAGGCCCGCCGGGTGACCATGATGTTCGCCGCCGGCCCGCTAAGGGTCGCCCTGGCCAGCGTTCACCAACCCCTGTTCGACTTGCGCAACTCATTCACCATCGGCGCCGTCTTTCAGCCCATCGACCTGTTGCACCAGGCTCTGGGAGACTGGTTCGGCATCCCCCGGCCGAAGATTGCCGTGGCCGCCCTGAACCCCCACGCCGGGGAGAACGGCCGGTTTGGCGATGAGGAATCGCGGGTCATCCAGCCGGCCATCGACATGGCCCATCATGCCGGCATCAACGCCCTGGGTCCTATTCCGGCCGATACCCTGTTCTGGAAGGCCGTGCACGGCGAATTCGACGGCGTCGTAGCCATGTACCACGATCAGGCCTTGATCCCGGTGAAGCTCATGGCCTTCGACTCCGCCGTGAACCTGACCCTCGGCCTGCCGATCATCCGCACCAGCGTAGACCACGGCACGGCCTACGACATCGTCGGCAAGAACAGGGCCGACCCCGGCTCAATGAAGGCGGCCATCCGCCTGGCCATCGACCTGGCCCTCCAGAAACGCCAATGCCCCAAGGACGCCGCTGCCACCCCGCCGCCTGGTCCCCTCTAGAGCACTTTAAGCATGACATGGCGCATACCCACATGAGGTAAACCACCCT
>CAZFMS010000357.1:0-4051 GCA_964520125.1 uncultured Planctomycetaceae bacterium
TGCGGCAAAGGTCCTTCAATCGCGGCCCGCCCCAAAACCAGCGCCGGCCCACGGTAACGTGCATCCGCACCGACCGGAACGCTCGGGGGTGCAGGATGCGCAGAAGCTGAGCCGGCGGGATGCCGATCAACGCCTCGGCCTCGACCGCCTGCAGGCACTCGACCATCCGCCTGCGGCCCATTCCCGGATCGACCAGCACGGCCAGCGCCCCGATCTTGAACAGGGCAAAGACCAGGGAGAAGAACTCCGCCCCCGGCCGGACCATCAGGATCACCCGCGTCCCCCGGCCGACGCCGACCGCCTCCAGGCCATGGGCACACTGATCCACCTCCCGGTCAAGCTCCCGGAAGGTCCAGTGTCGATAGGCCACCCGCCCGTCCGCCCCCCGCCCCACCGGCCAGACGATGGCCGGCACATCCGCCCGCCGCCGAGCCATCTCCGGCAGATAGGCGGCGACGTTGATCAGGCCTTGGGACATTGCTGGTTTCTTCCAAAAGGCGCTTGGCGTACGGGATTCTCGGAGTACACTTACTATAGACGGTCATCGATCGTCAAAGGCGTTCAACGCAACTGCCGCTGACTGCTGAGCCTGTGGGCCAGCATAGCGGGGAGGAATCGCGATGAACAGGTTGGGCAAATGCGTCTGGGTGCTGCCCTTGGTGGCGGCATCATCTGGTTGCAATACGGGAGCGGAGTTCTATGGCCCACTTTCCGGGGTGGCTACCTGGTCCATGTGCTTGTTACAGTCTGCCTCCACGACCGTCCCGGGGGAGGTCCCGGCCGAACTGCAGGCGGTGCAGGACGACCCGGCCCGTTTCGGTTCGGAGGGCCATCCGCTTGCGGACGTGCCCCTGGGTACGGTCATCGACGACTTGTCCGGCCTGGATGGCTGCTGGGCACATTACGTACGCCAGACCTACGAGATCCGGGACACCGACCGTACGGAGGTGAGTGAGGACGCGGAAGTTCTCAGATTCGACCTCGCCGCAGGGGAATTGCACTATTACATGTTCCATCTGGCACGGTGGGAGGATTCGCCGTCAGCCACCTCTATCCTGATAGGCCACCAGCAGCGGGCCTTCATGACGGTTGTCTATGACCTCACCGTCGTCAGCGACAACATGCTGGTGATCGAGATCACTCACGCCGAAGGGGCCGGCATCGATGATGATGGCGATCTGGTGTACGACTGCGGGGTTTCCAATGGGTTCTTCAACCTGGGCATTGGGGGTAAACTCACCAGCATCGTGAGCCTTCAGGGCGACGACCTGAAATACGACGACACCCTGCCCCACCCGGAGGACATCGATCTCGCAGACTACGAAGACTCCGGCGGTTTATTCATGCGCTTCGATTGCCCCTCGGAGTAGAACGCCCCCGGGGTCATCTCTGGCAAGTACGCGGAGACGTTGATCAGGCCATCCCTCGCCGTCTGATCTTTCATGATGGTGATGACGTATGCCCGCCGGTTTGGCTACATCGTTCGGCAGAGTTTTGCCGGCGTCACTTGGCGGGCCAGTAGATGGGCACCAGCGGAACAAGGGCCCGGGTCTCGGCATCCATCGACGGGTAGTGCTGGATCAGCAGGTCGACGAGACCCTCCATATCCACTGCCGCAACCGGAATGTTCGCTCGATCCATTTCGTACTTGGCATCCTTGGCAAACCCCCCGGTGCTGACATACATCCCGTTGTCTCCGGGCCGGCGGCCACCAAGGAAGCTGCGGATGCTCTGGGCGTCGATTCGAGTCCCCCGGCGATGCTTGACCTCCACGATGATTCTGGGCTGGGAAAGTCCCAACCCGTCAGGGGATGCCAGAATGTCGCGGCCGCGGTCCGGCCCATCCGGGGACACCCTCGTCTTGTAGCCCATCGCCCGCAGGATTCCAGCCACCAATTCCTGCATTTCCTTCCAGTCAAGCTCGCTGACGCAATCAGTGATGAACGACCGTCCACGCTCCTCGGCGTCGGCACGAAGGTCAGCAATCTTGTCTGGCTTAACTACGGGACCTACCGGCTTCTTCCCAAGCTCACCCTCCAGTTCGGCCCGTGCATCGGCGCCAATCAGGAAAATGGTCATGAGCGCACCCAGACTATTCTTGGTCGCCGTCGAGAGGTCATCACGGTTCACTTTCCGTTCCCAGGTCACTCGTCTTGCGTGAGCATACCCCTCTATCGCCTCCGGCTTGTGCTCATAGTCGCCGGCGATCTTCCCAACATGGTAGCACCGTTCGTCGGGATCATACGTTGTGACCAGATCTCCTATCTTGAAATCGAGCAGGAAGCGAGCAATCTGCCCTGCCTTCGCTGACACCTGCCCGGGGCTCACTTCAGGATAGGCCTGTCGAACTAACTCCGAAATCTCGTCACGTCCTCTGACCCGGCTCAGATCGCCGAGTTTCCTCCAGCCAATAGCTACACAAGAAAGCGTGGCAAAATCCTCAGCCAACACACCGCGCCGCCCCGCTCTGACCATCCACATTGAGTTGCCCATGGCGAAAGTACCTTCCTACACAATAATATCGTGCAATTCCGCAACACGGATCAGAGCCCGGAGCGTGAGCGACGGGTGACCCGTGTGTTTGACGGACCGCTTGCTGCTGTCGACCCCTCGCTTACGCTCGGGGCTCTGATCGGGGCCGCGCATTCCCGCGCGCTTGCATATGTTCCACTAAACCCACCGTGTGTGTCAAGTCGCCGATCACCGATGTGGGCCGGCCCACTCATCCGCCAGCGGCGCACTGCGCGAGCCGATCTCGTCTTGTTCTAGAAAGTGCCGTATTAGCGGCAGAATCGCCTCTTTGGCGTCTTCCAGCACGTAGTGCCCGGCGTCGGCGAACTTGTGGACCTCGGCCTTGGGAAAACGGCGGCGCCATTCGTCCAGGAAGTGGTGGTCGAAGACGAAATCGCGCTGGCCCCAGCAGATTAGCATGGGCACGTCGGCGAAGACGTGCAGGTTGTCGTCTACCGACTTGGCCAGGTCGTAGCTGGGGTGGCCGGGCTTTAGGGGGATGTCCTGCACGAAGCGCAGGGTGGCGATGCGGTGGGCCCAGGAGTCGTAGGGGGCGGTCAGGCCGCGGCGGACATCTTGGGAAAGGCCCTTCGCGCTGGCCATGAAGGTCGCCCCCCAACTGAACAGGTTTAGCCCCCGGACCAGCAGGCTGGCCAGCGGGTTTCGCCCGTGCAGGGCCCACAGCCGTAGCGGCAGGCTCCGGCCGGCGGGCATGAGGAAGGCCGCGGTGTTCAGCACCACCAGTCGGGCGATCCGCTCGGGCCGCCGCAGGGCGCAGGCCATGCCGATCATGCCCCCCCAGTCATGCAATACCAGGGTCACCCCGTGGTCCAGGCCCAGATGATCCAGCAGGGCCTCCAGATCATCGACCCGCCGCTCGAGCACGTATTCGTATCCGTCGTCCCCCGGCTTGTCGGAGAGTCCGCAGCCGATGTGGTCCGGCACCACGCATCGGTAGGAGCCGCGCAGGGACTTGACCAGCTCCCGAAAGTAGAACGACCAGGTCGGGTTGCCGTGGACCATTACCACCGGCTCGCCGGCCCCTTCGTCCAGATAGTGGTAGCGCAAAGCCCCGCGGTCGAGATAGTGGCTCTCGAACGGATACAGACGGCGCCATCGAGCCGGGTCGGATGACATACTCGGGGCATACATACCGCCATTGGGCCGAGGCGGTCAAGCGTGGAGCGGCCTGGCTTGTGGGCCGCAGTTCGGTCGGCTAGATTCGACGCCGGGAAACGGGCCCGGCGACTTGCCCTACCCGTCAGGAGAAAGACTCATGATGCCCCGGACTTTCGTGAAGATTGCGACCGCACCACATAGCATCTCGATTCTCGCCGGCCTGCTGATCGGCGGATGCGCGGCCCCGTCGGTGCCGAAGCCGCCGGTGGCCCAGGTCGTGCCGCACCAGATGACCGAGCACGGCGATACCCGGGTGGACAACTACTACTGGCTGCGGCAGCGCGGCGACGAAAAGGTTATCGCCTACTTGAATGCCGAGAACGCATACACCACGGCAACGATGAAGCACACCGAGCCGCTC
>CAZFMS010000358.1:0-4049 GCA_964520125.1 uncultured Planctomycetaceae bacterium
TGCCAGTGCTTCTGTCCGGCAAGACACTGGCGGACAAGCCGCCAGTGGCACCCACGGGTATGTGTGATGTTCAACATTCTCCGCTCCGAGTAGTAACGGGCCGCCGGTGGAACCACGGTGTTTAGGTGGCGTTGGATCATTCTGATTCCTGCCACATACTCATGAACGGCCGCGCGGGCTGAAGCCCGCGGCTCTTCCTCCCCTGAGAGCACCTCATTTCAGAGGGTTGCTCGGGTCGGAAATTGAAGCTCGTTGTTGCATACATGACCCTACATAGAAGACGGGCTAGCGTTTGAATTGGTAGGCCTCGTGTACTTCCGCGGGGCCGTAGAACCTGGGCAGATCGAAGTAGATGGCGTCTTCCGGGCAGACTTCGGCGCAGATGCCGCACTCCTCGCACAAGACCTGGAGGTAGGCGGCCTTTCCGCTGATCAGGCCCATGATCTGGGCCGGGCACCGCACGATACACACCTTGCAGCCGTTACACTTGAACGCATTGATAACCGGAAACATTGGGCACCCTCAGACCGATTCGATTACTAGCCGCCGCCTAGACCTTCAATGGTCGTCCTTCGATTCTCGACGTTTCGACTTCTTGGCGTTTCGACGTTTTGACTTTTCGACGTTTCGACGTTTCCTCAGAAGGTCATCGCCAGCCGGTAGGCGTCGTGGATGGCCCCGTTGATTCTGCGGGGGACGATGGCATCGCCGACGGTGTATACCTTACCTTGGGCGTAAACCTTGTCCTTATCCTCGCCCAGCTCCCGGTTGGGGGCCATGTTGGCGAGGATTATGGTGTCGCAGGGAATGGTGACCGGCTCGCCCTGGGCATCTTCCGCCACTACGCCCTGGGGGGTGAGTTCCTTGATCTTGTGTCGGGCGAACTGCTTGACGCCGCCTTCCTTTAGCTTGCTCCGGTAGCGCCAGATGTAGGAGGGGTTGACGTCCAGGCCGAATTTCTTGGCCGGGCCGATCATGGAGACCTCGTAATCTCCCTGGTCCACGAGAAACAAGGCGGTGGAGATGGCCACGCCTTTGGAGCCCACCACGACCACGCGTTTGCCGGGCTGGGCGGTGCCATCCATGACCTCGAGGCAGCTTAGGACGTTCTGGCCGTCGCCGCCGGGGAAGGCGCTGCGGTCGGGCTTGGCCCCTACGGCGAGGATCAGCTTGTCGGGGGCCTCCTTCTCGATCAGCTCTTTGGTTACGGTTTGGCCGGTGACGATCTTGGCGCCGTTCTTTTCGCAGCGAACCCGGAGATGATTGACCAGCCGCATGAACTCCTGGTCGCCCCAGGGGCCTTTGGCGGCGGTGGCGGCCTGGCCGCCGACCTGGTCCTTCTTCTCGTAGAGGGTGACTTGGTGGCCCTTTTCGGCGGCGACGGCGCCGGCCTGCAACCCGGCCAGCCCGGCGCCCACGATCATGATCTTCTTGTTCTGCGGTGAGCGCGGGAATCCGTAAAAGCCCCAGTCGGCCTCGTTCTCGTGGCCCAGGCTGGGTCGGACGCAGCAGGTAAGCTCGGCATCGCGGAAGAGCCTAGCCAGACAGATGTTGCAGGCGATGCAGGTAATGATGTCTTCCTCGCGACCCTCGAGGATCTTGTTGGGCAGCATGGGGTCGGCGATCATGGCCCGGCAGTTCTCCCAGAAGTCGATGATCCCTTCGGACAGGGCGGCCTCGGGGTATTTGGGCTCGAAGAGGCGGTAGGCCATGCAGACCGGCATGTCCAGCTCGCTCTTGAAGCGCCGGGCCACGTGGAGCCAGTCGCCCTGGGGGATGTCCCGGGAGATGACCGACTTGGCGGACTCTTGCCAGCCGACGGTCACGGAGAGCATGTCGGCGCCGGCGGCGCAGATGATGCGGTTCATCTCCAGGCTCTCTTGGGGGGTACTGCCGCCACGGTCGTCGAGCAGCTCTTCGCCGCACAGACGGATGATGATCGGGTAGTCCGGGCCCAGCTCCTTGCGGATGCCGGCGACGATCCGCCGGGGGAACTCGGCCCGGCCCTGCACACCTCCGCCGAACTCATCGGTTCGCTTGTTGGTGTAGGAGGATATGAAGTTGGAGAGCAGATAGCCCACGATGCCGGAGATCTCGACGGCATCGAAGCCGGCCTCGGCGCAGCGCCGGGCACCGCGAATGTGCTCCTCGATGCAGGTTTCGATTTGCTCCTTGGTCATTTCCCGTGGCGGGCGGAACCTGGGCAGCCGCTGTTCGACGGCCGAGGGGCCGACGGTGTAGTCGAGCTGGACCCCCCCTACCCGGCCGCAGTGCATGAGCTGCAGGACCGAGACGGCGTCGTACTTGCGAATCACGTCGGCGATGCGCTTCAGGCCCGGGATGAACTTGTCGTCCCAGATGGCCATCATGCCGACGTAGCCCTTGCCCTCTCCTCGGGGGTCGGTGTAGGCCCCCTGGGTGGTGACCATGCCGGCTCCGCCGCGGGCCTGGGCCTCCATGTAGGCGACCTCCTTGTCGGCCACGTAGCCATCGGAGTAGTTGAAGTTGGTCTCGGTGGAGGCGTACTTGATTCGGTTCTTGGTCTGCAGCTTGCCGAGTTTCCCCGGTGAGAATATGTGGGGGTACTTTTTTTCTCCGGGAAGCACTGTTCTTCTCCTTGCGACTGGCCGTCTCGCGTGGGCCCGGCCTGCTGGTTACTCTCTGCCGGCCGGCGGTGTTCGGACCCTGTGCACTCCTGGTAGGCGGTGGGCCGCCGGCGATGCTAATCCACCTTGACGACCAGGGCAAACGCGGTGTCGCCGGCGGCGCAGCCGGTGAACAAGCCGTAACCACCGCCGCCGAGGGCCAGTTCCTCGATCAGCTCGATGGTGAGCCGGGCCCCGGTGGGAGCCTGGGGGTGGCCCCAGACGAGAGAGCTGCCGAAGCGGTTCATGGCGGAAACATCCAGGTTCATCTCCCTGGCGAAGTAGATGTCGTTGGCCGCGAAGGGGTTGTGGGTCTTGACGGCCTTGACTTCCTTGATCGTGATCCCGGCCCGGTCGAGGGCTTGGCGGGCGGCGGGCACGTTGGCCATGGCCATGTAACCCTTATCCGCCCGGCCCTGTCCGAAGGAGACGACTCGGATGGTGACATTAGGGTCTTTGCTTAATGCGGAGGCCTTCTCCCGGGTGGCCACGATCAGGCCGGCGTTGCCGTCGGCGGGGTAGGTCTGGGTGCCAAAGGTTACGGTGCCGCCGTCCAGGACGGGCCGCAGCTTGGCCAGTCCTGGGGCGGTCGTGGGGAAGACCCCTTCATCGCCGGTGACGGTGTTGATCACCTTGCGGCCGGTGGCGTCCTTGATCTCCAGGGGCAGGACCATGAAGCGCTTCAGAAACGCGGCGTCGTCCTTCAAGGCGTCCTGGTACTGCTGGTAGCGCATGACGGCGACTTCGTCCTGGGCGGCCCGGTCGATGCCCGCCTTCTGGGCGACGTTTTCGGCGGTCTGGATCATGGATTCTTGGGCGAAGGGGTCGCGGCCGAAGTTGTCCCACACCCAGTCTTCTTTCTGGCCAATCCCGCCTACTGCCAGGGGGTTCGGATAGTAGATGTGTGGCGAGTTGCTGGTGCGGTCGCACAACAAGGCCAGGACGGCGGTGTGGGTGCCCAGTTCGACCTCGGCCGCGGCGTTGGCGATCACCCGGGCGGAGGTGGCGCAGGCCTGGCTGATGTTCGGCCCAGTGATGCCCGGGGCCCCGATGAGACCGGCGGCCCAAGGAGCCCCGTAGAAGCCGAACTGCTGGGGCACGGTCCAGCCGAGAAACAGGCCGTCGAGCACATCGGGGGAAATGCCCCGTTCACTCATGGCCCGGGTGGCAATCTCGGCGGCAAACTTGACGGCGTGCAGGTGGCCGAAGCTGCCCTGCCAGCGGCAAAAGGGGGTGGACCAGTAGGCACCGTACGGGATGTATGCGTTCTTAAATTGCATGATAGAGCTTCCTATTAGTAGATTCCGCTGTGCGGGCCTTTTGCAAGGATCACGGGCGCCGTTCTAACTGGTCCGCACAGAGTTTGGGAATTTTTCTTGACAGGCATGATATAGTACGGGCATG
>CAZFMS010000359.1:0-4046 GCA_964520125.1 uncultured Planctomycetaceae bacterium
GTTGCAGTCCGACAACGGCCAGCATGGCCGCGGCGATAACCACCTGCAGCCACTTGGGCATCATGGCCCGGGCCTCCTTGTGCGCCGCCTGGTGTCCGGCCAGGTCGGTCGCCTGGGCCTCCAGCCGTCCGTCGCGCCTCGCGGCGCCCACGACCATGGCCTGGTGCTCGGGACAGAACCGCGGTCTGCTCGCTTCTCTCCTCATCTCGGCCAGGTGCGTGTCGATCTTGTCGCACAGCCGGTCCAGCTCCGGACGTACAATCTCCCAGGCGATTGACTGGGCTTCCCGGACCTGGTCGTCGTCGAAAGCCATCGGACTATCTCCTCGCTGAACAGCCCCCACTTGCTTACCGCCGGCCAATCAGGGTCGTGAGTCTGGCCTCCTCGTTCTTCAGCCAGGTTACCTTTTCGGTCTTGTCAACATCGCTCCCCGCCTGGACCTTAACCAGGGTGTCGGCTGCGAGCTTCTGTCGCCTCTTCGCCATTTCGAGGGTGATGTACGCCTTCGCAGGGTCTTTGATGACCTCTGTCTTTGCCATCGTCTTCTCCTTTGCGTTGACACAGATCGCTCAGATCGTCTTGACTAGCGTCGCCCCGCTCCCAGCTACCTGGGGCTGCCACAAGATTGCGATGTCAACGGTGCCCGCAATATCCGTAGCCTCGCCGGCATCGGGAACCGTCGTCGCCACGATGTCGGCCGAGATGTCGCTTTCCGTGACCGGCGAGAGAGCCATGTCCCATTGGTCGCTGGTGAAGGACAACTCAGTCTGGTCAATGGACGTCGAGGCCAGGAAGAGGCCGGTCGTACCGACAATGCCCAGTGCGATGGCCACCCACCCATTCACGCCGATGAGACCTGTGTCTCCGTTCTGGACGCTGAACTGCCTGACCGTTACAGGGCCATCAGCGGTGAAGAGGACGCAGGTGCCAAAGGTGCCGCCGGGCATAAACAGTGAAGCGTCCAGGTTGTTATAGGTCAGCAGTTGCCAGTTGGCGTCCCTCCCGACGATCAGCCCCGCCGCGTAGCCCGGCCCGTACCCGATTCCCCGATTATGTATACCCGTCACGATCTCCTCCCTTCTGGCCAGGATCCCCGCCGACGATCACCGCGCAAATCTCGCGCTTGGTCGTCACCAGGTACTCCTGGTCGCCCACCTTCAGAGTGACTCCGGCGTGGCGGAAATAGTAAACTTCCTCGCCGACCTCCACGCCGATCGGCTCAATCATCCCGCGGTCCGTCATGCGCCCGGGCCCCACCGCAACCACCAGACCGCGGTCCGGTGGATCCTGGGCGTCGTCGGGCAGAATGATCCCGCCCTTGGTCCTGTCCGCCGCCGGCTCCGGCTTGATCACCAGCTTGTCGCCTAACGGCCTGAACGGACACGCTTGCCTGGTCTGCTGCTTCTTGCTGGTCATACCTGCATCCTCCTCGTTCGAGTCCTGTTACCCTCTGCTGAAGTACACCGGCTCATGTGGCCGGCCTTACGCTCGTTTGCGGGCCGTCCCGCGGACCGAGACGTCGACCGTCGCCGCGACCCCGCTGGCCTTGAACCTCACCGCCCAGGCCCCGCGGACGTCGATCTTGAACATCGCGGTGGCGCCTTGGGCAATCTCGTGGGGCCCGGTGTCCTCGCAGAACAGCATGTTGGCATTTTCGGCGTCGTCAAAGTCCGCCCCCTGGAGGTAGACGGCCCAGGCCGCGTCCTTATGGGCCTGAACCTCCACGATAAAGACGTCCGTGGCCACCGCGGCCGCGTTCTCGTTCTTCGCCTCGCAGAGCATGACGTCGGCCGCCCCTTCACACTCCACCGTGCCGATGATTGTCCCGCCGGCCGCCGCCTGACACGTCACCGCCGGCAAAGTAAAGTTCGGCGTTCCGACCACGCTGTCATTTCCTGCCATTTCGATCTCCCTTCCTGTTCCAGGCTCGCACGAGCTCTCTCAAGCGAGCGTACCACGTCGTCGTATCGACCCCCCGGATCCGCATGGCCCGGGCCAGGTGTTTCTTTGCCGCCTGGAGGTCCTTGACCTTGCTCTTGAGCCGCCTGAGTGCCCGCTGGCTGCCTTCGGAGGCCTCCCAGGCCATATCCTGCGGCTCCGTCTCCGGGCGCCCCCCTGCAGCGGCCCTGCTCGCCTGCTGGCGCTTCTTGTCGGTCGCGACTTTGTGCGGGTTTCCGGCCAGCCCCTCGACTCGCGGCTGGCTCATCAGCCCCCTGCCCGCCCGTATGGCGCCAATCAGGGCCGGCGTCGGCAGGCCCACAATCCCGCCCAGGCCCCGGGCCAGGTTCCGGGCTCCCCGGTCCAGGGCCTTGAGGTTTCCGCGGTCGGCGAAGATGGCCCGCTTCATGTCGATCATGCCCTTGAGCGTGTTGTTGACCGCCGCCACCGGTGGGCTCACTCGCATCCCGGCCCCGTAACTGCTGTTTCGCCGCAGCGTCCGCATCACCTCGCCGATGCCGTAGACGTTGCCCAGGGTGTTCTCCACCACGTCGAGCCCGAAGTCCGTCCCGGTCTTTGGCCGGCGTCGCGGCTTGCCGCCGCGGATCACCAGGCCCATCAGCTCGCCCTTGAGCGTGTAGGTCGCCGCCAGCAGGACCATCACCGCCAGGCTGTAGAGCAACGGCCGAATGTGCCCCGTCTTGCGGTACTCCATCACCTGGCGGGCTATCACGTTGACGTACTGGTTTCTCTGCCGCGTGAAGGTCGTAATGACCTTGGCGAACGGATTGCGCCTGGCCAGCCTTCCCAGGCCGCTCTCGTGGACCGGGCTCGAGGGCGGGTGTACCCGGTGCACGTAGCGCTCGATTTCCCGGGCCGCACGGTCCAGGAGCTCCTCGCCGGAGAGCTGCTCCTCCTCCTCCAGCTTGCGGATCACCGCCGCGTAGTTCGAGGTGATGGCCCGCTTGTCCATCCAGATCAGGCCGCGCATCCCTTTGCGGACGAACCGCCTCACCTGCCGCCAGCGGGCGCTGCGGATCACGGCGTGTGTGGGCTCGGTCCAGGGGTTCACCAGAGAGCTGATCGGCCCGAACTCCCAGCGGTACTCCAACTCGGCGCTGCGGCCGATGAGGTCCTGGTAGAGTTTGTCGAACTCCCCGCGGCTGAGGATCCGCCGGATCCCGTGAGCTATGTACTTGGGCTCCAGGGGCCGCGTGTCGGCCGCCGGCCCGAAGGCCGAGGGGAACTGGCTGAGGATCGGCCCGGGGTTCCAGGAGAGGATGGCCTCGACGCTGTTGTTCAAGAGCTTGGCGACTCCCTTCTCCGGGTCGCTCATGGGGCTCTGCAGGTCGCTGCCGATCACGTAGTACAGATGGTCCTCGAGCGTCACCCCCAGCGGCTTGCCGTAGATGTTCTCGATGTGCCCGCGGATGGTGAGCTCCTCGACCGGCTCCTGGAGCAACTTGAAGGCGTTGGTCACCGGCAGCGCATAGGCCACAAAAGCCGCGTCGCCGTACACCTCGTCAAAGAACTGGGCCAGCGGGTCCCGGATGATGATAGAGGCCCGGCTGCCGGTGCGGGTCTTGTAACGGCCCGCCGTCTTGACCAGGAGCTCGGCGTGCAGGTTCATCACGTTGGGCGTCGGGCCCTTCTGCTGATAGTGCACGTTGCGGACCCGGCCCCAGCGCTGGAGCACCTTCTCCAGGTAGCTTCCCCGGATCAGGTAGTGCACCTCGTTGATCGGATCGAAGTACTCCGCCGTGTTCTTATAGTCCTTCAGCGCCCGCACAAAGGCGACGGCCTTCGGCTGCTCGGCCCGGAACTCGTCCATGAACAGCTCGACGTCCTCCAGGAGCGGCCGCGACCTCACCGCCGTCTCGGCGCCCTCCCAGTTGAAGCCGGCCCATTTCTCGGTCACCATTTCGGCAAAGGTGCTGGGGTCGGTGAGGTTGACAAACAGCCCCGCCCAGGCGGCCCGCGTCTGTGTCAACTTCCCCAGCGTGGGCATGTGGAAGGTGAGCGGCTCGCCCCACCACCTGGCGAACCGTTCCGAATCCACGCGCGAACCTACTGCTTCCTCGGCCAGGCGGCGGACCAGCTTCTCGGCC
>CAZFMS010000360.1:0-4036 GCA_964520125.1 uncultured Planctomycetaceae bacterium
GCTGGCGATGTTCCCCCCCACGGTAGCCACGTTGCGGATCTGGGGGGCGGCCATTCGGCTGGTCGCGTCGATGATCGGGGAAAATGCCCGGCGCACAATCGGTGAGTTCCCCAGTTCGGTGATGGTGGTCAGGGCCCCGATCCGCAGCTCGCCGTCCGACTCCGTCACCCCCCGCAGAGACTGGATCCGCCGGAGAGAGACCAGGTGCCCCGCGCCGACCCGGCCGGTCTTCAGATCAACCAGCAGATCGGTCCCCCCGGCCAGCATGCGGGCGTCGGGCGCATAGCGCCCCAAGACCGCCGAGGCCTCCTCCAGCGTCGCCGCTTCATGCACTTCTACATCTGGAACGTACACCTTTGAACTCCCGCTTCAAACCACCCGCCCATGCTGGAACATCTAAGGCCGCGGCCTTCGCGCCCCCCACATCCGTCCTCTTCTCCGCGATCTCCGGGTGCTCTGCGGTAAACACCCTGGGCTAGGACCCCCGGTCCGCCGCGACGATGCCGTGGAGAAACTGATCCGTAATCTGGTTGGCGACGCTCGTCGGCGAGCGCCCGCGCTTGGGTTCGTACCACCGATAGAGCCAGTTCAGCATGCCGAAAAGCGACATGGTGGCCACGTGCCGATCGAGTGTAGTATCGCCCACGTGTCCGTTCCAGACTCGCTCGACGATCGAACGGGCCAGCTCATAGTATTCACGCCGAATCCGACGCGTTTCCGCGTAGGCCGAACCGCTGAGCGAGTCCAGCTCGTGCGAGCACACCTTCAGGGCGGCCATGTTGGCCGCGAAGTAGCCCACGTGGGCCCGAACCATGACCCGCAACTGCTCGATCGGATCGTCCACCCCGTGCAGTTTCTCCCGCAGATTGCTGAGTAGCGAGCTGAACGCCCGGAACTGGATAAGGAACAGCATCTTCTCTTTGCCATCGATGTAGTGGTACAGACCGGCCAGGCTGACCCCGGCCGCCTTGGCCACCGCCCGCATGGAGGCCCTCTCATAGCCGACCTGAGCGATCAGAGCGGTGGCCTCCTCCAGGATGTGGTTCAGTCGCTGTTCATAACTGCTGCGATTATCGGAACTTGGATTGTCCACCGCGTCCCGCCGTCGACGTTCGAACACCCGTTCTGGTTTCTGTGAAAACATGGAACCCGCGCCTGTCCCTGGGAAGGACCTCCAGCAATCCCCAATATGCCCCACCGGAGGAGTACTGTCAAGGGAAAAACATCCGGAAAAACGCTTGACGACCTGCAATACAGCGGGATAATGTAACGCGTGCCGGTTGCGGCGCCAACGGCGGCCCAGGGCGGGGGTAGGGTCGTCGCCCCTCGATCGAGCGTACGTACGTGCGTTCGGTTTTATGGACAAAACAGCCGTGCCGTCTCACGCGCATCCGTGTCCGTTGGTGCTTGTTATGGAGTAGCCACCATGAGTATGTTCCCCATCCGAGACGCTCAGTCCTTTGACTTCCAGGAGGTCCAATACGAAAAGCGAGATTGGGTCGCCCGGGTCACCATTAATAGACCCCACAACTTCAACGCCTACAGCACCCCCGCCCTCCAGGAGCTGGCCGCCGCCTTCCAGGACGCCTCCTGGGACGACAACGTCGCCGTCGTGGTCTTCACCTCCGCCGGCCATCAGTCCTTTTGCACCGGAGGCGACGTCAAGGAATACCAGAAGGAGTACACCCAGAAGCCCCGCGACTACTGGAAATACATGTGCTGCTTCAAGGACTACATCGAGTCGATCACCAACTGCTCCAAGCCGGTCATCGCCCGGCTCAACGGCATGGCCGTCGGCGGGGGCAACGAGAGCCAACTGGCCTGCGACCTGGGCGTCATGGCCGAGCACGCCTTTATCGCCCAGGTGGGCACCGGCGTCGGCTCGGTGGCCTGTGGCGGGTCCACCCAATGGCTCCCGATCCATGTCGGCGATCGCAAGGCCCGAGGCATCCTCTTCCTCAACCAGCGCTATCCGGCCTTCACCTCGCTGTCCATGGGCCTGGTCAACGTCGTGGTGCCGACGGTCAAGGACGAGAACGGCACCTTCCGCACGACCTTCACCAACGATCGCACCTATCTCGCCGATTGGAACACGGACCCCTGGGAGAACCCGTTTGACACTCGCGTCAGACCAGACGAAATCAAGAAGGCCCTGAAGGGCAAGGACGGATACTCGATCGACATGTCCCGGCTGGACGAGGTTGTCGCCGACCTGTGCAACCAGATCGTCAACAAGTTCTTCGAGTGTACCCGTTACACCAAGACCCAGGTGAACTATTGGAAGGACACGGCCTGGCACGCGACGGCGGGGCACGCCCGCGACTGGCTGTCTATTCACTACACCAGCCTCGAGCCGCACGAGGGCATGACCGCCTTCGTCGAAAAGCGCAAGGCCGATTATGTCGGGATGCGGAAACGCGCCGCGGACCCCAATGGCTCCAGCGAGTTTCTGTGGGGACCCTACTCCAAGCAGTGCCCCAAGTGCGACGCCAAGGGCATCCCCGCGATGTTCGACCACTGCGGCAAGTGTGGGGCCAGCATTGCGGATTGACGATTGACGATTGACGGTTTGGGAATCAGTCAGCAGCACAACTACAGCGAGCAGGTGTGAACATGATGGTACTTGAAGGTAAGAAGGCGATTGTAACCGGCGGGAGTCTGGGCATCGGGGCGGCCATCGCCCGGGAGCTGGCCCGGCAAGGGGCCGACGTGGCCATCAACTACCGCCGCCACGACACCGAAGCCAAACAGGTGGCGGCAGACATCGAGGCCCTGGGCCGCAAAGGATTGGCCGTCAAGGCCGACGTGGCCAGCTTCGACGACGCCCAACGCATGGTCGATGAGGTCCGCGAGAAGTTCGGCGGCCTGGACATCCTGATCAACAACGCCGGCATCAACCGCGACGCGGTGAGCTGGAAGATGACCGAGGAGCAGTGGGACCAGGTGATCAACACCAACCTGAAGGGCTATTTCAACTACATCCGCGCCGCGGTCGGCGTCTTCAAGGGGCAGAAGTCCGGCAAGATCGTAAACGTCACCTCGATCAACGGCCTTCGCGGGAAGTTCGGCCAGACCAACTACTCCGCATCGAAGGCGGGCATCATCGGCCTGACCAAGGCCCTGGCCCGGGAGCTGGGCCGCTCCAGCGTCAACGTAAACGCCGTCGCCCCCGGCCTGATTGAGACCGACATGATGAAGGACGCCCCGGAGAAGGTCATAGAAGCCGCCCTGGCCGAGATCGTCCTGGGACGCCTGGGCCAGCCCGAGGAAGTCGCCCAGGTGATAGCCTTCCTCTGCAGCGAAGCCGCCCGCCACATCACCGGCCAGGTGATCCAGGTGGACGGCGGACAATATATTTAGATTGCGGATTGCGGATTGCGGACTGGGGATTGGGATATCTGACGGGCTCTGCGGCACCGGCGTCGCGCCGGTGGCGCCTGGCCGTCATGCGACAGTCAACCTGAGGAGCAAGCTGTGGAACTAACCGACGTTGTGGCAATCAGTGCGGTGCGGACCCCGATGGGCCGCTTCGGGGGGACAATCAGGGACCTGCCCGCTTATGACCTGGGAGCGACGGCCATCCAGGCCGCCCTGCAACGGGCCGGCGTGGCCGGCGACGGTATCGACGACGTCATCTTCGGAAACTGCCGACAGGCCGGCAACGGGCCTAACCCGGCCCGGACGGCCTCGGTCCGCGGCAACGTACCGATCAGCGTGCCGGTGCAGACCATCAACATGGCCTGCCCCTCGGGCATGCGCTGCATCGCCCTGGCGTCGCAGGCCATCCGCCTGGGTGACAGCCAGACCGTCGTCGTCGGCGGCATGGACAGCATGAGCACCATCCCCTATCTGCTGAAGGACTGCCGTTGGGAGGGCTTCAAGATGGGGGATCGCACCCTGCTGGACGGCTGGGCCGACAGCATCGACCCGTTGTGCGGCGTCGGCATGGGGGCCACCGCCGAGAACCTCGGCGAGAAGGGCGAGAACCCCCGCGAGGAGCAGGACAAGCGCGCCGTCGAGAGCCACCACAAGGCCG
>CAZFMS010000361.1:0-3995 GCA_964520125.1 uncultured Planctomycetaceae bacterium
CGCGTCGCCCATCTCGACTTTGACCTTGATGGCCTGGGAGACCTTTGTGCCCGAGGGCGTGGCCGTCGGCTGCAGGACTGAAAAGGGGTTTCCGGTGGTCGGCGAAGAGAACTCGTACATGTCCCGAAGAACCTCAGAACGCGGGATCTCCAGAGCCGCGATGGCCGTGGCTGCGGCATCGGCCTTCTGCTTGCATTGCTGAAAGGCGTCGACCGCGTTTCCCGCCGTCGCCTCCGATGCAAGCCCGATGTACATCGTGTCCGGCTTGCCTTTTGCGTCGCCAGTCACCGTGATGGTGATGTTCTCCCCCGGATTCGGGTGAGCACAGACTTGACCGAGGGCCGGGCTGAAACTCGCCAAGAGCACCAAACCTACTGTGAGAACAAAACGGTTCAGCATCATCGATCCTCCCTTCTTCCTCTTGAGCAGAGGATGTTGACGGAGAATGCCTCAGGCTACTTTGCTCCCGGGATTCTCCATTCACCGAGCTATCGATCATCATCATTCCACGTGAAGCCTCTCGATTCCAGCGGGAATCGCCTCCCCGCCAGGGTTCCTGCCCGCCGCCAAGACCACGAGCGTGGTCCTGTGGGATCGCATGCCGCTCTCCGTTCGTGAAACCCGTTTCCCGTCGAGCCCGATCAGAGCCGCACCCGGGCCTCCTACCCTTAAGAGTCTCTCCTGACCGCCCCGCGCAACGCGCCTGCCCAAAAAAAAGTCTGAGCGGACCACCGCCAGCCCTGTTTCGGGCCATGCTGGGGCTGTGCCAGCGGGCCTCCAGTGGGTCTAATCGCGGGTTGGGGGGTCGTGCGGGCTGTTTGGGGTCGTCGGGGTCCCACTGGGAGGTGCCCAGGGGACGGTGGGCAGGGTCGGCACCTCCGGGCTCATATTCCCAGTAGCCCGGCGACGAACAAGGTTGTGTCCCCGTCCAGCGTGCCGGTCTGGTAGTCCGCGCAGGCCGCATTGTCGCCCGCCTGCGGCGCGCCCAGCTTGACGCGGAGGAACGCCGAAATGTCCTTGGCGTTGAGCACGCTGTCGTCGTTCACGTCGCCCATCAACTCGCACTCCGCCACGCCGGGCAGGGTGCTGAAGCTGCCTTCGGCGGTGTTCGTCTCCAGCGCATCCTGATTCCGGGCCTTGACCCGGAAGGTGTACGCGGTCTCCGGCGCCAGGCTTTCGGCAGTGACGGCGGCCATCTGGACCCAGCCGCTGTTGCCCACCGGCGTGCCGCCGGCCGCCAGTTCCCACTCGAAGTACAGTCCCGACTGGCCCAGGTCGAGATTGGTGAACGTTCCCGTGGCGGTGACCTCGATGGCGTTCGAGCTGATCTCTCCCGCAGCCAGGCCGACGGGCGTCTCGATGTGCGTGGCCGCCGAGGCGAAGTCGGAGTAGATGCCGTAGTTGTGGGGAACGGCGCTATCTCGGGCTCTCACGAAGTAATAATAAACATTGTTGGCAGCCAAATCACCATCGTTGTACGTAGTGGCTTCCTGCCAGCCGCTGCTGTTACCGCCCGGCCCCATGCCGCCCCGATACAAGAAGTAGTACTGCACTGGGGGCGTATAGTCGTCGGAGGCTTCCGTTGCGGTCATGGTAAGTTCTGAGGTACTGACCGGCGCCGGCGGCGTCTCCCAGGTCAGCGGGTCCGGGGTCGGTGGCCATACGTCAGTATCACACTCATCCGGAACCCCGTTCCCGTTGAGGTCCAAACTGGTGCCGCAGCCGTCCGGATCGCTGAGGCAGTCGCCGGCGGCGCAGGAGATATCGCAAACGTCCGCAACACCATTCGCGTTGCAGTCCTCGCACTCGTCCGGCACGCCATCAAGGTCGTAATCATCGCTTGTTCCATCAGCGAGGTCACATTCATCCGGAATACCGTTGGCGTTGCAGTCTTGATCCAGGATGGGCTCACACTCGTCGGGGATGCCGTTGCCATTGCAGTCGGTGCTCGTTCCGTCCGCGATGTCAATGGAATCATCAATGCCGTTGATGTTGCAGTCGTCGTTGATGCTGCCCTCGTCAATCTCGATCAGATACAGCCCGGAACTGATGTCGCTGAGCAGGATGAGGCCGTCGCCATTGGCTGGATAGACGCCCCAGTTGTTGGGTGTATCGTAGCTGGCGACGAAGCTGAGGGTGCCGTCTTCGGGATCGATGTCCAAGACTTGCAGGCCGACTTCGTACCAGGCGTTGTATACCCGATAACCGATGACGAACTGATTGTGCACGCTGAAGGCCTCCCCCGGCATGGCCAGGCTGTCCGTCATGGTGAGGGTGAGCGAGCCGCCGTTGTCGGTGATCTCGAAGACCTTGATGCCCCCCCCGCTTCGTTCCTCGCCGGTGACGACGAATCGGCCGTCCGGCGACGGCCAGCACGAATGGGTGCTGCTGCCGGGGGCGGAACCCAGGAGCGACGGTTGGGTGTTGGCCACGTCGGTCACGTCGTAGATCCACAGCCCGCTGTCCCAGGCACAGGCGTACAGGCGCCCGTCCCGGACCGTGATGTCATGAACAAACGACGAACCGACATTGCTGAGGATCCATTTGGCCTGGGTGATGGTCGGCGGCGGATCGTCCGGGTTGAACGCAGTCAGGTCGACGATGCCCACCTTGTTCGTGCCGGAGTCGACGATGTACAGATACCCGTCTTCGTAGAACGTATTGTGCGCTTCGGAGATGCCGGACAGGTTCACATTGACCAAAGTGACCGGGTTGGCCGGGTCGCGCACGTCGATGATCAGCACGTCGCCGCCGGGAATGAACAACAGGCCGCTATGCACCTTGACGTCCTGGGCGGAACCCGTTGCGGCGACCACCTGCCCGGCCAACGTCGGAGCAGCCGGGTCGCTTATATCGATGATGAAAACGACGTTGCCGTTGTAGGTGCCGACGTAGGCGTATTGGCCCTCCGCCCAGACATCCCCATAAGTGCCTCCGTAGCCGTCCCACTGCCCCAGCAGGGAGGCGTTGACCGGCGGATCTTGGGCATGCAGCAGCGGTGTCGATATCACTAAAGGCAGGAGAAACACAACCGTTTTCGGTATCAAGCGAAACATGATCCACCTTTCCTTCGTTGAACTTGCCGAGCGTTCGTGGTGCGCAGTGCCCCCCCAACTGCTGGAGCCGTTTCGGCAAGTGATTCCCTCGCTCGTCCCGGTGAGGGACGGAGCATCGATCGGCCCTTCTACCTCTTATCATACGCGAAGACCATCGAGCGAAGCAACCTGCCCGCCAGGCCTCCGAGGCTTGCATCGGCAAGTCCCAGGCCTCCCACCCTTAAGAGTTGCCCCTGCCGGTCCAGCGCAACGGGCCTTCTCAAAAAGAACTTGACCGGGCCACCGCTCGCTTATCTCGGGCCATACGGAGGCAATGCCCGCCGGTATCAAGGACTCCGCAGCCGGTCCACGAATCCCGGGATATCGGTGCCGTCGAGGATCGCATCGTCGTTCTGGTCCAACAGGCACATCAGAGCGGGTTCGGGACTCTCGGCCAGCAGTTGGCTGACGAAGAGATCGACGTCGCCCCACTCCGGATCGCACTGGTCGGGCACGCCGTTGGCGTTGCAGTCCGCGCTCTGCCCACACCCCGGCAAATCACACGGCCCGGCCGCCGGGCCGCAGTCGATGTCGCACGCGTCCGGAATGGCATTGCCATTACAGTCCTGGAATAGCCCCGGGATCTGATGCAGCAAGACCCAGACGTCGTCGCCCACCACGGCCAGATCGGGCGCCTGGTCGACGTCCAGGTCGCCGATCGCCAAGGAGTTAGGACCGTCGCCGACGGCGAAGTTCACCATGGCGGCAAGCGTCCCATCGCCATGCCCTAGCAGTATCGAGATGTTGTTTCCGTAGAAGCAGGTCACGGCCAGGTCGAGCACTTGGTCGCCGTCCAGGTCGCCGATCGCCACGGAGTTGGCCCCGGCGCCGGCGGTGTAGTTCACCGCGCCGGCAAACGTCCCGTCGCCGAGCCCCAGCAGCACCGAGATGCTTCCATCC
>CAZFMS010000362.1:0-3969 GCA_964520125.1 uncultured Planctomycetaceae bacterium
GCAGCTCTTGATAGAGTGCATTTTTTAAGCTTTGCGGATTTTAGTCTTGTATTTGAAATTGTCTATTATGTTGACGGTAGTGATTATAATCTTTATATGGATATTCAGCAGGAAATTAATCTGGCCCTAAAAGAGAATTTTGAAAAAGCCGGAATTGAGTTTATCAGAATGATGTGATAACCCTGTCTGACAAAGCGATGCACTTCCAGGTGTACCTTGGTGACCAGCGGGCAGGTCGCGTCGATCATTCGCAGTGACCGACGCTGGGCCTCTTCGACCACGCTGGGGGCCACGCCGTGGGCACTCAACACCACCAAGGCCCCTTGGGGAACCTCGTCCAGCTCCTCCACAAAGACCGCCCCCTTGGCCCGCAAGGTGTTCACCACGTACCGGTTATGAACTATCTCCCGCCGCACGTGGACCGGCGGACCGAAGGCCTCCAGGGCCAGATCGACGATCTTCACCGCCCGATCCACGCCCGCACAAAACCCCCGCGGATTGGCCAACAACACCTTCATCCAGCAGACTTCCCAACTCCGGCCGCTCTCGGCCTCATATCCCGCCACGCGCCATCCCCGGCCAGCCGCGCACCAGCAGCGCGGCACACCGACCAAGGACCGCAAAACCTTAGAATGATAACAGACCAGGGTGCCGCTCACTACCCGGGCGACAACCGCACGGCCAGGCAGGCGTTGGGGGGCATGCAGATGCACAGCCGCGATCGTCTAGGGAGCGGTCTTCACCAGCATAACACCTCCAGCGCGTGCAGAAACGGACCAGAACAGTGCCCGCCGCGTTCCCACGGCCAGTCAGCGACCTTCAGCGAGCAGTGCCGCCAGGGCCTGTCGAAACTGCTGCAACGCCTGGCCGCGATGGCTAATCCGATTCTTGTGCTCCGGGGCCAGCTCCGCCGTGGTCCGGCCCAACCGCGGCACGAAGAAATGCGGGTCATATCCGAACCCGTTGGATCCCCGCGGCTCATCGACGATCAGCCCGTCGATGGTGCCCTCGGCAGTCGCCAGCACCTGCTCACCATCCGCCAGGGCCAGGGCACAGCGGAATCGGGCCCTGCGCCCTTCCAAAGGAACATCTTTCAACTCCGAGATCAGCTTACGGTTATTCGCCCGATCCGCCTGGGCCCGCGTTGAACCGGCCGGGCCCGCGGCGTACCGCGCCGACCACACGCCGGGCGCTCCTTGCAAGGCATCGACCTCCAGGCCCGAGTCGTCCGCCAGCGCCCACCGGCCGCTCAACCGGGAATAGTGCACCGCCTTGAGCGCCGCGTTCTGGGCGAAGGTCACCCCATCCTCCACCGGCGCCGCGATGGCCGCAGAGAGATCGTCGAGCGAAAGCCACCCCACCCGTTGTGTGCCCGGCCTCTCAGATTCCGCCCCGCCAAGGCCACCCAATCCGCGATCCGCAATCCGCAATCCGCAATCGGAAAGCACCGCGGCGATCTCACCATACTTCGCCGGGTTGCCGGTGGCGATCAGGATTTCCCGCTGCCTGCTTGCTTCTTCCGTCACCACTTTTCCGCCGCCGAACCGCCTCGGGGGATCTTCACCAGAAACGACCAGTTCGGTATCCGCTCCATCTTCTTGGTGTCCGGGTTCCGGCCCCGCTTGTACATCCGGTGGCCGTTCTCCAGGTTGTACTTGAAATCACTCTGGCCGCGCAGGGCGATCACCGCTGCACTGTACTGCGTCTTGCCGTCGCCCGAGTCAATCAGGGCATTGGCCCCAAAAGTCCCCACACAGATAGAACTCCGCGGCTCATCGGGATCGTGGTAGAAATACGCCTCATGTCCATCCGCCCGCAGGGCCCGGACCCACTCGACGGCCGCCTGCTTGTAGTTGTGCAGCTTCGGGGTGGCATAAGTCACCCCCACGTGCAGGGCGTACACCCCCTTGGCGTTCTGCATGTCCCACTCCGGCGGCCCGACGTCCGCGGTGGGCTGGGGAATGGCCCGGGCACTGAAGAACGGATGCCGGTCTCCCACGGCCAGGGTCTTGATGAATCTCTGGTCCCGCTTGATCTCCGCGTTCAACTCGATGACGATGTCGCCCTTGGCCTGCGACTCCCGGTCCACTTTGGCCCGGACGTACTTCAGTTTGTACCGGCCGTAGAACACCCGGCTCTGCGTCTCGCCGTCCTCCACCCACACCCGATCCGCCTGGAGCCTATCCACGCCCTTCAGGGCCGTAGCCATTCGGTCGGCTAAACTCCGGCGCTCCGGGCCCTCGTAGGCGTTGCACTCGATCGTCCAGACCTCCGTCCGACCGGCCCCCGAGCCGGAATCACCGAATCTCCAAAACTCGTTCCAGCGACTGGTGTTCTCCTGGTGCCACCGGTCGGTTTCCGCCTGGTCGCACCCCCAGAACGCCAGCCCCACAATACCTGCCAGCATGACCAGCCCGTCCCTACGGATCATGGAAATCCCTCACCCGCCCCGGCGTGCCGAGAATGCCGCCTGCTGAATCCTGCCCAGTCGCCTGATCCCCTTCCCCGCCAGGGCCAGGACCCCGAGCATCTCCGCCTGGCTGAACGTCCCGGCCTCGGCCGCCCCCTGGACCTCGACGAATCGCCCCCGCCCGGTCTGCACCACGGTGAAATCCGCCTCCGCGCTGCTGTCCTCGACGTAGCACAAGTCCAGCAGTCTCCGGCCCCCGACAATCCCCACGCTGACCGCCGCCACCGAATCGGCGATCGGGTCTTCCTCGATTACCTTCCTGCGCCGCAGTCCCGCCACCGCATCGGCCATGGCCACAAACGCCCCGGTGATGCTCGCCGTCCGCGTGCCGCCGTCGGCCTGCAAGACATCGCAGTCCAGCCAGATGGTCCGCTGCCCGAGCTTCTTCATGTCTACCGCGGCCCGCATGGACCGGCCAATCAGGCGTTGGATCTCCTGCGTCCGGCCGTCGATCCGACCCTCGCGGTTCCGCGGACGGCGCTGTCCGGTGCTCGCCGGGAGCATCTCGTATTCCGCGGTCACCCATCCCAGCCCGGAATTCTGCCGCCAGGCGGGCACCGATTCCTCCACCGAAGCCGTACACAGGACGTGGGTCTCCCCGGCCTGGATCAGAACCGAACCAGACGCCGCCTTGATGAAGCCTCTTCTAATCTTGACCGGACGGAGTTCGTCCGCCCGGCGTCCATCCACCCGCGCCATGCAGTGCCCTCAACAAGAACTACCTCTGGAGATCATCACCTGCATCATCCCCCCTCACCCCCATCGGTCAAGCCCCGCCCCCTCCAACCGCCGCCCGAACTCCGCCGAGGCCGTGCGGAGGCTGAAGCGTCGCTGAGTCTCGCCCGTCACCGCCAGGTCGATCCATAGCGCTCTCGAATCAAACGCCTCCGCCACCCGATCCGCCCACTCCACCAAAACCACTCCTCCACCGGCGCACATCTCCTCGAAGCCCAGCTCCTCCAGGGCCCGAGCCCCCGCTAGTCGATACGCGTCCAGATGAAAGACGTGCCGCCGGCCTTCATACTCCTTGACCAGAATGAACGTCGGGCTGCATATCTGCCGGTCATCCGCCACCTCCAGCCCCGCGGCGATTCCTTTTATGAGCTGCGTCTTACCCGCCCCCAGGGGACCGGTCAGCCCGACTACGTCTCCCGCCTCCAGGCGCTCCCCCAGCGCCCGCCCGATCTCCAAAGTCTCACCGACGCCCCCCGAATCAACCTCGACTGACCAACCGCTCGATGATCCCATCCGTCACCACCTGCCTAGCCTCTGGGCAAGAGCGGGTGCTGTCTGATCAGTTACCTGCCGTGGGTGCCACGGGCAGCCTGCCTGCCCGTGCTTCGATCACTTGCCAGGGCACTGGCGGACAAGCCGCCAGTGGCACCCGTACTGTCCAGACCTCAGTCCTTCCCGCTCAGTCCCGGTCCTTCTCCTCATCCTTCATCGTTCTTACTTCATTCTTCCAATGTTCCCACCCCCCAGCCGGCACCGCCCCACGT
>CAZFMS010000363.1:0-3958 GCA_964520125.1 uncultured Planctomycetaceae bacterium
AAGTACCAGGCGGTAATCGAAGACGTCTACGTCACCCTGGACCGCACCGTGGGCCGATGCATGGAGCGGCTGGGGGATGAGACGACGATCGTAGTGCTGTCGGATCATGGCTTCTGCAACTTCCGACGGGGCTTCTCGCTGAACACCTGGCTGCGGAATGAGGGTTACCTTTTTGCCCAGAAGGGTGTGCTCCAGGACGCGGATTGGGCCAGGACCAGGGCCTATGGCCTGGGGCTCAACGGCTTGTATCTCAATCTCCAAGGCAGGGAGAAATACGGCATCGTCACCGCGGCCGAGCGCCGGGACCTGTTGGCGGAGATCAGCGAGAAACTGTTGGCGGTACGCGACCCCGAGAATGGGGTGCAGGTCATCCGCCGGGTGTATCACACCGACGAGTGCTATTCGGGACCCGAGGCAATCAACGCCCCGGACCTGATCGTCGGCTACGAGCGCGACTATCGGGCCAGCTGGGAAACCTGCCTGGGCGAGTTCGACCAGACCGTGCTGGTCGACAACCACAAGGCCTGGAGCGCCGACCACTGCATCGCCCACGACGTGGTTCCCGGCATCCTGTTTAGCAACCGCCGGATACTCCTGGACGATCCGGCACTGATCGACGTGGCCCCGACGGTGCTGGCAGAGTTCGGCGTCTCCAAACCCGGCCACATGACCGGACGAAACTTCTACAAACAAAACGCGGATCGGATCGCGGCCAGATGATCTCGGCAAGACCAGAGGGAGGCCTATCGTGCTCGGTGGAAACGTGAAGCTGGACAAGAAACTGCTCGAACGAGTCAAGCAGTATGCCAAGGCGGCCGGCTACAGCAGCCCGGAGGAGTTCATCGCCCACGCTCTGGAGAAGGAGCTGACCAAGCTGGACGAGGCCAAGGGCGAAGGACTGGAGAACGACCCGGCGGTCCTCGAGCGGCTCCGCGGCCTGGGGTATATCGAGTAGGTCGCCCGGCGAGTCATCGGCGCTCGGGGCCCGGTCGGGGGCTAACACGCAGGAGGCACGGTGCCTTGGACCGCATCACCGCAATAACCGTCTGGCTGGGGGATCTGGCATTCGCCTTGCTCTCGGTCTTCTCGCCCGGGGTGGCCCTGTGGATCGTCTCCGGGCTAACCGGCGTGGCCATGCTGATGGTCTGGCGGTACACCTCCAACCAGGACGCCATCGGCAATGTGCGCAACCAGATTGCCGCCAACCTGCTGGCCACCCGGCTGTTCAAGGACAACTTAGCGGTCACCTTCCGGGCCCAACGGCAGATTGTCTGGCAGGCCGGGCGATTGCTGGTCCTGTCGATCCGCCCGATGCTGATCATGATGGTGCCGGTGGTATTGATCATGGTTCAAATCGGGCTCCGCTACGAGCATGTACCCATCGCCGCCGGCCAAACGGCGCGGGTCCAGGCGACGCTCAAGCCGGGGGCCAAGGTGGATGGTCTGGCCGATGAGCTGCGCCTCCCCGAGGGCCTGACCGCGGCGTCCAATGATCCCTGCCGCATCCAACCTCTGCGAACGATTGATTGGCGGATCACGGCCGACGAGCCCGGAAACCATGCCCTGGTGTTCGGGTTGGCCCCGGATACCGTGGAAATGCCGTTGGCGGTAGGCGAGGGGTTCGATCGGATCAGTTCACGGCGCGGCGGCGGTTTCTTCGATCGTCTCTTGTACTCGGCCGAGCCGGCCATTCCCGAGTCGTCGGTATTTGAATCGATCCGGGTCTATTACCCGGCCCGCTCCACGCCGATCTTCGGACTGGACATCCACTGGCTGATCTCGTTCTTGATCCTGTCCATCGTCTTCGGGCTGATCTTCAAGCCGATTCTGAAGGTGAAGATCTGACCGTGAGAGTCAGCACTGCACTCCGCTCAGCGCTCGAGGCCACACCCACTCTGAGACCGGAGCCGGACTCGCGCCCGCGGATCATGCTCCTGACAGATGGAAGGACGAATTGCAAGGCCTAGCAAGACCCATGCCAATCAGTTGATGACCAAAGGGTGACTCACTTCGCCGGTTACTCGAGAATTCTTCGGTGCCAAATGTTTGCATTTCGCTTGTTCATATGCTATGTATGAAGTGTCGAGGGAGTTGTGTCCCTGCCATGTTCGATCACGGGAGTATGCGTTTTTTGAACCGTTAAGAACTGAACCCTGGGAACCGGTCGATTGGATACCTTCTGGGCGAACTCCGAGAACTCGGAGAGGTCCGGAGATCCCGCGAAGCTCCCACCTTGTTAATAGGGTTCAAAGAACAACTTCCGACCGGCATTGCGGCGGAGACATGGCTCGCTTCTTGATCGAGACCCGTCTCGTACACGCGATGCGGGTCTTCTTTTTTGGGACCGCCCTGCGGGGTTGCCCCCTCACGGCACCAGGCCGAACCACCCCGGCAACAGATACACCCCGAGGTGCAGCAATACCAGGGTGTACAAACCCGCGACCACGTCGTCCAGGACCACGCCCCAGCCGCCGGGGACGCACCTCTCGATCCAGGTGGCCGGCCACACCTTGACGATATCGATGGCCCGCTCGATGAAAAAGGCCGCGAGCACTATCTGCCAGGTTGGGTCCAGTGCGCAGAGGGCAATCAGAAAGCCGGGGATCTCGTCGATGACGTTCTTACTGCTGTCCTTTTCGCCGATGATGCGGTCGGCGTGCCCGGCCAGCCAGACGGCCAGCAGCGTGAAACCGACGACAAAAGCGACGTAAACCGGCCATCCGATCTCCAGCCAAACGCGCAAGACGATGAACAGCGGGATCCCGACCACTGCCACCGCCACCGTGCCCGACGCGACCGGCACGAAACCTAGGTAGGCCAGCGAAGCCGCGAAGAGGACTACCCGATCGAATGCCCCGCGCCGGGGACCTTCATTTGGCTGTTCGGTGGTCATCGGGACGGAACATGCCCCGCAAACCCGAACCTGTCAAGACCGGTCCCGGCCATCCTCACCGGGCTGCGGCAAGCCGACTCGAGGGTCGTCGCGGCAGGCGAGTTCTATTGCGGGGGTCAGCTCTTGATGTGCCGAGATAGCAGGATGCCGTAGCGCCGCACGGTATCCGGGGAGATGCTCTCCCGATTGGTCCAGATGGCCAGTTGCAGGGCGTCACGGCAGGGGCAGGCCTCCTCCTGCCGGCCGGCCACCAGCGGCAAGGCGGCCTTGATCAGGGCCACGCAGTTGGCGGTGGCGGCCTCCACGTTGCCGATGATCTCTTCGAGCAAAGCCTGCTTGTCCAACGCCGAATCGTGCGGCCGCCAGCAATCATAATCCGTGGGCAACGCCAGCAGCGAATAGCACATCTCCGCCTCGCGGGCCAGCCGGGCCTCAGGCATGCAGGTCATGCCGATCAGGTCTCCACCCCAGGAACGGTGCATCCGGCTCTCGGCGATGGTCGAAAACGCCGGCCCTTCCATGCAGACGTAGGTGGCTCCGTCGTGGGCGGTCAGGTCGGACGCGGCGGCCGTCTCCAACAGGGTCCGCCGCATGGCCGGGCAGAAGGGCTCGGAAAACTCGGCGTGCACCGCTATGCCCGGTTCGTCGAAGAAGGTGCCAACCCGCCTGGTGGTCTTGTCGATGACCTGATCGACGACCACCAGATCGCGGGGCCGGATATCCTCGCGGAGGCTGCCGGTGGCCCCGCTGGCAATGATCCGCGTCACCCCCAGGGCCTTGAGGGCATAGATATTCGCCCGATAGGGGACGGCTGAAGGACCGAGTACGTGTCCCTGACCGTGGCGAGGCAGGAAGGCGATTTCGACCCCTGCCCAGCATGCCCGGGTGATCGGAGCACTGGGGGCCCCGAACGGCGTGTCCACCAGGTGAGGCTCTCCCGCAACCTCCCCCAGCAGCACCTGGCCCAGGCCGGTTCCGCCGATGATGCCAATAATAGGTCCCGCCATGCCTGATTCCTTTCGTCGAAGATCCCTCGGTGGCACTTATCCGCCACCCCCTCTGAGG
>CAZFMS010000364.1:0-3955 GCA_964520125.1 uncultured Planctomycetaceae bacterium
CGTTGGGCGGATCGGGCGGATCCGGGTGCGGAGAGTGGGTGGTTTGTGGGGAGTGGTCTTCCGGGGGGGGCTTCGTCCGGCCGATCGTGGATGGAGCATGTCAGCCGCAGGCGACAGCAAGGCTGCAGCGATTGACAGGCTCCGGGGCCCAGGCATACGATTCGGTCCTGCGCCTATCGAGGAAAACGGCGGCGGGACCAGGCCGGTGGTGAGGCGGGCCGGTGGTTTGGTGGATCCACCGGCGAGACGCCGGTGCCACCCAGGACGCCGGTGCCACGCAGGACGCCGGTGCCACCCAGGGCGATGGGGGGCACGGCGCGGCCGGCGGCCGGTCGGGCGTTGCCGCCGCCAGGATGGACATTTGGCATGGCATACCGGCTTAGCGGATTGGCTGAAGTAGTTTCGGGTCAGGGATTGCCCTGCGCGGTAGACGGGGAGGGGGAGCGTGAGATCGTCGGGGTGGCGACGCTGGAGGAGGCCGGTCCGGGGGAGGTGAGCTTCCTGGCCAACGCCAAGTACGAGAAGGCGCTGCAGACTACGGGCGCGGGGGCGGTCATTGTCTCGCGGGAACAGGAGATACCGAGCGGCATGACGGTGCTGCGGACCGCCGACCCCTACGCAGCCTTCACGATGATCATGGTGCACGTTCACGGCTTTCGTCGGCACCCGGAGGTGGGCATCGACGAGCGGGCGGTGATCGATCGCGGGGCGGTGATCGGCGAAGGGGCGAGCATCCAGCACGGGGTGACGATCCGGCCGGGGGTGAGGATGGGCCGTGGGGTGGTGGTCTATGCGGGCTGTTATATCGCGGAGGACTGTCGGCTGGGGGACGATTGCGTCTTGTATCCGAACGTGGTGCTGTACGACGGCACGATCCTGGGCGATCGGGTCACCATCCACGCCGGGAGCGTGATCGGCGAGGACGGCCTGGGATATGCGAAGGTGGAGGGCAAGTGGCGAAAGATCCCCCAGATCGGGATCGTGGAGATCGGCGACGATGCGGAGATCGGGGCCAATTGCTCGATCGATCGGGCCACGCTGGGCCGGACGGTGATCGGTCCGGGGACCAAGTTCAGCAACCTGATCGCGATCGGTCATGGGACGAAGATCGGCGAGGACTGCATGTTTGTGGCCCAGGTGGGGGTGGCCGGTTCGGTGACGGTGGGAAGACACGTGACCATGGCGGGCAAAGTGGGCGTAGCGGGACATTTGACGATCGGGGATAACGCCCAGTTGGCGGCCATGACGGGGGTAATGCGGGACGTTCCGGCGGACACCCGGGTGGCGGGACAGCCGGCCATACCGTTCAAGGCCGCCCTGCGCTCGTTTTCGCTGGTTGAGCGCTTGCCGGAAATCCACAAGCAGATCAAGAGATTGGAATCGCAGGTCGCGGCGTTGAAGAAGGCCCTGGAGGAGAGAGAATAGCACGGTGACCGCAGCATCGGTACCGGGGGAGAACACCCTAACGAAGCTGCCGGGCGGTGTCTGGCGTCCGCCATTTCGCAAACGGAGGAATCGTTGTGTCGTTGAAATCACACCTTTGGGTAGTTGTCGTTCTCGCTCTTCTGTCGGGCGGTTGTGGTGGTGGTTCGTCGGGGATGAAGGCCGGCGGTGGGGGCCTGGACCTGCCGCCGTCGCCCTATGCGGTGGAGCTTTGCCAGCTTGACGTAGTGCTGGAGCCGGTTCCGCACCTGCTGGAGGCCACGGCGACGCTGACGATCGCCTTGCGGGAAGGGGCCTCGAGAGGAGCGGCGGGCGAGCTGTACGTGAAACTGAACCAGGCCCTGGGCATTGACCAGGTGAGCTGTGCGGGGTTGCCAGTGTCGTTCCGGCGTCTGCCGGTTCCGAAGCACCCGCCGACGGAGACGGAGAGCGACGATGACACCGACGAAAGACCGCCGCCCGCCGTTTACCTGCTCGATTGGCCCGCGGCCGGCGCTGCCGGAGGCGAGTTGGTGTTTCGCTATGGGGGTCGGCTCTTTCAAGATGTTCAGGCCGGGGAGAAGCCGGGCGAGATACACAACTTTCAGATGAGGGCCCACGTGGGTACGGAGGGCGTGTATCTCGGTGAGTCGGGGGCCTGGTATCCGCGGATTGCGGAGTCGGACGACGAGGACCCCGAGCGGGAGGCGCCGCTGACGCAATTCGAGGTGACCGCCAGCGCGGGGCCGGGCATGGTCTTGGTGGCCTGCGGCAACCGTGAGGGGGCCAAGCTGGACGCCCCACGCGGCAAGCGGACCACTTGGCGAAGCCCGTTTCCGCTGCAAGGCATGGCCCTGGTGGGTGGGCCGCACAAGGTATTTCAGCGTCAAGTGGATGACGCGTTGGTCAGTGTGCACGTGTCCGAAGATCACGCGTCGTTCGCCCCGGGCATCCTGGACGCCGTCGAATCGTATCTGCGATTGTATGAGCCGCTGATCGGTGAATATCCGTACGTTGAATTTACGGTGGTGGAGAACTTTTTCAGTTCCGGTTTTGCGTTTCCCGGGTTCACGGTGTTGGCGTCGGCGGTGATCGGCATGGGTGAGCTGGGCTTGAAACCGGGCTATCAGGATCATGAGCTGGTGCACAACTGGTGGGGCAACGGGGTGTTCATCTCGGCCCTGGACGGCAATTGGTGCGAGTGCCTGACCAGCTACTGTACCAACTACATGCGGCACATCCTGGAAGGGCGCCACGCCAAGGCCCGGGGCTATCGGCGCAGCGTTTCGTATGGGCTGAGCCGGCTGCCGCTGGAAAAGGACAAGCCGCTGGGCGATTATGGCGAGAAGGACGGCCCGGGCAAATTGATCGGCTATCAGAAGGGATCGGCGGTCTTTGCGATGCTGGCCGAGAAGGTCGGGGTAGACACGCTGTGGCGGGCCCTGAGGATGCTGTCCGAGGAGCGGCTGGGTAAGCCGACGGGTTGGGACGACATCCGGCAGGCGGTGGAGCGGCAGAGTGGTCAACCGCTGGGAGCGTTCTTCGAGCAGTGGGTCCGCGGTAGCGGCATGCCGGAGATCGTCATCGACGAGGCTAGTTACGACCAACGGGCCCGCCGGTTGACGATTACGCTGTTGCAGGAAGGTGACCAGGTGTTCGACATCCGGGTGCCGATCCGTCTGGTGTACGAGGACGGGATCACCGACGAGACCGTGGAGGCCGGCCGGTCGGCGCAGGCGGTGGTGATCAAGTCGCTGACGGCCCCGCAGTACGTCGAGTTGGACCCCGACTTCCGGGTGTTGCGGCGGGTGTCGTTGGGCGACGTGATGCCGACGATCTCGGGGATCGGCAAGTCGAAGTCGCTGTTGATCGTGCGTTCGGAGGATGACGGAGAGGCCTACAACAAGGTGGCCGATCGGCTGACCGATCGATACAAGAAGGCCGAGGACACGGCCGTGCGCGAGGTGAAGGACACGGAGTTGAAGGCGGAGGACTTTAAGCAGGGCCACGTCCTGCTGTTGGGCAAGGCCTGTCTGGCGCCGGTGGTGGGGGAGATTCTGAAAGGCACGCCGCTGTCGATTGGGGACGGTCATTTCTCGGTGGGAGAGCAGCGTTATGACCAGCCGGGCCAGGAGGTACTGTGTTGCGTGCGGAACGAACTCGACCCGGGGGGCGTTATTATTGCCAGGCCTGCACTATCATTCGAACCAGTGTCTACCGTTCCCAGCGTTATGTCGCCTGCAGGACCTACGACCAGGGTGCTCACATGACTACCTGAATCGTTTGTGACATTCATTCCACCATCGGTTACTGTCACTCCACCATTGGTTACTGTTACTCCACCCGTGCCGATTGTGGCCGAGTTGGCACTGACATCACCAGTGACATTGACATCATCATGACCGGGCAGAGCGAGGAAGGTTGCTGTCATTTCATTTTTGGTAAGTGTGCCGGTCTTATCGGAGCAAATAACAGTCACGCTGCCCAAAGTTTCGACAGCCGGCAATTTACGAATGATGGCGTTTTTCTTGGC
>CAZFMS010000365.1:0-3898 GCA_964520125.1 uncultured Planctomycetaceae bacterium
TGCTCATAAGAAGAACATCGGCAACTACGACGTTTCAATCTTAACATGCTCTAGTTAATTATGTGAACCAGGTAGCTAGGAGGACCAGGCGACTGAGACGGCTCGGCAAGCCTCTGGCCCTCCCTGCACGGGCACGGCGGTCCGGGAGACGCGTTTCGGGGTGACCGGCCTGAGGTATCCGGGAGGACGGTGAATCGGCAGAGTCAGGCAAGAAACGCCGTTCAACTGCGTCGCACCGGCCGTCGGGCTTGACTCTGCGGAGCAGACTCGTTAACCAGAATGGGGTGTGGCTTTGCCAATTCCCGGCCGCCTGTCGAGCGGGCAATCAGAGAGTTCGTTTAGCGAGCAATCATCATGGCTAAGGTACTGGCGATCGATCACGAGAAGTGCACGAGCTGTCGGCTGTGCGAGCTGGTCTGCTCCGAGCGGAGCGGGGGGGCCTATCGCCCGTCCCGTTCGCACGTGCGGGTGGCCATCTATCCCGAGGACGCGATCTACTTCCCCATGGTCTGCATGCAATGCGAGGACGCGCCTTGCATCCCGGTGTGCCCCTCCGGCGCATTGGTGCGGGATGGCGGAACGAACGCGGTTCTGGTGTTGGAGGATCGCTGCGTGGGATGCCGCATGTGCGGTCTGGCCTGCCCTTTCGGGGCGATCAACTACTGGGACGGCAAGGCCCGGAAGTGCGACCTGTGCGGCGGCGATCCGGAGTGCGTGCGGTTTTGTGTTCCCCGGGCCCTGCGCTTCGAGATCCAGGAGCGGGCCAGCCAGACGGCCCGCAGCGCGTACGCCGAGCGACTGCGGGACTCCATGAAGGAGGTCCTCCCATGAGCCACGCTTATGCCGGCAAGATCCTGCGAGTGGACCTGACCCGCCAGCGTATCCGGGAAGAGCCGATAGATCTGGGGGCGGCCCGGGCATTCATCGGCGGTCGGGGCCTGGCCACCAAGATCTTCTGTGATGAGGTAAATCCCAAGATCAATCCGCTGGCCGCGGGCAACAAGCTCATCCTGGCCACCGGTCCGCTGACCGGCATGTCGGCGGCCTGCGGCGGTCGGTTCATGGTGGTGACCAAAGGGGCGTTGACCGGGGCGATCGCCTGTTCGAATGCGGGGGGCAACTTCGGCCCGGAGATGAAATTCGCCGGCTACGACATGATCGTTCTCGAAGGGGCGTCCAAGCGGCCGGTCATTCTGGTTATCGACGACGGCTCGGTGGAGCTGCGGCCGGCGGGCAAGCTGTGGGGCAAGAACATACATGAGACGGAGGACGCCCTGCACGAACAGTTGGGCGCAGATTTCAAGTGCCTGAGCATCGGCCCGGCCGGTGAGAAGCTGGTGCGTTTTGCCTGCATCATCAACGACAAGAGCCGGGCCGCCGGTCGGTCCGGGGTCGGGGCGGTGATGGGGTCCAAGAAGCTCAAGGCCATCGCCGTGCGAGGCATGGGCGGGCTTACTGCGGCGAGGCCGAAGGCGTTTCGGGCCGCCTGCCTCGACGCCATGGCCAAGCTCGAGGAAGGCCCGGTCACCGGCACCGGCCTGCCGCGATATGGAAGCGCCGTCCTGGTGAACGTGGTCAACGAACACGGCCTCTTGCCGACCCGCAACTTCAAGGAGGGGCAGTTCGAGTCGGCGGAACAGATCAGCGGAGAGACCATCGCCGAGCGGATCCTGGTGCGGACCCGGGCCTGTGTGGCCTGCCCGATCGCCTGCGGCCGGGTGACGATGGTGCGGAACGGGAAGTTCAGCGGGCGCGGCGAAGGGCCGGAGTTCGAGACGATTTGGGCGTTTGGGGCCGACGTGGGGGTGAGCGACCTGGCCGCGGTGACCAAGGCCAACTACATCTGCAATGAATTGGGCATGGATACGATCTCGGCCGGGGCGACGGTGGCTTGTACAATGGAGATGTTCGAGAAGGGGGTGCTGACCGCGAAGCAGGTCGGCGGCAAGCTCAACTTCGGCAACGGCGAGGCGCTGGTGGACATGGTGAGCAAGATCGGTCACCGGCGGGGGTTCGGCGACGTGCTGGCCGAGGGGGCGGCGCAGGTGTCCCGGAAGTTCGGCCGGCCGGAGCTGTTCATGGGGGTCAAGGGGCAGGAGTTTCCGGCTTATGATCCGCGGGGGGCGTTCGGGATGGGATTGCAGTATGCGACCTCCAATCGAGGGGCATGTCATGTCCGGGGATACATGTTCGCCCCGGAGATCCTGGGCAACCCGGTGAAGATGGATCCGTTCACGGCCAAGGGCAAGGCGGCGATGGACATTGCCCTTCAGAACACGGTCTCGGCCCTTGATTCGGCGGGGCTCTGCCTGTTCGTGACCTTCTCCATCGGGGCTCCGGAGTTGGTGACCATGCTGAAGACCGCGACCGGCTTCGACTACGACGTGGGCGAGTTGATGGAGGCCGGCGAACGGATTTGGAATCTCGAGCGGGTGTTCAATCTGCGGGCCGGCTTCAAGGGCAAGGATGACACCCTGCCCAAGCGGCTGCTGCGCGAGCCGATGCCGGCCGGCCCGGCTAAAGGGAAGACTGTGCCGCTGGGCAAAATGCTCCCGGAGTATTACCGCCTCCGCGGCTGGGACACGCAGGGCCGCCCGACGAAGAAGAAGCTCGCCGCTCTGGGGCTGTAGTACTCGGTCATGCTTGATTTGACGGGTTGCCTCCCGGGACGGGTGAGTGTCTGGGGTTTCGGGCAGAGACCGGGCCGAGGACGGCCCGGCTCACTGGGACGCTCAAGTCAACGTTGACCGAGCGTTGGGTCGGCCTCGAGCCGTGGGATCGACGGGCGAGACGTTCTGGAATGGGGGCCGTCACGCGCGGTAATGCGAGGATAGGGTGATTCCGTGCGACGGTTGGTGATCATCGGGAATAGTGCTGCCGGTTTGGCGGCGGTCGGGGCGGTTCGGTCACGGGACCGGCGGTGCCGGGTGACGCTGATCGGTGCGGAGGGGCATCTGCCCTATTCGCGGATCATGCTGACCTACCTGCTAGGGGGCAGGGTCGGCGGGGATGAGCTGTTTCTGCACGGGCCGGACTGGTACTCGCAGATGGGGGTCGAGGCGTTGGTCGGCTGCCGGGCGGTGGGCATTGACGCGGCGCGGGGGAAGGTCGTTGTCGAGAAGGCTCCTGGGGCCGGGGCATCCAGGCGAGTTTCATACGATAAGTTGTTGATTGCGACCGGGGCGTTGGCTAAGCGGCCGGCGATAAGGGGGGTAGATCTGCCGGGGGTCTTCTGTCTGCGCGATCTGGACGACGCGTTGGGTATTCTGAAGTACGCCGCGTCGCGGGGGATGTTGAACGATTCGGGACGGAGGGGCGGAGCGATCGAGCGTGGTGGCGGCGCTGGGCCGCGGGCGGTGTTTCTTGGCGGGGGGCCGGTGTGTGTGCAGGCGCTGGCGGGCCTGGCGAATCGGGGGATGAGGGTGACGCTGGTGGTGCGGTCCCAGGCGATCCTCTCGCAACTGGCCGATCCGCCTACGGCCAAGTTGGCCGAGAAGGTGTTGCGGGCCGGCGGGGTGCGGATCGTGCGGGGGGCGGAGCCGGTGGGGATCGAGGCGGCGGCGAAGGCCAAGGCTGCGGGGAGGGCGGGTACGCAGAGTCGCGCTGCGGGGCGGACTTCGCGGATGATGGTGCACATGCGGGACGGGCGGCGTCTGCCGGCGGATCTGATCATCATCGGCAAGGGCACCCAGCCTAATCTGGAGTTGTCCCGGGGGACAAAGATCGCCACGGATGTCGGCATCCTGGTGGACGGGATGATGGAGACGTCTGTGCCGGGCGTCTTCGCGGCGGGTGACGTGGCCCAAGCGCGGCACTGTGTGAGCGGGCGGAGGCCCCTTGGATCCTCCCCACTACGGACTATGAACTGTGAGGTGTAGCAGTTTAGATCTGAGACTAC
>CAZFMS010000366.1:0-3875 GCA_964520125.1 uncultured Planctomycetaceae bacterium
ACCGCCACGGAGTTGTCGTCCGCCAGGCTGACCGTGGTTCCGCCGGCCGGGTCGATGGGTAGTTCGGTGATGGCCTCGGCGCAGCCGAGGTAGAAATCGGGGGCGACATCGGGAACGAAGATCAGGCTCCAGAAGTCCAGATCGTTGTCGGTGCCGAACTCTTCGGTGAAGAAGTTGGGGATGTCGGTGGTGTCGAAGGTGTAGCAGTTCCCACCGTTGTCGTCGCTGGCAGAGTTGCCGGCTTGGTCCTCGGCGTCCACGGCGTAGAAATAAGTCGTGTTTTCGATCAGGCCGGCGAGGGCCACCGACGGTGACACGTTGTAGTCACTACCGGTGGCGGTGTCGTTCAGGGCAGCGCAGGAAAGGCCGTAGTGGACGGTGCCCCGGGCGGGCTCGTCGGCGTCGAAGGTGACGGTGGCGTCTTGGGGCCCGACGGCGGTGGTCTGTACATTGGAGATGAACGGGGCGGTGCAGTCGACCAGGGCGGTGTCGGTAACGACGACGTTGACGCCGCCCTCTCCGTCATCGGCATCGATATAGGTGGCGGTGATGGTGTCGCCCTCGGTGATGAGCAGCACGCCGTCGGCATCGGTCAGGCTCAGCTCGATGGACCCGTCGAACTGGGCGGCGTCGGCGGTGACCTCGTAGAGGACGACCGTTTCACCGGCGGGCTCGGAGTCCGAGGCGATGCTGATTTGGACGGTGTCGATGGTGCCGGGATTGGTGTTGAGGCCGCAGTCGGTCACCGAGATTTGGGCGGTGGCCTGGCAGCGGTACTCGGGACGGTCCATGGCGATGGTCCCGGCGTCGGGGCAGAGGGAGTGGGCGGCGAAGGCGTCAACGACGCCGTAACCCCGGATGTATAGCGGGTCGTAAGTTCCGTTGGCCACGAAGTAGTCGGCGGTCTGGAAGAGGTTGTCGCGCATCTGATCGACGGTCCACGAGGGATGGGCGTGGGTGAGGCAGGCGATAGCGGTGGCGACCAGCGGGGTGGAGAGGGAGGTGCCGTTGGCGGTGGTGTAGCCGGTGGTGCCGCTGCTGGAGACAGTGTAAGTGCTGACGCCGCGGGCGAGGAGTTCGGGTTTGACGCGGCCGTCGGCGGAGGGGCCGTCGGAACTAAAGGAGGCGATGCTCCCCGAACTGCTTACGGCGCCGCAGGCCATGAGCTGAAACGCGTCCGCGGGCGCGATCAGGTGGGAAGTAGAGGGATTGGAATCGTGGCCCGAGTTTCCGGCGGCGGAGCAGCAATGCATGCCGTTGGCAGTGGCGATGTTGACGGCGATGGTGGTTACCGCGGTCAGGCCGTCGAGGTCGCCCTGGGTGTACCAGTCGATGTAGCCGAGGGAGGAGGTCATCATGTCTCCGCCATTGGTCTCGACGAATTCCAGGCCGGCGACGAAGTTGTCTTCTTCGGCGGGGTATTCGCCGGTGGTGTCCTCGGTCTTGCAGAGGATGAAGGTGGCGTCGTAGGCTCCGCCGACCAGGTCGCCGGGCATGTAGGCCCCGATACAACCGAGGATCAGGGTGCCGTGACTATGTTGGCCGGAGGGGTCACCGGGATCGATGCCGGTGTTGGAATCGTCGTCCACGAAATCGTACTCGGCGACGACGACGAGGGGATGGGCCGGGTTGTTGAAGGCCACGTGGGCCCGGTGAAAGCCGGTGTCGAGGATTCCGATGATCACGCCTTGGCCGGTGTAGCCCGCGTTGTGCAAGGCGAGCAGATTGATCTGGGTAAGTTGAGCGGTGGACAGGCCGTAGTCCACTCGGTCGGGGGAGCGATCGGGGTCGCCACCGGTGTTGGGGCCGTTGCCCACATCCCGGGGGTCCAGGACTTCCACCGGGCGGGCGCGGGCCACGGGTTGGAGGGCCTTTACGAAGGGAAGGGCGGCTATTTGCTCGATCTGTTGGCGGTCGGCCCACACGCTGACGGCGTTGACCCAGCGGCTGGTGATGCGGACCCGGGCACCGGTGGCGGCGACGGCGTCGCGGTAGGCGGTCACCACGGGCAGATCATGGGCATCGAAGATCTGCCCCCCGCGGGCAGCATTGTCGCCACGGAGGATGCGGCGTTGGGCGGCCCGTTGGTTGTATGTCGAGGCCACCCGGGCGATGGCGGTCTGGTAGTCGGCCGGCGCGTCGACACCCTTGTCGGTGAAGAAGACCCAGGCCTTGACCGGCCCGGCCTGCTCGGCCAGGCGGTCCAGCAGGGCGGGATGGAGCTTGGCGGGCTGAGGCGGCTGTTCCTGCCGCTGGAGAAGATCTGGGGCCTGGGGCCGTTGGGGGGGCAGCTCGGCCGGGGAATAACCGGGGACAATCAGGCAGCCCAAGAGGGGCAAGAGGGCCAGGCCGAACCGACAGCCGCATGGGTGATTAAGGGACATCGCTGTATTCTCCTCCTAACGGGGGTTGTCAAAGGCGCGCCGCTGCGTGCAGGTCAGTGTTTCCCCTCACTTACCACGCCCCGAACTTCGCTCATTATAACATGAATGGCCGGTGAGGCGAAGGGCTGGTGGGGCTGTCGCGGTGGCTTTGGGGGCGTCCCCAGGCGGCTCAGGCCCGGGGGTGGCCGACCAGCACCATGTAGAGGACGCGTTGATCTTCTGGCAATTCGAGCACCTGGGCCACGTCGTCGTCCTCGAAGGCCCCCACGGCGACGCTGCCCAGACCGAGGGCGGTGGCCTGGAGATGGATGTTCTGGGCCAGGTGGCCGGCCTCGAGGAAGCAGTAACGCTCGGAGCGGCGGCCGTACTTGCGGGCCAGTCGCTTCTGGACTGCGGCGATCACCAGGCACGCCGGGGCCTGGCCGACGCAGTCCTGGCCGAGCGAGGCCCGCTGCAACGCCGGGCGCAGGTCGCCGGTGAGGTGGCGGGCCAGCTGGTCGTCCTTGGGTGAGTAATGATCCAGGCCGTGGGCGGTGACTACGTATAGCTCGATCGGAAACAGGCCCCCCGCCGAGGGCGCGGCGCGGCCCCCCTCTTCGGGATCGGTGATTCCCTGGGCGGCCCGGCAGAGCTTGGCGAGGTGTTCGGAAGATAGCGGCCGGGCCGTGAATTCGCGGATCGATCGCCGCTTAGCGATGGCGTCTTCCAGTTGCATTTTTCCACCAGTTCCGGCCGGCACCTGCGTTAGCGAAAGGCCCGAGGGCGTGGTCCGGGTTACTCGCGGGGTCGTACATCGGGGCGGGCGGCGCGGTAGGCCGCCCCCACTCCGTCCACCACCTCTAGCGCGGTCTACTCCACCCAGATGCGCCGCAGGCAGCAGTCATCGCCGTCCGGGAGGGAGCATTTGGTTTCGATGCGGACGTTGGTGCCCAGGATCTTGTTGATCTCGGCGACGGCGGTGAAGAACCAGGTGTCGCATCCCGGCCGGTCTTCTTTGAGCACGTCCAATCGTTTGTGCCAGTGGAACCATGGGCAATCGGTGTGCTTGACGAAGGCCTGGTCGCCTTCGCCTTGCTCTACGGTGGCGTCCTCGCCCATGCAGACTGATGACCAGGCGATGGATCGGGCGACCTGTATGGCCAGGGGCTTCTGGGAGTCGAGGCGCCGGGCGTAGGCCTGGCCGGTCTGGACGCCGGTGATTTCCCACATCTTGTTGCCCAGTTCCTCGGGGTCGAGGTCGGGGGCCATGGCCAGGGCGGCCTGTCGCCAGGCGAAGTGCTGGGCCCGGACGATCTCGCAAAGGACCTTGAAGCGCTTCTCGATGGGTATGTCCATTGGGATTCCTTTCTTGGTGAGTCTGGCGCGGCGGCCGGTTGGTGGGCCGCGGGTTGGCCCGGCGCCGGGTTACTAATCAGAGCGACAAATGGTGGACATTCCGAGTGCCACTGGCAGCTTGCTGCCAGTGCTTCTGTCCGGCAAGACACTGGCGGA
>CAZFMS010000367.1:0-3873 GCA_964520125.1 uncultured Planctomycetaceae bacterium
GTGCGACGGGGGTAAATGTGGTGGGAAAGAACCCGTCGCACGCGACGGGGCTAAACAAGAGGGGGCTAAACAAGAGGAGGGTAAACAAGAGGGGGGTGAACGAGAGGGGGGTGAACAATGGGGGGAGGGGGACGCTGCTTGGCCGGTGGAGTTTACCGAGCCTAGTGTTGGGCAGATCGCTCAGCGGGAGATGGAGCTGTTGGGTTTTCCGATTACGGTTGATCCGCTGAGGCATCTGGGGCGCGACGATGGGGGGCGAGAGATAGATTGGTCGCGTTACGTGGCGGTGGAGCAACTGGGGCGACACCTGGGTCGGCGGGTGTCGGTCTGTGGGCTGATGGTGGCCGATAGGACCAACGCCACGAGGGGCGGCGAGCTGATGAAGTTCGTTACCCTGGGGGATCGGACGGGCTTTGTCGAGGCGGTGCTGTTTCCGGGTACATACCAGCGTTTCGGGCACCTGACGGTGGCGAATCCTATACTGGCGGCCCGGGGGGTGGTGGAGCCTTTCGAGAACGGCAACGGTTTGAGCCTGCGGGTGGAGTGTGTTTCTCCTCCGGTGCGCCGAGGGGGCGATCATGCGCTTTAGGGTCAGCAGGCTTGGAGGTGTGCTGGCGGAAGGGGCGGGGTTGGCCTAGAACATCCCGGGGGGCGAAGGGCGAGGTGTGGGCGTGATTGGGCTGATCAAGAGATACGTCAACTGGCTGCACACGCGCTGGCCGGCGGGGGTGGTCGAGAAGCTGCCGGTGGTCCGGGCGGACGGGTCGACCAACGTGCCGGGGGTGTACGTGGTGGGCGACCTGAAGGGGATCCCGCTGCTGAAGTTCGCGGCGGATACGGGGGCCAGGGCGGTGCGCACGATCGTGGCGGACCCGGACTTTGGGAGGCGGGTCTCGGCGGGGCGGGATAAGGAGGCGGAGGTCCTGGACCTGGTGATCGTGGGGGGCGGGGTCTCGGGGATGGCGGCGGCGTTGGAGGCTCGCAAGGCGGGGTTGAGGTTCGAGGTCCTGGAGGGCAGCGAGCCCTTCTCGACGGTCGTCAACTTCCCTAAGGGTAAACCCATCTACACTTATCCGACGGACATGACGCCGGCGGGCGATCTGCAGTTTGCGGCTACGGTCAAGGAGCCGTTGGTGGACGAGTTGCGGGCCCAGACGTTGGGCCAGGGCGTTCGCCCGCGGATGGGGCGGGTCGAGGAAGTGGTTCGGCGGGGTGGGGTGTTGGGCGTGCGGATCGCGGGGGCGGAGGAGGTTCGGGCCCGGCGGGTGATCATCGCGGTGGGTCGGTCGGGGAGCTTTCGGAAGCTGGGGGTGGCCGGCGAGGATTCGGACAAGGTATCCAACCGTCTGCACGACCCGAAGGACTATTGCGAGCGGGAGGTCCTGGTGGTGGGGGGCGGAGACAGCGCCCTGGAGGCTTCGATCGCGCTGGTCGAGTGCGGGGGGCGGGTGACGCTGTGCTATCGCAAGGCGGAATTTACCCGACCGAAGCCGGCCAACCTCGAGCGGCTGGAGAGGCTGGTGGCGGACCCGTCGGCAGAGGTGGCCATCGAGGAGCCCACTTCGGAGCGGGTGACCACGGCGGTGGGCGGATTCCTGGGCGGGCACCGGAGGGTGGGGTCCATCCGAGTGATGATGTCCAGCCGGGTCCGGCGGATCGGTCCAGGTGAAGTGACCATTGTCGACGGTGCGGGAGACGAGGAGACGATGGCCAACGACGCGGTCTTCACCATGATTGGTCGCCAGCCGCCGCTGGATTTTTTGCGGCGTTGCGGGGTGGGCATCCGGGGTGATTGGCGGGCCTCGAGGTGGGTGGGCTTCGGGCTGTTCATCTTGTTCTGCGTCTTTCTGTATCACTGGAAGAGTGCCGGCGGAATCCCGGTTCATTCGTGGTTCGAACGCAATGGGTGGTTTCCATTCAACGTGCCGGGGCTGTTCGACTCGCTGGGCGGGGCGGTTTCGGCGGCGGCCGATCGCCCGAGTAGCTTCCTGTATACGCTGAAGACCTCGATGGCGGGGACCAGCTTTCACTACACGCTGGCCTACTGTCTGTGCGTGGTGATATTCGGCATCCGTCGGATCAGGCGGCGAAAGACTCCATACATCACCCGGCAGACGACGACGCTGATGCTGATCCAGTGTGTTCCGCTGTTCTTGCTGCCGGAGTTGTTGCTTCCGTGGGCGGGGCGCAACGGCTGGTTTGCGGATGGTACTTTCGGCTGGCTGGCGGACCAGTTCTTCGAGCGCTACGACGAGTTGGGGATCGAGCGGGCCTACTGGCGGGCCTACGGGTTTATTCTGGCCTGGCCGCTGATGGTCGGGAATATTTTTACCGATCGTCCGCTGGGAGGTTGGATGGTGGTCGGCACGCTGCAGACCTTCGTGGTCATTCCGCTGTTGATTCGGCGTTGGGGCAAGGGGGCGTACTGCGGGTGGATTTGTCCTTGCGGGGCTTTGGCGGAGACGCTGGGAGATACCCACCGCGAGAAGATGCCTCACGGGCCGGTTTGGAATCGGCTGAACATGGTGGGGCAGTTGATCCTGGCGGCCGCCTTTCTGTTGCTGTTGCTGCGCGTGGGGGGGTGGCTGTGGCCCGAGTCGTTTTTCTTATCAGCCTTCGAGGGCTTGGCGTCGGGTATTCCGCTGGTGAACTACAAGTGGCTGGTGGACGTGATGCTGGCGGGGGTGGTGGGCCTGGGATGTTATTTCTGGCTGAGTGGGCGGGTGTGGTGCCGGTTTGCGTGTCCGTTGGCGGCGCTGATGCACATCTATGCCCGATTCAGCCGGTTTCGGATCTTCGCGGACAAGAAGAAGTGCATTTCGTGTAACGTCTGTACCTCGGTGTGTCACCAGGGCATCGACGTGATGAACTTCGCCAACAAGGGTCTGGCGATGGAGGACCCGCAGTGCGTGCGATGTTCGGCGTGTGTGCAGAGCTGCCCGACGGGGGTGCTGAGCTTCGGGCGGTTGGCCGTGGGGGGTGAGCAGATCGAGGACCGATTGGGGGCTTCGCCGGTGCGGATGATGGAGGGGTGAAGCACGCGGCAGGCTGGGTCGCCCGGGCGGGGTGCGGTGTTCGAGTGAGGCACCGCTCCCTTACGGTGGCGGCTCTGATGGGGTGCCGGCGCCGCTCCCTGACGGTGGCAGGCTCTTGCGGGCGAAGGTCTGGTTGAACGCCTGGAGAGATTCCGGGGTGGTGTCGATGCGCCAATTGGGCTCCTTGGCGCGGCGTTTGTCGTAGTTGAACCAGATGACGGCCTTGACCTGGGGGTGTTTGGCGAGGGTGGCGTGGGCCTGGCGGATCCAGGCGGGGCGCTGGCCGGGCCGGCCGGGGGCGCAGGCGAACTCGGAGATGATGATCGGCTTGGCGGGGTGGCGATGCTCGAGGTCTTGCAGGGCTTGGCCGAAGACCTGCTCGAAGGATTGCCAGCGATGCCATTTGTCGTGGTGGTCGCCGAAGTTGTAGCCGTCCAGGGATAGCCAATCGACGTAGGCATCGCCGGGATAGTAGAGGTGCATGGCGTTGGCGGGGGTGTCGGGGCAGCTTACCACGTTGGGCGACCAGACCCATTCGACGTTGTCGGCCCTTTCCTCTTGGAAGATGTCAAAGGCTCGGCGCCAGGCGGCGACGAGGGCCGGCGGGTCGAGGGACCAGGTGAACCAGTCGCCGTTGAACTCGAAGCCGAAGCGGAGGAGGATGCGTCGGCCATCCTGGCGGGCGCTGCGGGCCCAGCGATGGAAGAACTGGTCGTAGTCGCCCCGGACGATGGCGGGGAGATAGGAGGCCTTCCCCTGGGGTCCGCCGTGCCAGCGCCATAGTTCGAGGGAGGCCATGGGGGTGGCGGCGAAGTCGTTGACGGCGTCGACCGCGGAT
>CAZFMS010000368.1:0-3832 GCA_964520125.1 uncultured Planctomycetaceae bacterium
AGCGGGCCCTGTTGAGTTCCTGGCCGGTGACGATGCCCCGTCGATGGCTGCGACTGGTTAATGAGCCGCCGGGCGATGAGGCGTTGCAGGTAATGCGGAACTGTGTGCAACGCGGCAGGCCATTGGGCGAGAGACGTTGGCAAGTCCGCACGGCCCGTCGCCTGGGGCTCGAGCAGACCTTGCGCCCCCTGGGACGCCCGCGAAAGGGCAAGAAGACTTGATAAGCGACTCCCGGCTCCAGGACCTCTAAGGAACGACTCCCGACGCATTCTCCTTCCTGCGAGAGGGAGGGGGCCTTCGTCGCATCCAGCCGAGGGCCATGCCCATGAGGGGCATCATCAAAATGCTGCCTGCCCCGCAGCCACAAGCGCCGGCGGGCTGGGCAGCGGGGGGCGGTTCGCAGACGTCGCCGATGGTGTTGCCGTCGGCGTCCTCCTGATCGGGATTGGCCGCCTGGGGACAGTTGTCACAGGCATCACCTACGCCGTCGCCGTCCGCGTCAGCCTGGTCCGAATTCGGCGTGTTCGGGCAGTTGTCATACTGTGCCGGGATGCCGTCCTCGTCCAGCGGATCGAGGAAGAAGAGCACGGCAAGCTGATCGGTAATCGACAACGGGGCATTGCATCGATAGCTCAGGCCCTGCAGGCCGTTCTCGCTTTCGATTCCGGTGGTGGATCCCGCGCCGAACTCGTTGCCGGCGTCGAGAATCTGCACCAGGATGTCCCCATTATCAAAGAGAATGATCTCGAAGGTCAGGTCGTCGGCCGACGGCTCTCCCTGGTGGAAGAAGCCCAACCACTCGGCGACGAAGCACGCCCCGGGATAGTCGTCGTAGGGACACAGGCCGGCGGGGAACGATTGGCGGAACGCGTCACCATTCGGAGAGAACTCTGTGGCGCTCAGGTTGTCCCAGACGGCGGCGACCATGTTGTTGACGCCCGCGACGGACGGCAACTCGCAGTCATTAATCGAATTGGCGGAGCCCGGACCGGCGTGACCGAAGAACAGCCAGCCGTCGGCGTTCATCCACACGTTCTCGTAGTCCACCCCGTAGAAGCTCATCGGAAAACCGAGCGGCAACGGCCCGGCGGAGTCCAGATTGCCCAGGGCCATGCTGGAGCCGGTCACGCTGATGTCTACGAATCCAAACTGCGGGCCGTGCGGCGAATCCGAATCGATGAAGCGATAGCCGAAGGCGTCATGGCTGATCTCGCCGGGGAATGGATCGCAGGCATCCCCGACGCCGTCGCCGTCCGCATCCTCCTGCCCCGGGTTCACCGCCATCGGGCAGTTGTCGCACGCGTCCCCGACCCCGTCCGCGTCGAGGTCGGAGAACTGAGCGGTAATAACTTGCAGAAACCACGAGTGCAGCGTGCCCCCGTCGCCGGCCGTATCGTCGTGAACGGTCAGGACCCAGGTGCCGGCGGGGCTCTCCCCGCTGAACGCAGCCAGTGATTCCTCGGGGGCCAGACGACCGGCGGAGACCAGGTTCTGATATTGATGATCCGTGACCAGCCCGTCGTTGGTCGTATAGGGAACCACTCCGCCCGAATTGGACAAATCCGCAAACGTGACGTTGCGAAACACGTCGTCAAACGACTGGCCGTTGTCGGTGGTAAGCGTCACGACGGTACCGGCGGGAGATTGAAGGGTGATATCCAAATCTGCGGGCCTGGTATGGCCGAGGTCCATCCCCACTTCGAGGGCCAGTATCTGTCCGGGCAGGAGGAGGTCCGGCAGGGAGATCCCCGAGGAAACCGTGTCGGGGACGGCGCTTTGAATGGTCACCGGCGTGGTGTTCGAGACCGTCCCATTCGCCACATCGTCAGGAAACTCCTCGATTATCGTGAAGAAAAGGGACCAACTGTCGAGCATCCCTCCGTCGAGGGGCTTGTCATCGGAAATCGTCAAGGTCCAGACGCCGTCGGCCCCAAAGCCCATCACGCTTCCGAACAAGGAGAGCATGGCAAACGACTCCTCGGGGACCAGCGTCGGGGCGACCATGTTGGCAACGTAAATCCGGTCGGTCACCAGGTCGTCGTTGCTGCCGATATAGGGGACTTGCCCGCCGGGGTTGGCCTGATCATCCCACAGCGTCCCGTTGAACATGTCGGCGAAACCGCCGCCGTTGTCGGTGGTCAAGGTCACTACGATGCCCACAGGGGAGGTAAGGGTGATATCCAGGTCGGCGCTGAGGTCGTGGGTTATGAAGGTCTGCACGTCGATGTCCCACACGAACCCGTTAACACCGGAGACGGTGATCTGCGAGCTGACCACCGCGGGGCCGTCCGGAATCACCACCGCCGTGTCGCTGGTGAAGCTCATCTCCGATACTCCGCAACCGGGTGGGGCGGGCGGAGCCCCGGCATGGACCGACTGGAGGGCTACCAGATGAGCGCAGATGATCAGCAGCGGCATACCCATCGATGGGCGGCGATTGTTGAACGACAGGAGCCGAGACAGGGGCCGGTCAACGAGGGCGGAATTGAACAGCGCTAGCATGGTGATGGTTCCTTAGCAGGGCGCGTCGGGGACGCATGGTGACTGACGACGGATTCAACGAAGAGCAGCAAATGCACCGATGCGGTGCTGGAGACAACGCAGCAGACAAGAGCCCGATGGCGAAGTGTGACATTCATCCGCAGACCCGATTCGGCACAACTGCGAAGAGAATGGCCAAGCCACAAGACCTTATTCTACACGATTGGCCCCGCCAAGTGGGGCGCCGCAGAGCACCGGAACGTCGGTCCGATATGGCTCCTCACCTTGAACGACAGGAGGACGTTCCGCTCCCCACGACCTGCTCCAAACCGTCGGAACCTTCCTGGTGGACGCCCGTTGCACTCACTTTTCCGTCGCCGGCTCCCGGCGGCTGACCTGGGAACCCGACACGTCGCCAGGGAAGACCTGCCGTCGGTGATGCCCGTACCGCCGTCAGGAAAGCCGCGCGGTGAGGGACATCGCGCAGCTGGATGGACGGCAAGGCCGGGGCCAACAGCGCCGCCGTGGCCTGGTAAGCGCACTAACCCAGCGCACTGCCCATCAACGTGGGCATTCTACCTGCAGGCCACACCCCGGGCCCACGCGGCGCTACGCTTCCAGCAGCGCGCCCGCGAAAGGCCCGATCGCGTTCAAACAGAATCCTGCCGGCTACTTCGACTTGAACAAGTCGGCCAGCGTGGTCTTGACCAGCAGCCCCTTCACCGAGGCGGCGAACTCCTGCCGGACGCGATTGATCGTCGTCGCGACCGGCCGGGCCATACCCTTGACCTGATGGCGCCGGGTGTCCAAGGGAGCGAGGACCTCCGCGCCGTCGAAGATGTCGAACAAGGTGATGCTCTTCATCGGCCGATTCAGGTGAAAGCCGCCTTGCGGGCCCCTGACCGAGTCGAGGAGTTCCACATTGGCAAGCTGGCACAAGATCTTCGCCATGTAGGCTTGCGGCAGTTTGTACTTGGCGGCGATGTCGTGCGCCCGAACCCCCGGGGGGTTCTTGACGCCCCGATGGCGATCGGCGATTTCATACATGGCGAGCAGTGCGTAGGCCGCTGTCCGTTTGTGAAGCATAGTGATAAACCCTATTCCTGTACCCCCAACCGTTTACTTACTCAGGCACTTCCTAATGCCGACGATTCTCATCTTCCTTGCCCTCTGTCGGCATCTTACGGGAACACGCCGCCCCGCGCCAATCACAATTCGCGTACCCTACCTAAATCCTAGTCTTCTCGCCCGACCGGCCGGTCCGGGCTCGGCGAAGCACCCCGGCCCGGCACATCACAGCCGCCAAACCCCCCAGGAGGTAGCCAAACTGGGCATCCACACGGCGAGGAGT
>CAZFMS010000369.1:0-3829 GCA_964520125.1 uncultured Planctomycetaceae bacterium
TGCCTTGGAGAAACCTCACGATTGGTTGCCTCACAGGCAATCGTCAATCGCTCTGCCCCGTCCCCCGCATCAGTCTGCAATCAGAGCCGCGACCGTCAGGGAGCGGTGCCTCACCAGAACCTCACCTGAAGCCCGTGTCGATCTCACCCGGTCAATCGAGAAATACCCTACTGCCCTGTCCATGGTGATCTGAGCGTCTCGAGCGAGCCGGGCCGTCCTCGGCCCGGTCTCCACCGAAAACCACAGACGCTCACCCCTCCGGGGAGTAACCCGTCAAGTAAGCATGACCAAGCTTCAGGGTAGCAATGCGTTGACGAACAAGGAAATGTCGTCGCCGTCGTTGGATTCATCGCCGTTCAGATCGGCCAGAAACCGATCCAGCGATGATGCCGCCGAGGGGTCCAAGAGCACGGTGACGAAGTCCGGGATGTCGGCGGGGCCCACGACGCCGTTCAGGTCCATGTCGCCCCCGAAGACCACGCCGCCTACGAGAGTGACCGTCATCGTTGGATCATTGAACGAGTTGTTGTTAATCGTCAGCGTGCCGAACTTGTTGCCCGGGCTGTCGCCGACCATAGTCACCAGATGATCGTTCCCCCCGCCGCCGGCCGGCTCGATGAAATCGTCCTCCACAGCCGTGAAACCGGCCGTCACCTCCATGTTGTACTCCAGGTCCAAAGCCGGGGGGGCCGTCGTGTTCTCGACCGTGATCGTGGCTTCCCCGCTGCTGCCGACCAGCACCAGGCCGAAATTCACCGTGGCGATAGGCCCGATCCCGGGCATGCCGATCGGGTCCTGCAGATCCATCACCACCGGCAGATGGTCCGAGGCGGCGTGCAGAGCGTCGGCCATGGTGGGCGGATACGGAGGGTTGGGCAGCGCCGGACTATCGTTGATGTCGTTGTTGTAGTGCAGGCCGTCATTGCCATAGGTCCCGTAGGTCCCGGCCAGATAGCTCAGCCCCTGCCCATCTTGCAGGGCCGCGGAGATCAGCATGAAGTCGAAACGGTCGTCCAGCCCCCCCCCGACTCCCCCGCCGGGGCCGCCGGGGTTGTTGTTATGCGGTGACTGCGTGTGAATCAAGCTGAAGCCCGAGTTGTTGTGCCAGGTGCCCGGGGAGTTGATCGGATCGAATCCCCGCCCGTCGTTGTCCGCCTGAGAACCGACAAACTGCTGGTAGGACGATTCACCGCTACTGTCGATGTTGAAGTCCCCGGAGAAGATGAAATGGGTGCCCGGCGGCAGGGCGTTGGCATTGGCCCGGATAATCGCCGCCTGTGCCAGGCGCGATCCCGAATCGGAGGAGTGCAGGTGCATGCTGTAGACGTACAAATCGCTATCGCCGGACGGTTCTCCGACCGGCTGAAGCTGCCAGCGCGGCGTGTCCCGCGGAGAGGTGTTCAGCAGGATATAACCGCTGGGGTCAAACGCCAACTTGGCCGGGCGGTAGAACAGGGCCAGGTCCAGGCTTGATGAGGTGTCGGTGAAGCTGGCCGCCGAATACCCCCCCGGCCCGCCGGCCGCGTTCAGGACGCTGCCCAGAAACGTGTTGACCGCCGATTGGTTGGCGATCTCCTGGGTGACGATCAGGTCCGCATCCAGCGCGGAAAGAACGGCCTTGAAAGAGTCGAGCCGCAGCTGGGGCACGCTGCTGTTGAACTGCAGCAGGTTGTAGGTCACCACCCGAATCGCCGCGCCCGCCGAAGAGGACCAGCCGGCCCACAAAACGACCGCCAAAAACGCCGTCCTCCCCAGCCATTGCGGTAGTCGTAACTTGTGATACTCTGCGCCCATCAGGTCGGTCCCATCCCGCTTTCACAGTATCCAGCCCGGAGCACGCCTCCGGGAATCCTCGCACCCCCGCACCTCACCGATGGCCGGCCCCCCGGCCGGGATCATACCCTCAGAACGATCCCCGAGGCGACCGGCATGCCCCCGACCGGCTCTGCGGCCGGGGCACGCCCTGTCACCTGGCTTGTTACCTCCCGATCAGGCGGCTGTCGCCCAAGCCCTCGGGCCCGGATCGCCTACCTACGGAACGTCATTGAACTGCCAAGGCGGCCCGCAGGATGCCTCGCAAGTAGGTATCGCCTGGAACGCCTGGGCCTCGAAGTAGCAATCAGTGCCGACTCCGTCAGCGTTGATCCATTTGAAGGTCTGCACCGTGCCGAAGTCATCACATTGGGTGTCACACGGCACACAGGGCTGATCGCCGGGAAAGATGAGGAATTCGTCCGCGCATTGCGTCACGCCGCCGGGGACGACCGTATTCAAGACCTCATATCGACACCAGCCATTGGTGTTGCCGTCGTCACACGGGATGCCGATGAAGTCTCCGCACGCCGAGATTTCCCGGGCCGAAGGTCCCGTCACGCAAGGCGTGCCGGCCCCGGCGTTCGCCAGGACCAAAGCAATGAAGCCCGCAACGTCACGGCCGTCAATCCAAGTGTCGTCATTCACATCCGCACAGGGCCGCGAGGTCAGGCCCAGCAGGGCCTCGACCATGCCGATGATGTCGCCGGTGTCCACATTCCCGTCACCGACCACCGCGTCCACGTCACCCAAGCAGGTCCCGCAATCACTGACGATTTCGACCACGTCGCTGATAGTCCGCGGCATCAACTGATAACCGCCGTCGTACGGGTCGGTCGTATCATACTGGGAGAACATGCCGGTGACATTCACCGTGCCGGTCGGAATCGGGTGACCGATCAGATTGAGCGACTCCGTCGCCACCCGGACCGTCGCGGTCAGCCCCGAGTCGTCGGTGACCGTCCAATTGCCGTATGCGAATTGCATGTTGCCGTCACCGTCAATAAACCAGACCGCCTGCAAGTCCACCAACATGCTCTCCAGCCCCTCGGCCGTCGGACTGCTCACCTGCATATCGCTCAGGCCGATCACAATCGGAGCCGGGATGCCGGGCGAGCCGATCTGCTCCAGGACCGCCAAGGGCAGCGCCCCAGCGGGCGGGGTTGGCGGAGGATCCGCCAACTCGAAGAGCCCGTTATACTCGTCGGTCGTTCCCGAGAGCTTGACCGAATCGCCTTCGCCGACCTCGTCCCCCGTACCGGGCAAGCCGTCAGGTCCATTGAGCACTTCGTCGATCCGCTCCACCGTGCCAAACACCGTGATGCCGCCGGTGGCGTCCTGGGCGAAGAAGTTCTTATAGGTGCTGCTGTTGACCAAATCCGTGGTCGAAGAGATCACCATCTCGCACAACACCACGCCCGAGGGTGCCGGCAGGTTCGGCGGCTCCGCCTCTGCCTCGGTAAGACACTGGCAAGGGCTGATCGCGCAATCAGTGCCGTCGCCTATGTAGGTACCCTCCAGGGCCGTACACACGGCCTCGGTTCTCACTTCGCACTCCGGCCCCACGCAGCAGGCCCCTTGACAGGGGTTCACCGGCAAACACTCCACGCCGTCGCCCTTGTAATCTCCCTCGATCACCAGCAGGCAAGTCTCCGCAGTCTCGACGGTGCAGTCGGCCCCATTACAGCAGGCCCCGCCGCAAGGATTCGGACTGCACTCGCTGCCCAGACCCAAGAAGTTGCCCCCCAGGGTCCCGCAGCCCGCGGCGGTCTCAGTCCGGCAATCGTCCGCCGCCACGCAGCATGCCCCCCCGCAAGGGTTCGGCGAGCACACCGTGCAATCGCCTCCGTAGATCCCGCCCCCGACTTGGCAAGCGGCTTCGGTCTCCTGCGTACAGGCCCCGCCCCTGCAGCAGGCCCCCAGGGTGCCGCCCCCATGGGAACCGGGCGTCAACAGCAACTGCATCAGGAACTCCTCATTCTCGCCATCGGGATCCTCCAGGACGTCCACCCCGGGG
>CAZFMS010000370.1:0-3816 GCA_964520125.1 uncultured Planctomycetaceae bacterium
CCCATTTGGCGTCCTCCGGCGGCCGGAGTTTGCGGGGGTTTGCGGGCGTTTGCAGGAAAAAACTTTTCTCGGCGTCGGTTGGTACTCCCAGCTGCCTGATGCATCCCGCGGGGGACGACCGATAATAAACCGGCGAGAGGTGTCAATGCCCTGGCGGGCCGACTATACTCCGCGAAGCCAGTGGAGCGCGCCAGCGGGGAGTGAATGGGCCGGAACAGCAGTCTGGCTGCCGAACCGCAGGCTTGACCCCTTCGGGGGGGGCCGGCGCCAGGTTAGGTCATCGACCCTTACACGGGCGGGCGGACGGCCCGCGGTGGTCGCACCAATCCCCGGGTCCGGAGCTACCGGCCTACCCGGGGCCAGGCCAAGGAGTGCCTAGAAGATGGAACTTCCCCACCGCGACCGAGGCGACGAGCTGCTTCCCGCCGGAGAGCTGGTCGATATTCGCCGCCGCCTACGGAACATCGCCCGCAAGCACGACCTCACCAGCGTCATCGCCTGCGCTTTCGATCATCGCACCCGCATGCTGCCCTTCGTCTATGCCTCTACGCGTATGGTCCCGGCCGGCGTCCGGGCCATCGGAGCGGCCATGTTCGACGCCGGGTTTCAGAAGACGCGCATCGTCTTGCAACAATGGAACCGCCATTTCCGCCCCTCGCAGGCCCGGCTGGACGGACGGATCCCCGACATCTTCATGGTCTCTAGCATGCAGATCCACGCCGCCCGGTGCCAGGAACTCATCCGCGACGCCTGCCGGATCGAGCCCGAGCATCGTCCGCTGATCATTGCCGGCGGCCCCAAGACCATCTACGAGCCGTGGGACGTCTTCGGCACCGACCCCGCCGACCCCTGGGGGGCGGACGTCGCCGTCACCGGCGAGGAGTACGTCCTGCTCAGCCTCCTGGAGGCTTTGCTCTCCATCCGGGTGAACGGCGAGCCCTTGCGGATGACCTTCATCCGGGCCCGCAACAGCGGCATGCTCGACCAGATCCCGGGTTTGGTCTACTCCCGCGGGGCCCAGGACGGGGTGGCCGAGGAACTGGTCGACACCGGCATCCAGCGCCTGGTGGGGGACCTGGACGAGTTGCCCAGTCCGGTCTTGGGCTACCAGTTGCTGGAACCGCCCGGCCGCCGGGCCGTATTGAGTTCGCATGCCGTTCCCGCCGGGCGGATTCACCGGCTCAGCCCGATCGGCTCGTTGGTCCTCACCCTGGGCTGCAAGTTCGCCTGCCCCTATTGTCCGATCCCGGCCTACAACCAGCGAAAGCATCGAGTCAAGAGCGGCGAGCGCATCGCCCTGGAGATGCAACGTCTCTACCGGGATTACGGCATCCGCCATTTCTTCGGTACCGACGACAACTTCTTCAACGACAAGAAGCGGACGATCGACATCGTGCAGACCCTGGCCAGGGCGGAGATCGACGGGCTGCGGCTCCGCAGGAAGGCCCGCTGGGCAACCGAGGTCACCGTGCACGACACCCTACAGATGAAAGACGAGCTGCGGCTGGTGCGGGACGCCGGCGTGCGGGCCCTGTGGCTGGGCGTGGAGGACATGACCGCCACCTTGATCAACAAGGGCCAGAGCGTCGACAAGACCACCGAGGCGTTTGAGCTGTTGCGGGAGCGGGGCATCAGCCCCATGCCCATGATGATGCACCACGATGAGCAGCCCCTATTGTCGCGAGGTGATAAGCCCTACGGACTGCTCAATCAGGCTCGGCGGCTGCGCAAGGCCGGCGCCACCAGCCTGCAGGTCCTGATGATCACCCCGGCGACGGGCTCCAAACATTATGAACAGGCCTTCACCTCGGGCATGGTCTACCAGAAGGTCGGCGGCCGCCGCGTGGAACCGTACATGCTCGATGCCAATTACGTTATCGCCTCGAATCACCGGAAGCCCTGGCGAAAACAGTTCAACATCATGGCCGCCTACCTTTACTTCTATAACCCGCTGAGGTTCCTGGTGTCTCTGGTCCGCCCGAACAGCAGGCTCTACCTGGCCGACTGCGGCATGCAATTCCTGGGCATGTGGGGGCTGGGCCAGACCATCCATCGCACCCTGGGCTGGGCCCTGCGCCTGGTCGGCGGCAAGATCGAGCGGGCCTCCGGTCCCCCGGCCAGTCAGGTCCCCATGCGGAGCGTCGACGGCGGTGGGGCCAGCCATGCCCTGCCCGCCGCGCCCACGGTCCAGTACGTCCGGTTGACCTCCCAAACCACGACCGCACCATCCAGGCCCAAGGTCGAGGCCTGACCCGGCACTAGCGCCCGGGGGTCGGCTTCCGGGCGATCAGCGAAGCCGAGAACCGGCCGGGCCCGTTCAAGCCCTCGCGCCAGACGAGAACCTCCCAACCGTCAAACCAGGTCGGCAATTCGCCCGACTTCAGCAAGTGAGTATCTCTCCTCGGCCGGCCGTACAACGCCCGCTGGGGTTCTACGAAGGTGTCGTAAACGACCAGCCCGCCCGGCCGCACCGCCGCGGCGATCTGCCCCATCAACGGGCGATGCAGGAAGTTGAAGCAGGAGACCAAGTCGTAATGCTCCCGCTCGATGGTCGGATCGGCCTCGACGTCCCGGCACCGGGCGGCCACGGAGACGCCGTGCCGCCGGGCCAACCCCTGGCAAAGGTCGATGGCGTCGGGCAGCACGTCCCAGGCCTCCGCTACGAGGCCCGACATGGCCAGAAAGACGGCATCACGCCCGTTGCCGCAGGCGATATCGAGGGCCCGTCGGCGGCCCGTCGGGGTGGGAGATTGCCTGGCCAACTCGACGGCCTCCACCAGGAGCCCGTGGGGCTGCCAGAGTCGGTGGCGCGTCGGTCCGGTGGCCGTCGGGCCGGCCCGCAGCCAGTCCTCACCGTGCACCACCCGGGCGATGCGCCGACCGCGGGCCCGCAGCCGAGAGGCCGCCCAGCGGGCCCTCCTGCGGTCGGCGTCGTAGATGGTCAGCGGCACCGTCCGGGGGGGCAGTTCGTGGACTCGCCGGGCCAGTTGGTCGAGCGGGATGTTGACGGCTCCCGGGCGATGCCATTGCTGGAAATCCCCTTCCGGGCGGACGTCCAGGAGCGTTTCAATGAGAGACTGGTGGGGCGTCAGCGTTGTTCTCCGGGTCGTGGTTATCCAGGAGGATCAACTGCCAGATGCGGACATCGATCCACCGGTCGAACTTGTAGCCAACCTCCTTCAGGCACCCGGCCGGCCGGAAGCCGAGCCTCTGGTGCAGGGCCTCGCTGGCCGGTTGGTCGGCGGCGATTTGGGCCAGGATATTGCGGAGTCCGTGTCGGCGAGCGAGACTGATCAGCTCCTCCAGGAGGGCTCGCCCGATGCCCTGGCCCCGCCGCGGGTCAGCCACATAGACGGTGTCTTCGGCGGAGAAGCGATAGGCGCAGCGCGTGTTCCACCTCGACAGGCTGCCCCAGCCGAGGACCTCCCCGCTGCGGACGGCCACGATCGCCGGATAGACGCCGACGTGCTCCTCGAACCAGGTCTCCCAATAGGCCGGGCCTTCGGGCTCGGTCGCGAAGGTACACGTGGAGTGCAGGACATAGTGGTTGTAGATCTCGGCGATGGCGGGTCGATCCGCCCGGGTGGCGGGACGCAAGATCAGGTCTGGGTCATGCACGATGGGCTCCTATGCTCAACGTCCTGAGGCCTGTCGAGGCGATCGTTCCATGATCCCCCGGCCTGCTATGATAGAGCATGTGCCGCCGGCCGCCGAGCCTCTCCGACCGGCCGAACCGAACCGGAGGGCCGCGCCGGCCGCCGTAATGTAGCCCTGGAGTCAGCCTGGGAGAACGATGCATGGCCAGAGACGAGGGAC
>CAZFMS010000371.1:0-3781 GCA_964520125.1 uncultured Planctomycetaceae bacterium
CCAGGCGCTGCTGCTGCCCGCGTGGAGGCGCGGCCCGGACCCAGCGCCCGCCGGGGCCGGTTCTTCGTGCTTCGCGCGGGACGGGAATATAGGGGTCGCGGGGGACTTCCAGGTGGCCGAGCCCGGTCTGAGGGGTTCCGGGAGAGGCCGGGCGCATTTGCGGACCTGATCGCGGAGCGTCCGCGGAGCGGGCCGTATCCTCGGCCCAGGTCAGATTGACGATGGCGACCACGGTGGCCAGCGCGACAGAGTACCTAATCGCTCGGAACGTCATTGGTTCCCTCCTCTAGGCGGGCGGTCCGGTCCGGACCTTGGTAATGAACCTCGGCTGCAAACCGCGGGTGTCACATCGCCTCGGCGCTGCAGGCCGGGACGTTTCCATCTTCCCAGGAAGCGGCGGCCGATCCCCTTTCGCGCCGCCAAGGAGCATACTCCCCCACGAGTCTCCAAGTCCCCATGCTATCATAAACGGGCGCTGACGGCAATATTGGCTGTTGCCGGCCGGTCGAAAACGTCTTCCCCAGCGTCAAGCGGGGATACGGCAAGTTCAGGGCAGGTGATGATCCGAGATGGGCAGGTCCACTCGCCGGGTCTGGGAGGCCAAGCCGCGGCGGTGAGCAGGGAGCATGCTCGGCGGCGATGGCGGTAGTGCGGAATCGGCTGCGAATCTCTCGCCCCGTTCAAGGTCTGGGAGTGCCGGCGTCGAAGTGCTGGCGGGACTTGACTTTCCCCGCCGCATTCCAAACGGTCCAGGTTCCGTGGGGCCGGCCGTTGAGGTGGTGCTCTTCTTTGATCTTGCGGCCGCTGCTGTCCCATGTGTAAGCGACTCCGTGCCTCTTCCCGTCGAGGTAATGCTCTTCGATCCACTCTTGCCCGTTCATGTGCCAACGCGTCGCGGTGCCGTGTTTCTTCCCGCGGACGAAAGTGGTTTGGTACTCCATCGCGCCGTTCTTGTGCCAGCGCGTGTAAGGCCCGTGGTCGACAACGGTACCGTCGGGGTTTCGCAGCACTTCCTTGCGCAGCCTGAGTCGGCCGTCGGGCCAGTGTTGCTCGACGATCTGGTTTGCTCCTGCGGGGCTATCCAGCGATGTCTTCCGGGCTTGGTCCGCGCAGCCGGCGGGAAGGACAATGGTCAAGACGAGGAGTGCCAGGCGTGTTCGTCCGACGTTGGCTACCATCTGCCTACTCCGTTGGGCTTCGCCAGGGCGACTGCGTGTGCCCGGTGCCACCCCGAAAGGATGATCAGCATGGGAGAACAATACGACATGACGCTCGCGGGTTGTAGCCCCGGGGCGATGCTTCCGGTTTTTTCAGAGAGTGTTCAGGCCTGCCGACCCCGCCCTCCGAATGAGGAGCCTCTGTACCTACCTGAAGCACGGGCACCTGGGCCCATGCCGATCCCGGCGGGTCGCCCGGGGCCACAGCGATCGTTCCCAACGCTCCCCAGGGCGATGAGGCAAGCCCACGGCCGGCCACGTCGCCCCCGGCCGATTACGGTTCGACGTTCAGCAGCGTTTGAATGAACGGGCCCACGTCCTGCATGTCCACGACGGCGTCCACGAACAAGTCCGCGGCACACTGCTGCTGGATGGTCGACGACTCGGGGTCGAGGAGCACATCGACAAAAGCCCGAATGTCTCCACCGTTGATAGTGCCGTCCAGGTTGACGTCACCGAGCGTGGTGACACAAGGTTCCATGGAGGCCACGATCTGAACGTCGTCGATGTTCCATCCCGGGTAGGTAATGGTGTCGTTGGTCGGTCCCATGCTCCAGCGGAGGTACACGGTGGGCTGATCATCGGCTATCGCGGAGATGTCGTGAGTTTGCAGTGACCAAGACGACTCGCTGATGGATCCACTGGAGTGCCTCCAGACTATCTCCCAGTCCGTTCCGTTAATGGATGCTTCGATGCTGGCGTGGTCGAAGGGCCTTTCCTCGACGCCGAGCCATCGGCGGAAGGTAAGCTGGGTGTTGAGCAGGCCGGTGCAGTCGATGGCGGAGGTGGTCAGGTAGAAGGGGGATATGTCGTTCTCATAGTCACCGGCGAGGTTGAAACCGTACACGTTGGTGCCGGTGTGGCCGCTTCCCGGATCTCCGTTGAACGATCCGCCGGCCGAGGGTTGGCCGAAGGCCCACTGTCCTTCAGCCGTCCATCCCGGCTCGCTGTCCATGGCGAAGCTGTGGGCCTCTTGGGGTGGCGCGGTCACCAGGATCGAAATGCCGGCCGAATTGGAGTCGCCGCCCTCGGGAGGCACGCCGCCGTCATTGACCATAAACTGCAACGCATCCGGGCCGGCGTACCAGGGGGCCGGGGTGTATTGGACCTCGTTGCCGGCGCCGGTCAGGGTGTAGGGTACACTCGGGATGGTCGCCGCCCCGGGGTCGGTCAACGTTCCGTTCGCCGGCAAGGCGGTGATCACATAATTGAGCGTCGCCGGCTCGGGCAGGCCGTCGTCGTCGCCCTGGAGGGTGATCATCACCGGCGTGTTCATGTCCGTGCTTGCCGCACCGTCATCGGCGCTGGGCGGCTGCGGACCGCTGGGTCCGCAGTTGTAGCAGACCACCGCGAAGTCCTGGTCGGTGCTGTCGCCGGAATTGGGCAGACCGTCGGAGTTTATGCTGCTGGCTATGACGCGAATGGTGTATAGGCCCGATGCCGTCGGCCCGATGAATACGCCCTCGGTGTTGTTGCGGTCATCCGCGGTTCCGCCGGGTTCGGTCCAGCCCTCCGACCCGAAGTTGTTGCCCAGGTAGGTCTCGGTGGACGATTCGACGACCAGGTCCAAGTCATTGTTCCAGGCCGGGGTGCTGCCGCCCAGTCCGTGGCCCGGGGCGTCGGTCCAGACCAGCATGACCCGGAAGGGCTCGGTCGGGTCGGCGGCGGAGATATCCTCCGACCACTCCTCGCCCGTATTGTCGAAGATCAACGGGTTGTCGAAGTACCGGACCTCGACCTGGGGATCAACCACTGCCGGCAGGTCCATCCGGCCCCAGCCCTGCTTGCTGTCGAACGGATGACCCAGGGTGCCGCCGTCGGCGTTCTGGTTGCCGGCCAAGTCGTGGGCCACGGGCAAGAAGGCGGCCTTGACCATAGCCGGGCTGGCGTCGGTCGTGTAGTCCGGCAGATTGCGGTAGTACTCGATGAACAGGCCGGCGGCCCCGGTGACGTGCGGCGAGGCCATGGAGGTGCCGCACGAGAGGGAGTAGCCGCTCCCCGAATACGATGAGTCCACTCTGCAGCCGGGGGCGACCATGTGGGGGATCTTTCGGCCGTCCAGGCACGGGCCATGGGCCGAGTTTGATGATAGGTCGTTGATGTCCAAGATCTGCGACCCGCTGGAGTTCTGCATCTTGGTCGAGCCGATGGTGAAGATGTTCTTGGCTTCATCGGGGGTGCCCTGCGAACTGGTGCCTCCGTTGCCGTTCATGATCGAGAGCACGTAGAGCAGCGGCTGATCGCCGGGAGTGTCCGGGTCGGTGTCGCGGGCCCCGATGTCCACCTCCAGGGTGTCGTCGTCATAGCCCTGAGGCGAACCGCTGGGTCCCCAACTGTTACCCGACATCAAGGCCCCGTTGGCATAGGACTGGGTCATCAAGAGGAGCATCCCGCCGGACTGCTGAAACCAGGGGCTGTAGACCTGCTCGACCAGGTTGGCCCCCGGGGCTATTCCCAGGCCGCGCAGGAAGCCGTAGCTGTCCAGTGTGCCGGAAGCACCGTCGGCGGCCATGATCCCCGCCGTATGCGTGCCGTGGGGATCCGCGGCATTATCGGGGGCGCAG
>CAZFMS010000372.1:0-3779 GCA_964520125.1 uncultured Planctomycetaceae bacterium
GGGCCCCAACTCGGATCCCACGGGAGGGGGGCAAGGCGAGGCTGCTCCCTTTACTCGGATCGGCGAGCTGGCGGTGCTGGTGGAAGACAATCAGGAGAACGTGGGAGATGCCTTGGGGGGCAATGACCGGATGTTCCAGATCGACCGGTTTTGGGTGGATGGCAACGTGCCGCTGTGGAACCATCGTGTGCCGGGGTCATCGGACCCTGATTTGGGTGATGTCGACCCCGCTTGGGGGGCTCCGTTCTTGATGGGCCCGGATGCCTTCTCGCCGGACTTCCGGTATCGCGGCGATGACAGCGGGGTAATGAGCTACGTGCCCATCAGCACCCCGCCGCAAGCGGCCAGCGATCCGCTGGATGCCGCGGGGATCAGAGGTCGGGATGTCCTCCTGGCTCGGTGGGCTAACGTGCTGACCACCCGTTCGGATGTGTTCACGGTTTACATCGCCCTGCTGGATGAGGACGGAAATTACGTGCAGAGGACCCAGGTGACGCTGGATCGGAGCGAGTGCTTCCGGGAGCGGCCGGTGTTCTTCGCGAATGCCCCCGAGCAACGGGTCCCGATCCTGCCGAAGATCCTGAGCCGGACGGACAGTAGCTATACGGATGACACGAGGTAGTGGCCGCCCCGGCGTAGGGGGCGGAGAAGACGAGGTATTATCGGTTAGGTGATAGGTGAGGCAGCTTTACTGAACCGTCCGGCCCGGATATGATGGAGAGGGCTGGAAGGGGAACAGCGCCGCACGCCGCAGAGAAGTAACCCAGAGGAGCGCGATCATGAATCCGAGAACAAGACACAAGGCATTTACGCTGATTGAGCTGCTGACGGTGATGGCCATCATCACCATCCTGATCGGCATCCTGACTCCGGCGTTGCAGACCGCCCGGGACAACGGCAAGAAGGTCGCCATCCGGGCGGTGATCAACGCCATGGAGGTCGGGTTGGTCTCCTTCAGTAACGACGAGGGCATCTTCCCGCCGTCGAATCCGGTGTTCTACGCCGGCGATCTGGTCAATCCCGATGCGGAAATGCAGGACTGGGAGGTGGGCACGGTGGCCGCGCCGCTGCAGGGGGCCCACTTGGTGCTGGACGCCCTGGTGGGGCGGGACTTGCTGGGCTACGACCCCAAGGCGCCGCCGTTCGGTCCTGGAGGAGCAGGCACGCCCGTATACGACCGCTGGGATTCGGCGAACGACCGGCGGCTGCCCTACCTTCCCGCCGATGGGGTGGACGTTACCTCCAACGGCAAGCCGCCGACCGACGCCTTCGACGGCAACACGGACACCCTCGAGGTGCATCCGCGGATCACCGGATCGGGGCAGGAAGAACTGTTGTGTCGGGTCTTCCGTGACAAGTTTGGCTGGCCGATCCTCTACTACCGGGCCTCACCCACGGCCAATCAGAACACGCCGATCGTCCAGACGGTGACTACCGGTTATTACGGCGACGGGGTGTACGACGGGTTCGACAACGAGCACTTCACGAGTTACGAAACCGGCGGCAATCCCACACACAAAATCGTAGATGCAACACTCGCCCTTCCGGTGCAGACCCCGGACTACGGCTCGTCTCTGGAAACCAAGTTTGCCGAGTTCATCCGGTCTATCCGGGCATCCACCTATCTCCAGCCGCCGAACGATGCGCTGATCCGCCATCCGCGTCCGGTGAAGTTCAATCGTTTCATCATCCTCAGCGCCGGCAAGGACGGTATTTACGGCACGTTGGATGATGTAGCGAACTACAGCGTCTTCTCGGAGGAGCGCTAGCCGCCCCGGCGGCCGACCGCCCTCCTCGGATTCAGCGCCCTGATCGGCGACACCCAGCGGCACGGGCCTCTCCGCCCGTGCCGCTGTCTTGCGCGCCGGGCGGCAGGCTTGCGCAGCGGCCCGCGGCCCGCCGATGTGACTCCTCGTCTGCGTGGCTCCGGTCGGCGGGGCGGTCGACGGCCGGGGTGGCCCGGTCTATCATGTCGGCGGTGTATCGGCTGGCCGCGGGGGCAAGGTGTTGAGCGGTCGGCGGGTCCCGGCATTCGTGGCGTTCGTAGGATCGGTGATTGAGGTCGGCCCGGACTGCCCGGCAGACGCAGACTCCGAGGGAGGTGTCATGGCAGAGGTGGAGAAAGTCATCATCATCGGATCGGGGCCGGCGGGCTGGACGGCGGCCATCTATGCCGCCCGAGCCAATCTTCAGCCGTTGGTCCTGGCGGGGCGGCCGAAGAGCTTTCCCTCGCTGGTCCTGCCCGGCGGACAATTGATGTTGACCACCGAGGTGGAAAACTATCCCGGTTTTCCCGAGGGGGTGACCGGTCCGCAGATGATGGCCGGCTTCGAGCAACAGGCGGTGCGCTTCGGGACCCGGATAGTCACCGACGACGGCCTGAATCCGGACGTCTCCGACCCGGACGACGGGCATACGGCGAAGTACCACGATTGCAAGGCGGTGGATTTCGGGTCTCGGCCCATGAAGGTCATGGGCGAGGATGACACGGTGTACCGGGGGCATTCGGTGATCGTGGCCACCGGGGCCACGGCCAATTGGCTGGGCCTGGAGAATGAGCAGCGGCTGGCCCGGAGCGGTGGGGGGGTCAGCGCTTGTGCGGTGTGCGACGGGGCGATGCCGCTGTTTCGGGATCAGGAGCTGGGGGTGATCGGCGGGGGGGACTCGGCGGTGGAGGAGGCGACCTATCTGACGAAGTTCGCCAGCAAGGTCTACATGATCCACCGTCGCGGGGAGTTGCGGGCCAGCAAGATCATGGTTCAACGGGCCTCGGACAATGCGAAGATCGAGGTGTTGTGGAACAAGATCGTGGTGGATGTTCTGGGGGACGCCCGGATCAGCGGGGTGCGTTTGAAGGACACCAAGACCGGGGAGGAGAGCGAGTTGCCGTTGGGCGGGTTGTTCATGGCTATCGGGCATACCCCGGCGACGGGGTTCCTGGAGGGCCAGCTCGCGGTGGATGAGAAGGGCTACGTCAAGCTGGCTGACCAGTATCGGACGACCACCAGCGTGGATGGGGTGTTTGCCGCCGGCGACGTAGCGGACAGTGTTTATCGCCAGGCAGTGACCGCGGCGGGGATGGGCTGCAAGGCGGCCCTGGATGCCGAGCGTTGGCTGGCGGAACAGGGGATTTTGTAACGGTGGCGATTCGGCGAAGACGGCCACCGGGAGGCGACGATGGCGTTCATTTCCTACGTAGACTCAGAGCCGGTCGAGGGGAAGCTGGCGGCGGTGTATGAGCAGATCCGTGCTGCGGGCGGAGGCGTGGTGCCAAACATCCTGCGGGCCAGTTCGCATCAGCCGGCCGCATTGACGGCCCATCTGAACTTGTACAAGACGCTGATGTACGGGAAGTCGGAGCTGTCCCGGGCTCAGCGAGAGATGATTGCGGTGGTCGTCTCGCAGATTAACGAGTGCCATTACTGACTGCAGCATCACCGGGCGTCGCTCCGTCAGTTGGTTGACGACGAAGACCTGGTGGTCCGCCTGCAGTCTGATTATCGTGGGGCCGACCTACCGGAGGGCGATCGGGCAATGCTGGACTATTGCGCCAAGCTGACCCGCACTCCGGGCAAGATGGTCCAGGGTGACGTGGATCGTCTGGGGGAGGCGGGTTTCTCCGAGGCGGCGGTGCACGATGTTTGTCTGGTCACGTCGTATTTCGGTCTGGTGAACCGCCTCGCCGACGGGTTGGGGGTCGAGTTAGAAGGCCGGTGGAAGGGGGGGCCGAAGGTCGATCGGGCCTAGCCGCCGTTGCCGCCGTTGTCGCCGCCTTGGCC
>CAZFMS010000373.1:0-3777 GCA_964520125.1 uncultured Planctomycetaceae bacterium
AGAGTCTGGCGGCGAGAAAATCGTCCAGATCGGGATTGTCCCGGATCTTCCCGGCGGTGGCGTCAATGTCGTATGCCACCCGGAGAAATTCAATCTGGTCCCCGTCCATAATCACGTAGGCGGCCCGCGGGTCCCGATCGCGCGGCTGACCGACGGAGCCCACGTTGACGATGACCTTCTCCTCTCCGACGGTGTACCGGCAGGCGTCACCCAACTCCTCCGGCGGCTCGAAATAGGGATCGTCCACGAAGACCCCGGGGACGTGGGTATGCCCGCAGAAACAGGTCATCTGCTCCATGCGCTCGAAGTTGCTCAAGAGCTTGTGCGGATTGGTATAGACATCATCGGGAAAGAGATACTCGTTGATCGGCTTTCGCGGCGACCCGTGGACGAACAGACAGCCGTTGCTTTCATGGCGCGGAGAGAGCTGTCCCAGAAAGCGCCAGCGGTCGTTGCGCTTCTTGGGATCCTCTTCGTCTTCCAAGGCGGAGCGGGTCCAGAAAGCGGCTCGCTCGGCACTGACGTTGAAATTCGCGGGTTCATAGACAATGGCGTGGTCGTGGTTGCCGCACAGGCTGTGGGCCACTCGTTGGCTGATCAGGTCCAGACACGCGGCAGGATCGGGGCCATAGCCGATGATGTCCCCCAAGCACTGGATGGCCTCCACGCCCCGCCGGTCGATGTCATCGAGCACCGCCGTGAGGGCCTCCAGGTTCGAGTGGATGTCTGAGATGATCGCCAACATAGCCTAAGAGTCTATTGCCCGCCGAACGACTATTATTGCCCCGCCGGCCGGTCCGTGGAGGGGGCCGCTTCCTCGACCAACATGATCGGAATGTCATCCCGGACCGGGTAGCGCAGACCGCAGCCCTGGCAAACCAGCCTGGCCTGGACGTCATCCCCAGGCTCCGGGTCCTTCAGTTCGACCGGCTTCTTACAGCTCGGGCAAGCCAGGATGTCCAGCAACTCCTTGTCGAACATCGGCCAAGCACTCCTAATCTGGTCCGAGACTCGCTTTCCGACGGCTGAAGGCCTACCAAAAAAAGCCAAACACTGCATTCTAGAGCGACCGGGATCAAGCGTCAACGAAGCCTTCCCGAAAGGGGCCGGTCAAACGGGCCGCAGGTCGATCGGCAGCCCCCTGACCACAGAAAGATGTACTGAAAACGCAACCTCAGCCTGCGGATGGAGGCCGGCGGCACGCCCACCGCAGGCCACCGCTCCCTGACGGTCGCGGCTCTGATCTTGGACCGCTCCCGGACGGTCGCGGCGTTGATCTTGGACCGCTCCTTGGCGGTCGCGGCTCTGAATCTGCCTCTCAGGTTCGCGTAGGCTCAGGCAGATTCGCCCGGTTCTCTTCTCCCCGGCGGAGTTTGGGCCGCTAGCGGACGGATTCGGCGATCCGCACGCACGTGGCCAAGAGATCGCCGAGCTGATCGAGCGGGAAGACCGTAGCCGGGTCGGACTTGGCATCCTGGGGACGATCGTGGACCTCGATGAACAGGGCGTCGGCCCCTGCGGCCACTGCGGCTCTGGCCAGGAGGGGCACAAACTCCCCGCGACCGCCGGATTGGTGTCCCTGGCCGCCGGGGATCTGGCAACTGTGGGTGGCGTCAAAGACCACCGGAGCAAAGGCCTGCATCGTAGGGATGCAGGTGAAGTCGTTGACTAGGCGGTCGTAACCGAAGAAAGTCCCCCGATCGGTCAACAATACCCGGTCGTTGCCGGCCCGGCGGACCTTGGAAACGGCCTGGGCCATCTGATCCGGAGACGTGAACTGGCCTTTCTTGATATTGACCGGCTTGCCGGTCTTGGCGGCGGCGACCAGCAGATCGGTTTGTCGGCAGAGGAAGGCGGGAATCTGGAGCAGGTCACACACTTCGCCGGCCGGTGGGGCCTGGTCAGGCAAGTGGATATCGGTCAGGACCGGTACCCCGACGCTGCTCTTGACCTCCGCCAGGGTCTCCAGACCGGCATCCAGGCCGGGGCCCCGAAAGCTACCGATGCTGGTTCGATTGGCTTTGTCGAAACTGGCCTTGAAGACGTAGTTCACGCCCAGCCGCCGGCAGGTTTCGACCACTGAGGCGGCCAGGCGGAGGGAGTGTTCGGTCGACTCGATGACGCAGGGCCCGGCGATCAGGGCCAGCGGCTGGCCAGAGCCGATCTGGAAGGCTCCAATGTGGACTGGACCAGGGGGCATGCGAGACTTCTCCATCTGTCAACCGGCGAGCAGACATGATACAGCAGCCCGAAACCTGCGGCAAAAGGCCTACCAATACCCCGAGGCAGGCACCGGCCGGACTGACCCATCCTCACGAAAGTTGGCTCCTTTCGGGGACGGGAGCCCGCGCAGATGGGATACCTCGTTCAAGCAGACCAGGCTGCTAACGCCCTCGTGGTATCGCAGGGCGGCCAGGGCCCCGTTGTCAATGATGAAGCGAAACCAGGGACCGGGCTGGTCGGTCAGCCAGGCCTCGATGAGCCGGGCGACGGGGCTGCCGTGGCTGACCAGGATCACCGTGTCCTCCGGATCCCGCCAGCGGCTCTTGAGAAAGGCCGCCAGGGCCCTGGTCCGGGCCACCACGCTGGCGAACGGCTCGTCCGGAGGCGACCAGGTGAACGGCCCCTCGTAGTCGGGGCAGGGAACGACCTCGGGGTGGCGGTCGACGATGGCGTCGACGGCCTCCAGATCAAGGTCCACCCGCGTCCCGGGCTCGAGGTGATGGTACTCGCACAGCTCGGGACGGAGACGAACCTGAAGTTTCAGGGCCCTGGCGATTGGTGCCGCCGTCTCGAGGCACCTCCGGAAGGGGCTGCTGTAGATCGCCCTGACCCGGACCGGGGCGAACCGCTCGACCAAGGCCTGGACCTGCCGGATGCCCAGAGAGGAGAGCCCGGAGTCCAGGCCGTCGTCCTGGTCGGCGTTGGCCAGCGATTCGGCGTGGCGAATGGCGCAACCGAGCATCGAATCCTCCCCGACTCAGGCGGCCGGGGGGTGTGAATGCCGCCTGAAATCGTGGGTTGCATACTAGCGGCTCTCCCGCCGTCATCCAATCCCGCGCCCCATGCGGTACGATCTCTGGTCAAGAGGCGGTGAGCAGGGTCCGGCCTGAGGACAACAAATCACAGGGGCTCGCCTGGCCCCGCGGCGAGTGTCCCGTCGAGCAGGCCGAGGGCACGCCCCTTTGCACCCCCAAGACTCAGGCATATTGGTCGCGCTTCTGCATTGACAAGGGCTCTCGCGGAACATAGCTTCTTCGCGTCGAAACAGCTTATCTCTGGCGCTGGCGAGGCGTCACATCAACACGGAGGTGACCAAATGCGATCCGGAATTATCACCACGACGATCCTGGCGTTGACCGCGATTATGGGTTCGGTGGTCCTGGCGACGCCGGGCGACGAGGCCGGGAGGTTCCCCTGGGAAGGCGAAGTCTCCGGGACCAACGTCCACGTGCGTAGCGGCCCGGGGACCAACTACTACCCAACAACCAAACTCAACGCCGGCGACCGGGTGGTGGTCCTGGCGGAGGAGTTCGGCTGGTACCAAATCGTCCCCCCGCCGGAGAGCTTCAGCTACATCGACTTGGCCGGCGTCCAGCGGGAGCCGGGCTCGAAGATCGGCCGGGTCGTGCAGGATAGCGTGTACGTCCGGGCCGGCAGCCACCTGCGTGGGCGCAAGACGTCCACCCAGGTAGTCTTGAACAAGGGCGCGGTCGTCGAGATCATCGGCGAGACAGAGGGTTTCTACAGGATCACTCCGCCGCCAGGGGCCACCCT
>CAZFMS010000374.1:0-3765 GCA_964520125.1 uncultured Planctomycetaceae bacterium
GAAACGTCGAAACGTCGAAACGTCGAAACGTCAAGACGTCAAAACGTCAAAACGTCAAGACTTCGGAAGGTCAAGCAGTTGAGCGGTCAGGGGGGCGAGGCGTCGGGGGGGTAGGGGCTTCCGCGTCTAATGCGCCCGTTGCGATTGTGGGGATGGAGGCTCGGTTCGGGGGGGGTGCGTCGCTGGGGGCGTTTCAGGTGTTGGTGCTGGATGGCCGCAGTGCGGTCCGCCCGCGGCCGGCCAATCGGTGGTGCGGCGGTGAGGAGGTGGCCCGCCGGATTCTGGGCGATCGGGGGATGCCCGGGGCGTATCTGGAGCAATTGTCGATCCCGGTCGGCAAGTATCGATTGCCGCCCAACGAGATTCCCGAGGTTCTGCCGCAGCAGCTTCTGATGCTGGAGGTCGCGGCTGCGGCACTCGAAGACGCGGGGATGGCCTCGGGCCCGGGGCGCCGTCCGCGGGTGGGGGTGATCGTGGGCATGGCCCTGGATTTCGGCACTACCGATTTCCACCTCCGCTGGTGGCTGAGGGGCCAGGCCCGAAACTGGGCCCAGAGATTGGGTCTCGAGCTGAGCGCCGCAGAGGAGGAGCGTTGGGTGAAGGCCCTACGGGCCGCGGCGGGGCCGGCGCTGAACGCCGCCGGAACGGTCGGGGCCCTGGGCAACATCATCGCCAGCCGGATTGCCCGGGAATTCAGCCTCGGCGGACCGAGCTTTGCGGTCTCCTGCGACGAGGCCTCGGGCCTGCGGGCGCTGGAGATCGCGGTTCGGGCCTTGCAGCGGGGCGAGTTGGATGCGGCCATCGTCGGGGCGGTCGACCTGGCCGGCGATCTGAGATCGGTATTGACCAGGCACGCGACGCGGCCATATTCGGCCAGCGGCGCGGCCCGTCCGTTTGATGCCTCGGCCGACGGGACGGTGGTCGGCGAAGGCGCCGCGGCGGTAGTGCTCAAGCGCATCGCCGACGCCCGGCAGGCCGGAGACCGGGTCTACGCAGTGGTGCGGGGGGTGGGCAGCGCCAGTGGGGGCGGCGTCGGGCCGGCATCGCCCAGCGAGCGGGCGTACGTCGCGGCGCTGCGACGGGCCTACACCGATGGGCAGGTCGATCCGGAGGACGTGGCCTACATTGAAGCCCACGGCAGCGGCGATCCTGGGGAGGACGGTGTCGAGGCTGCGGCACTTGGCGGGTTCTTTGGCTCGTCCTCCATCCCCCCGGCGCTCGGTTCTGCGAAATCCAACATAGGTCACACCGGGGCGGCGGCGGGAATGGCCTCGCTGGTTAAATCGAGCCTGTGTTTGTACCGCGGGATGATCCCCACGCTGCCAGGCTTCGAGCGACCGTGTTCCGGGCTGGCCGGGCGGCCGGAGGGCTTACGCGTGCCGCGCAGCCTCGAGCCTTGGCCTTCGGATCGAAGAGACGGCCCCCGGCTGGCGGGGGTCAGCGCCATGACCGCGGACGGCAACTGCATGCACGTGGTTCTCGAAGGCGCGGACCGGTCGACAGAAACTGACTTGACCCCGGTGGCGGAAACTTCGGGCGGGCGGGCGGAGGCCGCGGGTGTAGCAAAGGGCCGTGAATCGGTGGTGGATAAGCGGGTAGTCGGTGGCTTAGTGGGCCCCGAGCCTCGAGCGTCGGGTGCTGAGCGCCGTCAGAATCGAGGTCTGGTGGTAGTGCCTATCGGCAGGAAGATGCCGCCCCCGCCGCTGCCGGAACGGATTGCCACACAGATCAAGTGTGAGAGTGGGCCGGAACCGGCGGAGGCGTTTCCAGCTATGCCGACCGCTGCCGGCGGGGCCGCGGAGGTGGTGCAGGACTCCGGCCACCCGCACCAGGATTTGGAGCAGGGTGATTCCCTGGAATCGGCTTTGGCGCGGACGACGGCGGCGACGGCCGGGGCGCATGACGCCTACCTGAAGTTCACCCAGACCGCCACCGAGACGATGGGCAAGATGCTGATGTTCCAGTCGCACCTGGCCGAGGCCCTGGGGCCTGAAGCATGCGAGGACGACGCCATATCTACTGGGCCGGCGGCCGGAGTGGGCGCGTCGCAGCGTGAAATGTCCATCCTCGAGCCAGCCCATGTCTCACCAGGGCCAATGTTGGTTTCGCCGGGCATGCTTCGACAGGATCAAGGAGTTGCCCCGGCCTACCGGCGGGAGCAGTGTCTGGAGTTCGCCACGGGGTCGGTGGCCAACATCCTGGGGCCGGAGTTCGCCGTGGTGGACACCTATCCGGTTCGCGTTCGCTTGCCGGGCGAGCCCTTGATGCTGGTGGACCGAATCCTGTCGATCGAGGCGGTCAAGGCATCGTTGACCTCGGGTAGGATCGTCACCGAGCACGACGTGCTGCCGGGGGACTGGTATCTGGACGGCGATCGGGCCCCGATCTCCATCGCCGTTGAAGCCGGGCAGGCGGACTTGTTTCTGTGCTCCTACTTGGGCATCGACCTGGCGGTCAAAGGTCGGCGGTCGTATCGGCTGCTGGACGCCACCGTCACCTTCCACCGCGGCTTGCCGCGGGTCGGCGAGGTCATCCACTATGAGATCACCATCGATCGCTTCGTGCGGCAGGGGGAGACCTTTCTTTTCTTCTTCCGTTTCGACGCCACAGTGAACGGCTCCTTGGTCCTGACCATGCGGGAAGGCTGCGCGGGCTTCTTCACCGCCGAAGAGGTCGAGCATTCCGGCGGGATCATCCTGACCGACGAGGACACCGCTCCGGCGAAAGGCCTGCGGGCAGAGGATTGGCACCAGCTCGTCCCCATGGCGGTCGAGTCGTATGAGGACGCGGCGGTGGACGCCTTGCGGGCCGGCGATCTGGCGGGGTGCTTCGGGCCGGCGTTCGAGGGATTGGGGCTTCGTGACCCGTTGCGTCTGCCCGGCGGCCGGATGAAGCTGTTTGACCGCGTGCTCGAGTTGGATCCGACCGGGGGGCGTTATGGCCTGGGGAGCATCCGGGCGGAGGCGGACATTCACCCGGATGATTGGTTCCTGACCTGCCATTTTGTGGACGACATGACCATGCCGGGCACGCTGATGTACGAATGCTGCCTGCATGCCTTGCGGTTCTTCCTGCTGCGGATGGGCTGGGTTGGTGAACAGGCCGGCGTGGGATACGAGCCTCTACCGACGGTCCGCAGCTCCTTGCGGTGTCGTGGTCCAGTGACCGAGCGAACCAGGAAGGTGATCTATCAGGTCGATATCAAGGAACTCGGCTATCGGCCGGAGCCGTACGTGATTGCCGATGCATTGATGTTCGGCGATGGCGAGCGGATCGTGCAGATGAAGGACATGTCCTTGCAGATCATCGGGCTGAGCAGGGAGCGCATCGAATCCACCTGGCGCGGGCCAAGGAGAGGCGAAGATAGCGCCGCGGTGGCCCATGAGAACGCCGCGCTGTTCGACAAGGATCGGATACTAGCGTTCGCCATCGGCAAGCCTTCGGAGGCCTTCGGAGAGCCATACCTGGTCTTCGACGCCGAACGGCGCATCGCCCGTCTGCCCGGGCCTCCGTACATGTTCCTGGATCGCATCATGGAGATTGAGCCGGCCCCGTGGCGGTTGGAGGCGGGCGGCTGGGTGGAGAGCCAGTACGACGTGCCGCCGGATGGCTGGTACTTCCGGGCCAACCGCCAGGCCTCGATGCCGTATTGCGTCCTGATGGAGTTTGCCTTGCAGACCTGCGGCTGGCTGGCAGCCTATCTGGGCTCGGCCCTGCGGAGTGATACGGACTTGTCATTCAGAAACCTCGGGGGCCAGGCGACAC
>CAZFMS010000375.1:0-3753 GCA_964520125.1 uncultured Planctomycetaceae bacterium
GTTGATGATGGCGATCCGGTCGGCGATGGCTTCGGCCACGTCCAGGGTATGGGTGGACATGAACACGGTCTGGCCTGCGCCGGCCCGTTCGCTGAACAACTCCTTGACCGTCCGGACGGTCCGCGGGTCCAGGCCGACCATCGGCTCGTCGACCACCAGTACCGCGGGGTCGTGCAGCAGGGCGGCCGCCAGGACGACGCGTTGCTTCATCCCGTGCGAATAGCCCTCGGCGAGCTGGTCGGCGAACTCGGTTACTTCGAGGCGGTCCATGTATTCGGCGGAGCGCCGCTCGATGGTCCGGCGGTCCAGGGAGTACATCTGGCCGACGAAACGGAGGAACTCGCGGGCCGAGAGCTTCTCGTACAGAAACGGCTGGTCGGGCACGCAGGCCAATCGAGCCTTGGCCGGCAGGCCGTCATCGGCGGACATGGGGTAGCCGCAGACATGAATGGCGCCGGCATCCGGCTCGAGCAGCCCGGAGATCATCTTGATGGTGGTGGTCTTGCCCGCTCCGTTGGGACCCAGGAAGGCGAAGACCTCGCCGACGTCTACCGACAGAGAGATGTCATCCACGGCGCGGAGGCGGCCGTAACACTTGGTCACGTTCTCCAGGCGGATGGACATCTCGGTCGAGCCCTCCTCGGGGTTTGGGCGCCGCCGGTAACGGCTACTGGCTGGAGGCCGGGGCCTCGGGCGCCCGTCGACCCCTAATCATGGTGATGGCGGCCCGGCGGGCGTCGCGATCGAAGGGCTCGTCGGTCAGGACCCATCGGCCCAGCAGCGGCAGTTGCACTTCCTGCCGCAGCACCCGGCCGGTATCGCCCGCCCAGGCCACGCTCCCCGCCGCCTCGATGCGAAAGCACTCGACCGGCCGGCCTTGGTGGTCGATGGTTTCCCGGTCGGTCACGGTCGCTAACATCATCTTGAAGTCGGGCCGCTGCTCCATTAGCAGGGCCAGGGGGTCCAGCAGTCGGATGCGCCAACTCTGCCCGACCTGCAAATCCCTCAAGTAAGTAAACGGGCGCAAGGACTCGGCCAGACATTCGGACAGTCGGCCGTCCAGCGGGATCGTCGTCGTCGCTTGGCCCATGGTGGTCGTGCAGGAGAAATCCCGGCCGCAGCGCTCCCCGACCACCAGGATGGGCAGCTCGGCCCCTTCCAGCCGGAACCGGAACTGATCGAGATCCCCGTCCCCTACGTAGGTGAGCGTCGCATCGCTGAGCAGCGGCCCGCGCAGGGGAAAGGCAGTGGCGAGCGGTCGAAAATCCAACAGCGTGGTGCTGTGGACCGTGGTGATGCTCTCAGTTGGGGTGGTGGTGACCCAGGTGGTGCCCAGCCTGACGCCGGCCTCGTTGTGGATGGCCACTTGCAGGGCGATATCGGGGAAGATCCGGCTGGGGGCTTCCTGGGCGGACCAGAACGGCACGACGTCCCGCCGAACCAGGGCGGTCATGGCGATCAGCCAGGCGACCGCGACCACGGCTCCGAAAGTTCGGTTCATCCCTAAGTCCCTCGAACCCCGGCATAAAGGCCGGCCGTACTCGCCCCGTCAAGAAGACGCGCCGCTGAGGCGATCCCCCGGCGACCATACTGCCGCCGATTCTACGGAGCCGCTCGTCTCCTGGTCAAACAAACCGCACCGAGGCTCCCTGACTGTCGGATTGGACCTTGACAGACGGGTGGGTTGGCCGTTTCTTGGTCCTGCTTGCAGGACCGGTGGGGACTCGATCGTGCCACAGTTGGTTCCCTATTTTCGTCGCCACGGGAGGCGGATGATTGTTATCGGGGCACCTTGTCTCGGGGCAATTATCGCGGGCAGCCTCTATGCCTTGATCGCCACCCCCGCCTGGTATGCCCCGCCGGTGGTCCTCGCCGCCGACCGCCAGCAAGTCCGCAACAACCTGATCGATGCCGAGCAGGCCTTCACCGAAGGCCTGCGGGCCGGCAGCGGACCGTTCACCTATCACATCTACCAGGACGACCTGAACCGCTGGATCGCCCTGCGCCGTGAGATCTACCCCCTGATCGACGAACTCGTCCCGCACATGCTGGCCGATCCCTTCGTGCTGTTCGACGACGGCGAAATAACCCTGGCCGGTCGCTACACCGCCAGCGCGGTGGACCTGCTCCTCTCGATCGACATCGTGCCCACCTTCGAGGCCGAGACCATCACCCTGCGAGCCAAGACCGTGCGCTGCGGCTCGGTGGGCATGCCCAAGGACTTCGGTCAACTCGGACTGGACGACCGCATCGAGCGCGACCGCGAACAGACCTGGCCGGGCAGCCCGCGGATGTGGGGTGATTTCCTGACCGGCCTGCATCTGGAGGCCCGGGCCTGGTGGAAGAATGGCGGGATCGAATACCGAGTCCTGGATGTCCAAGTCCAGCCCGGCGTCCTCAGCCTGAAGATCGAGCCTCTCGGGCCTCATTGGGCCCTCAGCAACCAGGATTGAAGCTCCGCCCGTCCCCGGTCCGCAGTCCGACGGTTTTGACTTTTTGACTTTTCGACTTTTTGACGTTTGAGTATGTGCGTCCCCTTCAGACGCTCGCCGTGAAAGTCCATCTTCCAGTCGTCCTCCTGCCGGACTAACAGGTCGCACAGCCCGTGATCGTGTCGGGCCACCCGCCCCCGGGCGCCCGAGATCGGCCCCTCGTAGTCCAGGTAGCGCCGGCGGTGATCGGCGATCCGCGTGCAGCTCTGGCCGCTGGTCCCGGATTCTTCCGGGGGGCCTGGACACTTCCAAGTCGCCAGGCGTTCTCCCAGATCGATCATCAGGTCATAGTGGACGCCGTGGCGGTCGGTGTGCCGCAGAACGACAAAACGCACGGCCCGTTCGGTGCCGGACTCGACTGAATTATGCGTGGAATCCATCACCAGCCTCGCCGCTCTGGTATTCGGCAATCCTCCACCCAGGTTGACCACCAATGGATGATGCAGTCAAGCCCGCCGTGCCCTTCTCGACTCGACAGCCTCCGGTGCATCGCCCCTTGGACGCCGCGGCACAAGCCCGGTGGCAGGCGGATCGCCGGTTCGGCCCCTGGCAGACGGCGCGCAAGGGCGGGTGCCAGCGTGACTTAGAGACATCTTCGCATCGTCGCCGACGACGTCCGATCCGGATCCTCACCGCCGGAACGGCGCTCTCCCCTGGAATCCTCGAGCTGCCTGCGGGGCGTTGGCGCATCTCGTCGACCCACCTCGCGGCCTGGCGAGCCCCGGCCCCCCCGGCTCCCGGCACTTGCGGACGACTTGAAATGTGCGGCTTGCGATTGACCGCCGGCCGGTTTAGCATTCCGGCGGTGTTAGCCATGCCCAATGATCATCTTCCGCCGTCACGCGTGAATTCATCGCCTGCCTCGATGGGGCCATTGTCGCGGCCGATCTTCTCGACGCGGGCCCGCATCCTCGCCGCCCCCCTACTGTCGGCCCTGCTGGCCGTCAGTGGTTGCGGCGGCCCCACGCGTAGTTACGACCAGGCCATGCGCCTGGGGATCGCCGATAAACAAGACGAGCGATTCCACGAAGCCCTGGAGATGTTCAACGAGGCCGCGGCCCTGGATCGGGAACGCCCGGAGCCGTCTTACCAGATGGGGTGCTGCTACCTGGCCATTGCTCGACAACGCATTGACGACGGCCTGCTGATCAGTGCCCTGGGCTTTTGCGACCGGGCGATCGCTTGCTTCGATGACGCCATCGGGGCCTTTCCCGGATACGGTGATGCCATCCAAGGCCAGGCCCAGGCCTTGAGGCTCAAG
>CAZFMS010000376.1:0-3721 GCA_964520125.1 uncultured Planctomycetaceae bacterium
GTTGTCGCTGAAGTTGTTCGCCACGGTCAGGTCGGGCACCTGGTCGCCGTCCAGGTCGCCGATCGCCACGGACCAAGGTCCACCGCCGGCGGCGTAGGTCACCGCGCCAACAAACGTCCCGTCGCCGCGCCCCAAGAGCACCGAGACGCCGCCGCCCGTCCAAGAACTCGCCACGGCCAAATCAGGCACCTGGTCTCCGTCCAGGTCGCCGATCGCCACGGAGCGAGGGTTGTCACCGACGGCGTAGTTCACCGCCGCGGCAAACGCCCCATCGCCAAGCCCCAGCAGCACCGAAACGTCGTGGCTGGTCACGTTCACCACGGCCAGGTCGGGCACCTGGTCGCCATCCAGGTCGCCGATCGCTACGAAGTCAGGGCTGTCGCCGGCGGCGTATTGCGCCCCCGGAAAAAGCGGACCGTTCCCGGCGCGAACGCCTGCAAGGACCGTCACTGACAAGACCATCGAAGCCAGCACTGCAGCACGGAGCATGGCATATCCTCCAGGTTGGGCCGGCTGGTAGCTCCCCAGCCGGAACGCCCGCAGCAGACTTCCAACGAGAGCACACATTGAAGCCGGATCATCCGCCTCTCAAATCCCCCATCCAGCCTCCCGCGCCGGGCCGACCCAGCCGCACCCGGGTCTCCCACCCTAAAGAGTCTCTCCTGACCGCCCCGCGCAACGCGCCTGCCCAAAAAAAAGTTCGCGCGGGCCACCGCCAGCCTGTTTCGGGTAATGCTGCGGCAACGCCGGCCGGCTTCCAGCGGCTCAAATCCCGGTCCTGAGAGCCGAGAGGCCATTGGAGGCCGCATCTCAGATCGCTGTTCGGGAGGGCCGCCGCGGGCCCGGCGCCCGCATACCAGCCGTTCCAGGGCGGTAATGAAGGTCTGGCCGGGCCAGGATCGGGTCGGCGGCCAAGAAATCCGAAAAAGCCGCGTTGCGCAGCCGGCCCAGAAGCGACTCTTGAAGAGGGCGAAATGCCCCCCGGCCTCGCCCCGACGGGTGAGGATCATTGGGTTCGTTCCGCACGTCTGTTATCCTGACAGTTGATGCAGACGTACGGATCTGAGGACATCACCAACCAGATGGTCCTGGCCGCGACCAGAGACTCCGCTTCCGACCGCGAGCGGATCCTGGCGGCCATGACCTCGAAGGTGCGCGCCATGGTCACGGTCCGTCTATCGCCCACCCCGGCCCAGTTTCATGCCGCCGAGGACCTGGCCCAGCAATCCCTGATGGCCCTGTCCGAGGCCCTGGCTCGATTGCATCTGCCCACCGTCGAGGCCTTGAGATCGATGGCCTCGGTCATCGTGGCCCGCAAGGTGGCCGACTTCCTGCGCCAAGCCAACCCAGGTACTCGGCCACCGGCGGCGTCCTTGGACACCTCGGTCCACGCCGGGTCTGTCTGGGGGCCCCTGCGGGAACTTCTCCCGGCCGGCAGCCGGTCACCGCGCAGCAAGGCGGATCGGGCCGAGGCCATCAGGCAGGTCATGGCCGAGCTGGGCGGACTCGAGCCCACGTATCGCCAGGTGATAACCCTGGCCTTCTTCGATCAATTGGCCGTGACCGAGATCGCCGAACAGATGGGTCGGTCTCGGCCGGCGACCTCGATGTTGCTACTCCGGGCGATAAAGGCCATCCGGCGGAACATGACCGGATCCAGCAAGGTGGTTGGTGCCCATGACCACGGAGCCTGATCAAGAAGCGACGTCGCCGACCGCCGATCAGGTCGATGCAGCGCTGCGCTCGTTCTGGCGCGGCTCGCCTGCGGAGTTCGACCGCCTGGTGGACGAGGATGACCCCACCGAGCATGGGGTTTGCTCCCTATTGGCCGACATCATTCATCTCCCCCCCGAGGAGTTCCGCATCCCGGAGCAGATCGGCGAATACCGCATCGTGCGGGAGATCGGCCGCGGGGGCATGGCCGTCGTCTATGAGGCCGAGCAGGAACGAACCGGCCGAACGGTAGCGCTGAAGGTGATTCGCCGGTGGGGCCCGACGGGCGATAGCGGGGTCAAGCTCTTTCGCCGCGAAGTGGACACCCTCGCCCGGCTGAAGCACCCCCACATCGCCACCCTGTACGACGCCGGCCAGACGCCGGAAGGCCACCACTACTTCGCCATGGAGCTGGTCGGCGGATGGACCCTGGCCGAGTATCTGGCCAGGGCCCCGACAAACGGCGATATCAAATCAAGCAGCGGCCGCGCTCGGCTGGAGCTGTTCTGCGCCATCTGCCGGGCGATGAACTACGCCCACCAGCGGGGGGTCATCCACCGTGATCTAAAACCCTCCAACATATTCGTCGACCCCGAGGGCCGCCCGAAGATGCTCGACTTCGGCCTGGCCCGGCTGCTGGACACCGACCTGTCGCTGGCCGCCAGCGCGACGGAGGTCGGCCAGATCGTCGGCACCCTGGCTTACATGAGCCCGGAACAGGTCCGCGGCCGGCCGGATGAGATCGACATTCGCAGCGACGCCTACTCCCTGGGGGTCATCCTCTACGAGCTGTTGACCGGCCGGCGGCCCTACAACGTGCGCGGCCTGCCCCTGCCCGAAGTAGCCCGGAACATCTGTGAGACCGCGCCGAGCAGGCCCGCCATCATCAACCGCAGCCTCCGCGGGGACCTGGAGACCATCGTCCTCAAGGCCCTGGAGAAGGAGCCCGAGCGCAGGTACCAAAGCGCCGACGCGTTGGCCGACGACATCGATCGCTACCTGTCGAATCAGCCCATCCTGGCCCGCAGCCCGAGCGCCGTCTACCAACTGCAGAAGGTGGTTTCCCGCCACAAGCTGCCCGCCGCCCTGACCGCCGCCCTATTCGCGCTGGCGGCGACCTTCGCCGTTGTCTTCGGCATCCAAGCCACCCGTATTGCCGAGGAGCGGGACCATGCCCGGGTCGAGGCCCGGCGGGCGGAGCGGATGAACGAATACATGCACCGAATGTTGGCCTCGGTCAATCCGCGTGAGGTTGGTCTGAGTGTTCCAGTCCGCGACGTACTCGATAAGGCTGGCGGGGGGATAAATAGTGAGCTGGTCGACGAACCGGAGATCCAGGCTTCTTTGCACGACACCATCGGGCGAAGCTACATGGCACTCGGGCTCCTAGATAAGGCGGAACATCACCTGCGGGAAGCCCTCGATCTGCGGCGGTCGTTGTACGGCGAGCGGCATCACCTGTTCGCGGCGTCGCTGCATCAGATGGGGCTCTTGGCTGGGTTTCGAGGCGAACGGGACGAAGCGGACAGGATTCTGCGTCAGGTCCACCAACTTCGCGTGGAACTTCTGGGGAACGAGCATCCCGACGTGGCCGAAAGCCTGCACGACTTGGCGAGGCGCCACAACAGCAATGGCGATTATGAAAGTGCTGAGCGGCTCTTTCGTGATGCCTTAGCTCTGCGTCGCAAGCTGCTAGGAGAGCACCGCGATGTCGCGGGAAGCTTGCACCTGCTGGCCCGATTGCTGGTGGAAGCAGGCCGCTACGAGGAAGCGAAACCGATGCTCGACGAGGCGTTGGACATCCGTCGACGGCTATTGGGCGAGACCCACTATGATGTTGCTGACACTCTCTCTGACCTAAGCGAGATTCATTGGCACAGGGCCGAGTATGAGGAGGCCGAGGAACTCACTCGCAGGGAGATTCGAATCCTGGGCGAGATCTTCGGACCAGATCATTATGAACTCGCAGGTGCCTTGTCAGACTTGGCCACATGCTTGAAGAATCAGG
>CAZFMS010000377.1:0-3720 GCA_964520125.1 uncultured Planctomycetaceae bacterium
CAGCGGCACCGGGAGAGAACGGTGAGCAAGAGTATTCCCATGTAGACAACCTCTGGCCAGAGCCCCATTCGGCTCCCTCCGGCGGCCGGAGTTTGCGGGCGTTTGCGGGCGTTTGCACAAAAAAAAACGCGGATCGTGCGACAACGAGGACGCCGCCAGGTTGAGAATGACACCGGGTCAAAAAAAATGTTGCCCAGAGGTGAAAACGACGGGGCCTTCATCGGAGTGCATGAGAATCAACAGATGGGCCGGATGGCCCATCGTACGGAGTTGTTCGTCTCCCGCCCCTGTAAGGGACGGGGCACCCATGCTGAGAGCTGAACGCTGATAGCTCGTGCTGCGTCCTCCGCTAGGTCGCCATCCCCAGGACCGGGCGCTTGGTTCGTTGGTCGATGGTCGAGACCAGGGCGTTCATGATCAGGATCGACCAATAGCATTCGCCGTCCAGGACCCCGTAGAGCCGCATGAAGATGGTCAGCACGCCGATGCCGGCCCCGAAGATCCACTGGCCGCGAGTCCGCAGGGGCGTGGCGAGCATGTCGCCGGCCAGCAGGAAGGTGCCCAACAGCAGTTGGCCGGCGGTGAGATGGTAGAAGACGTAGGCCAGGCCGACGGCCCGCCCGTGTTCGAACTCCAGCACCGGCAGCCAGCGATAGCCGTCGGCGGTCTCGACCGGAAGGACCGCGGCGGCAAAGGCGGCCGAGGCCAGGATGGCCACCGCCAACTGCCAGCGCAGACAGCCGCGGTAGATGAGGAAGAGGCCCGCGACAATCAAGGCCAGGCTGCAGGTCTCGCCGATGCCGCCGGGAACGACGCCGAAGACGGTGTCCCGCCAGGGCGGCAGGGCGTCGCGGAGCAGCGGTTGGTAGTACATCTCTCCGTCGGGGTCGATGCCGGCCTCGGCGAAGCGTCGCAGGACTTGCACCGGCCGCTCCATCAGCCAGGCATCCCAGGAGGCGGGCTCGGGGGTGTCGGACCATCCCCGGTAGGTGGCCATCATGATGGGGCGGTGGGGGCGGATGGTCAGGTCGCCGGTGAGCAGATGCCCGGGGGCCAGGACCGGCGAGGCCGCCAGGGCGCTGGCCAGAGAGAGATGTCCGCTGAAGAGAAACTGCACCACCACGCGGCCGACGACGGCCGGCTGCCAGATGTAGTGTCCCAGCCCGCCGAAGAGGCCCTTGCCGAGCATGATGGCGATCAGGGACCCGAACATGGGCACATACCAGGGCAGGTCGGCCGGCAGCATCAGACCCAGCAGCAGGCCGGTCAGGCAGGCGTGGGAAAGCCCCCCGATGACCGGGCGCCTGGTGACCACCCCCACGGTCACGTCGGCCGCCACCGCGGAGAGCATCGCCACGGTCAGGACCATCGCCGCCGCCGACCCGAACAGGACCACGCCGCAAACCGCCACCAGGCCGGCGGCGAGGATCCAGGAGCGCATGATGTCCAAGTGGGTATTTCCCCCATGACGATAGGGGGCGGAGCGTTGGGCCCAGTCCTCACCGACGATCCAGCGCTGCTCGGTCATGACTTGGGGTCCCCCTGGGGCTCGGTGGCTCGGGCGAATCGATCCCGGGAACTCTTGATGCTGGTGGCCAACGGTAATTGTGCCGGACAGACATAGCTGCACAGGCCGCAATCCACACAAGCATGGAGCCGGGCCAGGTTGACGTCGTCGCACACTGAACGAGACTCCAAGTCAATCAAGGTCGACGGGTCCAGGCCGACCGGACAATCCTCCACGCACCAACCGCAGTGGATGCAGGGCACCGCGTCGGACTGCTGGGAGGTGGAGAACAACAACAGGGCGACGGTGTCCGCGGTGACCACCGCATCTTGTCGGCCCAGGGGGATGCCGGTCAGCGGTCCGCCGGAGATGGCCTGGGCCACCGTACCGATCAGGCCCAGGCGCCGGGCCAGCCCGCCCATCGGCGTGCCCACCGCAACGCGGTAGGAGCCCGGCCGGTCGACGATGTCGCCGGCGACGGTCATGACCACCCGGGTCACCGGACGACCGTCGAGCAGGGCTTCGGCCGCGGCCCGGACCGCCGCCAAGGGAATGACCACGGCGCCGACGTCGAGGACTCCTTCCCCCGGGGCCACCTCGCGGTCCAACAACGTATTGACCAGAACGATCGGGCTGCACTGGGGGTAGCGATTGGCCAGAGGGGCGACCTCGACGTACCGCCCCCGGGCTTCGGACTCGATTCGCTTGACCACCCGGCGGTGGCGAAATGGCAGGGCGACCAGCACACGCTGGGCGCCCAGGGCGTCGGCGATCTCGCAGGCCACGTCGATGATGCGGCCGGGCTGCTCGACCAGCGTTCGAAGATCGGCGGTCAGGTAAGGCTCGGTCTCCATGGCGTTGATGATCAGGTCGGTCACCCCGGCTTGGGCGGCCTGGCGGATGAGGGTGTGGAGCGGCCCGCGCGGCATAGGGCAGGCCACGCCGCAATCGGCCAACTGCCCGACAAAGGACTCGCCCAGCCAGCTAAGATGGGGTTTTGCCCAGTCGTCCCGGCCGTCGGGTTCGAGGACCGCGCCGGGCAGATAGCCGTCGGCGGCCGTCCAGACCTGGCGCAGGGCGACGATGGTTCCCGAGGTGGGGGCGTGGACGGGCAGGGCGTGGGGCTCGGTCGGCCGGGCCAGCCGCTGTCCCCCGTGGACGCGGTCACCGGGAGCAACTTCCGGGGTGGTGGTCAGATCGCCTCGGACCTGCAAGGGAACGTGCAACGGCCCGTCAACGGCGAGGTTTTCGATGGGGCGACGGGCGGTTACGGACTTGTCGTCCGGCAAGAACAGCCCGCCGTCGAAACGCCTGCGAGGCCCTATCAGATTGGACCAGAACGTCATACCGTGCTTCGAACAATCAACGGTCAGTCATCCAGTCATCGGCCGCCTCGTCCTCCTCGATGGCCGATGGCTGAGGGCAGACCGCCTTCCCGCGGCCGCCGATGAACCCGAGCCGTGATTCTGAGTTAATGAATTCGAGGATCCGTCGGCCGGTGGGCGTCTTGACCTCTTCGGTGAGTCTGGCGACGGCCTTCTGGAAAGGCATCCCGGATCGGAAGAGGATGCGATAGGCCTGCTTGACCTCGATGATTTCTTCTTCGGAGAAGGCCTCGGACCTGCGCATGCCCATGGCGTTGAAACCGACACATTGGGATTCATGCAGGACCTTCATGTAGGGGGGCACGTCCTTGGTCACCCGGGCCTTGCCTCCGATCATGGCGTGTTCGCCGATCCGGACGAACTGGAGCACTCCCGCGTAGCCGCTGACGATGGTGTTCCGGCCGATGGTCACATGCCCGCTCAGCCCGGTGCAATTGTAGACCTTGACGCCGTCGGCCAGTTGGCAATTGTGGCCGATGTGGGCGTAGCCCAGGATGAAGCAGTCTTCACCGAGGACGGTGGACGATTCGGGTTGGGTTCCGCGATGGATGGAGGAGAATTCTCTGACGATCGTGCCCGCCCCGATCTTGCAGTAAGACCGCTCCCCGCCGAAGTGAAAATCCTGGGGCAGGTGCCCGATGACCGCCCCGGGATGAATCTCGCATCGGTCGCCGATCTCCGTCCAGCCGGACAGATAGGCGTTCGGATAGATCTTCACCTGCTCACCGATCTTGACCGGGCCTTCGATCACCACGAAGGGCCCGATCTCGGCGCTGGCCGAGATTTCCGCCTGTCGGTCAACGATCGCCGATGGATGGATGGCCATGG
>CAZFMS010000378.1:0-3713 GCA_964520125.1 uncultured Planctomycetaceae bacterium
CGCTGGCTGGGCATCGAAGCCCGACCCAACGACCACGCCAGCGTCGAGGTCTCCACCGACGGCGCTGCCTGGACAACGATCTGGCGGCACCCCGGGGCGACGATCGATGAGTCGGCCTGGTCGCTTCAGACCTACGACATCTCCGCCTTGGCCGACGGTGAGGCCACCGTCTACCTGCGCTGGAGCATGGGTCCGACCAACGGTTCGATCACCTATGCCGGCTGGAACATCGATGACGTGGAGATCTGGGGAGCGATGCCTCCCTGCGTGACCGTAGTCGGCGACGTGAACCTGGACGGCACCATCGACGGCCGCGATGTCGGGGCGTTCTCCGCTGTGCTCATCGATCCCGGCTCGGCCTCGCTCCAGGAGCAGTGCGCCGCGGACGTCTTCGTTGACGGTGCGGTGGACATGCAGGACGTCGACGCATTCGTGCAGGCGGTGTTGAACCCTTGACCAACGCCGAGTGCTCGTCGGCTGGGGCTGCCGACGTTCGAGCAGGCGGCGAAGAGTTCTAACGACGTGGGGCGCGCCGGCGCCAGCGGCGGTATCTGCACCGCCTTTGGCGGCGGCGCCCCGTTTCGTTCTGCCGGATGGTCTGACCTGAGCCAGACGACAGGCAGATGGGAGGCGGGAATTGGGGCTCGGGCCTCCGGCTGTTGCCATTTCCGGCAGGCGCGGGCTGCATTTGTCCGGGGGGCCGGATCCGAGATCATGTCGAACGTCGGGTAATCGCTTTCTGCCGCTCCGGGCCCGCCCAGGGGCGAGGTTGGCCCAGGCCCCGGGTCTCCTGGCCAAGGGCCGGGCGGTTAGCGGGACAGGTTGATCCCGGAGCGGTTTGTAGTCCGATGAGGATTGTTGATAGGATAGGGCTGAGCGGGAACAGGGACCTCAGCGCGGTCGGTACGGTTTTTGCGGGAGGGTGGCCCTGGTGCCGGGCGGGAGCCTTCGCATGTCTGATGATAGACGTAGAGCAATGCCGAGGGGGCCTGGGGCCAGTCGGCGCTGGGCGTTCACGCTGATCGAGCTGTTGGTGGTGATCGGCATCATCGCGGTGCTGGTCTCGATGTTGCTGCCGGCTTTGAGTGCCGCGAAGGAGAACGCCCAGGTCTCCAAGTGTCTGGCGAACCTCCGGGAGATCGGCAAGACTTCGCTGATGTACGGTAGCGACAACGACCAATCGGGCTATGGCGACTTCGCCACCCAGCCCTGGCATTTGGGGTATCAGTCGGGGGGGATATCGGTAAGCGTCGTATCGGAATGGGTTTACGGTGGGTTTCAGACGACGATTCCTCATCCCTTCTATCCGGACAGTTCAGATTGGCATCAGTACCCCACGGAGATGCGTCCTTACAACAGGTACATTGCCCCCGGACTGGCGGGACGGACGGAGGTGAACACGTTTATCTGTCCGTCCGACAAGTCGCATCTCGAGGGCTACGCCGGCGAGTACGGCAATGAACCGATTGTGGTGGACCGCTTCGGGGCCAATCAGGTAAACGGCAATAGCTACCCCATTTGCTGGAATTGGTATGAGGATCCACTCTACGACGGAAACCGTGAGTATGGGAACCTCGAGCTGATGAGTAAGTACGGGAGCGAGATGCTGGCCAAGAAGGTGGGCGGCATGGCGTCGGAATTCATCATTTTCCTCGAGGACCTGATGGACTCGTACATGATGGACGCAAAGCCACCTGACGGATCGGAAGGCCAGAGTCTGTTGCAGAAGCTGGGCGTCGGCTGGCATCGGAAGTTCTCGAAGTATTCGATGGCTTTTCTGGACGGTCATTCGGAGTACCGGTTCATCGACACGCGTTATACGAGGGGGTCGGGGTGGAATATCCGTCCAGGCCCCTGAGTGAGTGGGCAGCATGTCGGACCACCTGGTCCATCGCGTGATCACGCGGTTTTGGAGTCGGCGGCCGGTTGAACAGCTCGATCGGGTAGGTTCGTCGGAGACGGTGTCGGGTTGCAGGCCCCGTTGGATGCCGAGGCAGCGGGCCCGCTCGTTCTGCGGCCCGGGAGGTAGGCCATGCCTCAGGATGATTACATGTCCGGTCGGTCGAAGGCATCGGATGTTCGGCGCGTGGGTTTTACGCTGATCGAGCTGTTGGTGGTGATCGCGATCATCGCGGTGCTGCTGAGTGTGCTGTTGCCGGCCTTGTCTTCGGCTCGGGCCCAGGGGACCAAGGCGAAGTGCCTGGCCAATCTGCACGCCCTGGGCAAGGCCTTTGCCGTCTACAGCATGGACGACGAGAAGGGATTCACCTCGCCGGTCCATCCGACGGCGGAGACCGACTGGATCTGGGATGGGGAATACGAGTACGGTGGCAAGACCGGTTTGGGGGTATTCGGTCATCAGGATTTCTGGGCGGATAACCGGGTACTGAATCGTTACATGTTCGGCTCGGGGGGGAGCACTCCTTTCGAGCTGTTCCAATGTCCGACGGATACGGGGATCCAGGCGGCACCGGTTGATTTCGAGAGCTTCTTCTTCGAGCCGCTGGCGATGAACAAGGAGGTCCACGAATCGACGGGCACGAGTTACCGCCTGAACAACCACATCGATTTTCTGGGCACGAGTGGATTGCCGGGGGAGTTCTCGAATTATTTCTACGGGCCGTACCTGCGACCGCGTTCACGGGTGCCGGATCCCTCGCAGACCGTGATCCTGGAGGAGACGGTAGCCGAGGTGTCGAAATGGAACGAGCCGACCTACCGAACGATGGGCTGGCATCGCAAGGTAAACATCTTCATGGTGTCTTTCGTAGACGGGCACGCCTCGAGCATCTATCTTGCGGGCCAGGATTACCCGCAGAACGCTTACCCGGATTACTGGGTGCTTCGCGGAAATGGGTGGCGCATGGACTGCTATCCGGAACCGAAGGTGTATGACAAGCCTTGAAGAGGACCCTGCGGTTCTTGAAGAAGGTACAGCCCAGGAAGCAAGCCGGTCGGCTCAGGGGGCCGCGCGGGTTGCGGTTTGCACTGGGGTGCAGGGGGCGGCAAGGGATGTAGTTTGGCCCGCGAGGCGCCGACGGGCGGCCTGGTCGCGGCGTGCGAGGTGATCATGCAGATTTCGCGGCGGCTGGTGATGCTCGTGGGGGTGCTGGCGGTAGCCCTGGTGGTGGTCGGCATGGTCTTCTGGAAGAGTGATCCGTCCACGGTGGGCGGTGCGGAATCTCTGGAAGGGTGGCCGGACCGGTTGTCGATGAGCTGCACTTCTTGTGACCATTCGTTTGAGATTTCTTCTCGGGAGTATGTGGGCGGGGTCAAGTCTGCCAAGGCCGGCTCCGGATCGTCGTTGGTCTGCCCGGGGTGCGGGGGCAACTCGGTGGTCCGCACCGAGAGCCTGGGGAGGAAACGGGACCGTTACGGCAGATCCGAGGAGTGAGCTGGGAGCCCAGTGGAAGTTCGAGGAAACCGCTGGGCTTCTTCGAGCGAGGATTGGAGTACGCCGCGCGGAAAGCACGGAGGTCCTTGCCAGGTGGCCGGGGCTTGCTTATCTTGTAGCTGCTGGAGCGTTTCTGGATTGCCGGTGCGAGATCGACAGAGGCTCCGGGTGATGCTCTGGTGAAGGACTGCTCCCTGGCAGTCGCGGCGTTGATCGTCCCCCCTGACGGTCGCGGCTCTGGTCACCCGCTGACGCGGGAACCGCTCTAGAGCATGTTAAGATTGAAACGTCGTAGTTGCCGATGTTCTTCTTATGAGCA
>CAZFMS010000379.1:0-3705 GCA_964520125.1 uncultured Planctomycetaceae bacterium
TGGTAGCTCGATGGGAGATGACACCCCCTTCCCCGTTTTATCGCGTAAAGAACGTTCGCCTTATGATTACTTCCGTCAACAATTTGCACAAGTCACCAATCCACCGATTGATCCCATTCGTGAACAAATAGTGATGTCATTAGAGACATGTTTTGGTCGAGAACAAAACATGTTTGAAGAAACTGCAGAACATGCTTCTCGTTTGCTGGTGAACTCTCCCGTGTTGTCTCACACTAAATTCACCAAACTAATGGAGTTGGGTAATAGCAATAGTGATTATGCTAATGAAATTATTTCATTAAATTATGCAGAGGATATAGATTTAAAATCGGCCTTAGTCGACATCAATAACAAAGCCACTGCCGCAGTTAAAGCCGGCAAAGTTATTATTGTTTTAACGGATAAAGATATTAGTGAAGACACTCGCCCTGTGCATGCTTTATTGGCTACCGGTGCAATTCATCATCATCTTATTAGTGAAGGTCTACGTTGTGATGCCAACATCGTTTTAGAAACAGCCACCGCTCGTGATCCCCATCACTTCGCGACCTTAATTGGTTATGGTGCTACTGCGGTTTATCCCTACCTCGCTTATGCTTGTTTGAGTGACATGATCCGTAGCAAAGAAATTACCGGCTACAAAATAAATGTGCTTGATGAAAATTTCCGTAAAGGTATTAACAAAGGCCTTTATAAAATCACCTCCAACCAGGGGGCTGTCCAGCGAGACCCCGGCCTTCTTGAGACACTCACCCGCCGCCCAGACCCGCGTGGCCGCGGTATTGCGGTCTTCGTCTGCTTCACGGGCCACCAGTCCTGCCAGGGCGAATCGCTCCGTGCCCAGCAAGTCTTGCCAAATCTCGGCCGACCGGGTCGTTACCGGCTCGGCATCACAGCCGACCGGCCCGGGACCGGCTACGGCCATGGTCAGACCCCCGGCATGCGAAGCGGACACTGCTCGACCACCCGGTTGGCCGTCGGGTTTGCCGTCCGGCCGCCGGCGGACCGGATCGGCCGACCCCAAGAGCTGCTGGATCGCCCGATCGCTGCGGTGGCGCGTTTCGGCGGCGGCGTTCCGCTCCACGAACACGTTCACCTCGGCCCCCGGAACCAGCTCTCCGATCCTCCGCTCGACATAGGGACCCAGCAAGGGCTCGATCCATGGGGCCTCGGTCCGGACCCCTTCGACCACGCGCAGATGCAGCCCTTCCCAACGCTCACAGACCGTGCCGTCGGCGCCGGTCACCTCCAGATCATAGACGAACACGTCGCCGTCGCGCGAACGCTCCCGCGCTCGAACGAAGAGCGGACCGGCCGTCCGGGCCAGCCCGGGCAACACCCGGTCCACGGCCACCGGCAATATCCTGGCGTGCGGTATACACGGCTGAATCGCGTGGATGGCGGCGTCCCGGGCACCCGGATCACCGAGGACCAGCTCACCGGGCAGGAATCGCTCGAACCAGTCGGCGCCATCCGCCGGCCCGATCTCGGCCAGGCACTCCCGGGCCATCAGCCGGCGATAGCCGCGCAGCCGGCGAAAACGACCGCTGTGAAAGAGGATCCCCCCGTAGAGGTCGCGCTGTGGGTCGATCCCCAGATCGGCGGTCTCTGCTATCGCAGGAAATGCCCCATTCGCCGGCCCGGCCGCCTGCTCATCCTGCCGACCGAAGATACAGGTGGCCTTGAAGTGATCCACCTGGAAGCCGGTCTTCTTGCTGCGCAGCACTACATCGACGCGGTCGGGCGATCGGACCAGGGCGGCCAGCCGAATGGTCTCGGCCTCCCCGTCGGAAACGGCCACCGGCCGACTGAATCTGACGTTCTCGAAGTACGGGGCCTCCGTGCGGCCGGCCAAAGCCATCGCTGCCTGAGCCATGGCCTCCAGGCCCATGACCGCCGGGAACAGCCGCTCCCCGGAAAAAACGTGGTCCTCGAGATACGGATCCGTCTTGGGCGACAACTTCGCGTCCAGGACGAGTTCCACTCCGGGGTAATGGACCCTGGGCTCCTCGACGAATCGCAGGAGTGGCAGATCCGGCTGCTCTCTCTGCAAGGTGGGCGGATCGCCGTACCGCCCGGTCACCACGATCCGCGTTGCGGGCGTCTTGATCCCCAGCAGGCGGACCATCTGACGGATTCCCTCGTCGGTCGAGATCGGGGTGATACCCAGTTGCGTCAGGGCGTCGATCCGCCCCAGGCGCTCGCCCATCCCCACGCCGGACCAGACCGACCACTCGAAGGTCAGACATCGGCAATGCCCATGATCCCGTTGCCAGCGGTCAACCAGGTCGCCTAGCCAATCGTTGGCCAACGCGTAGTGGGCCTCACCCTGCATGCCGGTGCGGGCGATGATCGAACCGAAGGTAGCCAGGAGCTTCAGTCGAGAGCCATCCACCGCCGCCAGCAGGTTGCGGGCCCCCTCCAGCTTGGGCTTCAAGGTGTCCTGGCAGGCGGCTTCGTCGAGAGAGGTCAACAACTGGGGCACGTTCAGGCCGGCGCCGTGCAGGATGGCGGTCACCGGCCCGAGTTCATCTTCGGCCCGACGGACGGCGTCCTGCACCTGGGCGGCATCTATTACGTCAGCCGATAGATAGCGAAACTGCACCCCGGCCGCCGCCATCCGTTCGAGATTGGCCGACAATTCGTCATCCTGCCCGGGCTTCGAGCGGCCCAGAAGTGCCAGGCGAACGCCAGACTCCCGGGCCAGGGCCAAAGCGCACTCCGCGGCGATGCCCTTGCCCCCGCCGCTCACCAACAGGACATCGTCCGGCCCCAGCGGCAACCCCCCTGATTCCTCTTCCTGCTCCACCGCGAGCAACCGTAGGCGCGGGACGAACTGCCGGCCGGCGGCGTCGTAATGCACCTCCACGTAACCCCTGTCCACCATCGCCTCGGCGACGATCCATTCGACGGCTTGCGGATGATCGATCGGAACATCGACCACACAAGTGGTGATGTCGGGCCGCTCGAGATGCAGCGTTCGGGCGAAGGCCGCCCCGCCCCCACCGTGCTGCACCAATACAAACCGCGGGTCGGCCCCCTCGGCCGCCACCGCCCGGGCGGCTTCCAACAGGAGGCCGACATGATCTTCGCCGGGCTCCGGCGGAAGGCAGACCACCACTCCCCCACCGGCCCCGGTCTTCGTAAGGGTCGTCTGGATCGGTTCCTTCAGCGGATGGCCCGGCGAGGACAACACCTGCCAGCCACCCCCGGCGACCAGCATGGGAGGCTTCCGTCGCGGCTGGGGCAACTCTACCAACTCGACGGTGAACGGCCTGATCCAGGATTCAAGGCCTGCGGGCGGGCGGCTCTCTTGCTCGGCGGGCTCGGCCGGGCCGATCCGGGCAATCTCCACCAATGCCTGAGCCAAGCCCCCGACGGTGGCGTTGGCGTAGTCGGTAGGGGACACCGGCGGCAACAGACCCAGGCGCCGGGCCGACTCGGCGACCAACTGCCCCACCGCGATCGAGTTGAGGTGCAGATCGGCAAGCAGACGGTTCTCCTCCTTGACCGCCGAGACCGGCAGCTCCGCCCGCTCGGCAACCAGTTGCCGCACGACCTCCAGGGGCGGCGTGCCCGGGGTCACCGGCGGAGTGGCCACGGCTGCGCCGACGGTTTCATCTTCCGCGGGTTCCTCCTCTTCGTACTCCCAGCCGGTCTCGGACAGCGGGGCCCGCTCACACGGGTTGGCCAGGAAGCTGGGAC
>CAZFMS010000380.1:0-3673 GCA_964520125.1 uncultured Planctomycetaceae bacterium
AACCTCACTCGCCCCGGACCGCTCAACGTCACCCGATCACCAATCCGCACCGGAAGCACTGCCTGCAACGTCGGCGAATCGGCCTTGACCCTCGCGTTGATATTCCCCTTGCCATCGCTCCTCGCCACCACCGCCACCGTCAACCAATCCCCCAACATCTCAACCAACCCCCCCCCCCGCCGCGCTGAACGCGGATTCTATCTGCCGCAAAGGGCCAAGCCCTAAACCAGCGATCACCCCCTGGGCCGGCCCTATGACGCGCCGGCTCCAAACAAGCTCAGGCCCCGGCGCCCGGTCTACTGTGCCCCGAGGTACAGCAGGCCATACGCCAGCGGCGCGATGAACTGCTCGACGAAGGGGTTAATGTCCATGAGCCAAATCAACAGAGCGAGCACAATATCGAAGAAATTCATTACGCGCACCTCGTAGGTTCAACACCACGTCACCGATCCGCGACCATAGCGCCGCCGCAAAAGTGTGTCAAGAGCTTTCCGCACCCTCGCACCGCCGCCCGCCGGGGTTACTCCTCGTCACCGATAGGACCGCATCAGAAAAGTCAGCCGGCCGGCCCCCGCGGCACTCAACTGTCCTGCTGCATGCCCTATCATTCCGCGGCTTACGCTTTGATCTACCGCCCCCCGAGCCTGCGACCGGGCAGCCGCTCACGCACGTCCGGCCCTATCTTCATCTTGCGTCATCCGGCCTTATCAGTACTGGCAGTGGCCAAGACCGAACCATGCGATCCTTGCCTTGGCCGGCCCTGACGTCGGGCGACGGCCTCTCAGACAAGCGGCCGCCAGACTCCATGTGGCCCTCGACCCGACTCGCCCCGTGCCCACGGACAATTTCACTCGACTAACCGCTTGCCTCCATGCCGCCCCCGCCTCCTCACCACCAAACCGGCCACCTCATCGCCACGGGCCAGCCCCATGTCTCCGGTAAGCTCCGTCCTCCATTCCGAAGATCTGCCAACCAAGCCGTGCTGCTGCCCGCTGGGCCCGCACCATTTCTAGCGACCAGGCCCCGGCTTCTCCCGATTTCTGCGGCTCAATTGCGTACTATTCCCCACTAGTTGCCCCCAGGCACCGGGAACTCTCCAACCAATGCGCGGCCCACCACATGCGATGGGCCGCTAAGAAACGCTCACGCCTTCTGCCAGGGCAGGTCACTGGGTTTTCAGTACTGGTACTGCATGTTTGGCACGGGCTTTGCATACTCGAGCAACTACGAAGCGACGACCCGGCCATACCGAGGCTGGTCAAGAACTTAGGGAGACGGTCGAGAAGCCCCAAAGCAATCGTCTCCGTTTCCTCCTTTCCCCTTTCACTACACCGTGTGAGCGGCTGTCGTAAGACAGCCGCTCGCATTTTTACGCCCCAAGACGCCCCTTCGGTGGCGACGCGACCGAAGACCGCATGCCTGGTCTTGAAGCCCGCCACTTCCGGTTACAATTCCGCGAACCTTCATTCCCCTGAGGTGCCTGATGTCCAACTGCTTTGTATTCCTTGCTCTCCTGACCATCACCTTGACCGCGGGCTGTGCCCAGGGATCGGCATCAGTGCGACCCACCGGCCGGGAACAGCCCGCCGATCTGGTCGTGGTCAACGCCAAGATCTGGACCGGTGATCCGTCGCAGCCGCAGGTCACGGCCTTTGCCGTGCGCGATGGCCAATTCGTCGCCGTCGGCGAGGGCAGCGCCGCGGGAGAGTGGATCGGGCCCGGCACAAGACGGATCGACGCGGCCGGTGCCCGGGTCATTCCGGGAATCATCGACGCCCACCTGCACGTGATATCCGGCGGCCTGCAACTTGCCCGGCTGAATCTCCGCCAGGCAGCCGATCGGCCGGCGTTTATCCAGGCCGTTGCCCGGCGGGCCCAGGCCTTGGCCCCGGGCCAGTGGATCCTCGGGGGGCGGTGGTCCACGGAGAGTTGGCCCGATCCGACCCAGCCGATCAAACAGTGGATTGACCCGATCACCCCGGACCATCCAGTGCTGATCACCCGAATGGACGGGCACAGCGCCCTGGCCAACTCGGCGGCCCTGAAGTTGGCGGGGATCGACCGGGATGGTCCGCCCGATCCAGCCGGTGGGAAGATCGACCGGGATCGAGGGACCAACGAGCCGACCGGCATCTTGCGCGAGTCGGCCATGGAACTCGTCTCGCGGCATATCCCGGCGCCGGGTCCGGCCGAGCTGGCCGAGGCCCTGGCGGCGGCAACCCGCGAAGCCCACCGCTATGGGGTGACCTGTGTGCACACCATGTCGCCGTGGGAGAGGCTGGAGGTGTTGGCCAAGGCTCGGGAGCGGGGCAACTTGCGGCTGCGGGTGCGGGTGCACATCGAAGAAGAGGAGTGGGCGGGATACCTGGATCGGGCCGGGCGGTTTGAGAACGACGACCTGCTGCGGGTGGTGGGCTTCAAGCAGTTCATGGACGGGTCGCTGGGCTCGCGGACGGCGTTCATGGCCGAGCCGTTCGCCGACAACCGGCCGGGGCGGTCGGGGCGGTGGCGGGGCATCCTGACGGCGGCGGCCTCCCAAGAAGGGGAAATCCAACGTTTGTGCCGGACCGCGGACGCGGCGGGGTTCAACACGGCGATCCACGCCATCGGTGATCAGGCCAACCACCTGGTGTTGGGCATCTACGAGGCGGTGGCCCGGGAGAACGGGCCGCGGGCGGGTCGCCGGCTGCGGATCGAACACGCCCAACACCTGCTGCCGGCCGACATTGGCCGGTTTGCCAAACTCGACGTGGTGGCGTCGATGCAGCCCTATCACAAGGCGGACGACGGGCGGTATGCCGAGCGGGCCATCGGGGCCGAGCGGTGCCGGACCAGCTACGCCTTTCGGGACCTGCTGAACGCGGGCGCGGCCTTGGCCTTCGGCAGCGATTGGCCGGTGGTGACGATCAATCCTTTCCAGGGCATCCACGCCGCGGTTACGGGAAAGACCCTAGACGGCAAGACCTTCGTCGCCGAGCAGAACATCACGGTCGAGCAGGCCCTGGAGGCGTATACCACCGGGGCGGCCCATGCGGCGGGCGACGAGGGGCGGCTGGGCCGGATCAAACCCGGGCTGCTGGCGGACTTCGTGATCCTGGGGCAGGACGTTCTTGGCGTGGCTCCGGAGGCGCTCGGGGATGTGGGCGTCAAGGAGACGTTTGTAGGCGGGGAGCGGGTTTGGGCGGCGGAGTAGCGGGGCACGGCTTTTTGCAGAGTTTTCAGTCATCAGTTCTCAGTGTTCAGTGGTCGGTAGTCAGGTTTCGGCCTGGTGGCGTTTGTTTTTCCCCCAGGCGTCGCACGCGACGCCGCTAAACGGGGATGGGGGAGGTTCACCTTCAAAAAAAAGTGACACTTGCCGGAATATGCCGGAATTTGGGGGGGCGAGTGGTCAGTCATCAGTTTTCAGTTGTCAGTATTTGGCCAGGGGGCGTTTTTTCTCCTGGCGGGCAGCATTTTTTTACCCTGGGGGTGGCGGTCGTGCGGCCCGCAATAAAAAAAAGTGCAAACGCCCGCAAACGCCCGCAAACTGTTGCTGCCGGGGAAGGCCAAATCCGTATGGTACGCAATCCCTGGCAGACAATTGGTACTCTTGCTCATTGTTCTCTCTGGCCTTGTTGAGTGAAGACTCCCCCCCCCTTCGGCGAGATGCTCTAGTCAGCCGGTATCTCTTCAG
>CAZFMS010000381.1:0-3575 GCA_964520125.1 uncultured Planctomycetaceae bacterium
CGGCGACATCGATGCCGACGGCGACGTGGACTTCGACGATCTCGGTGCCCTGGTTGCGGTGCTGCTGGATGCTCCGCTCGATCCTGATCACGTGCTCAGGTCTGATCTGAATAACGACGGCATGGCCGATGGCGGCGACGTGCAGTCGTTCGTGGATATCCTCACCTCCCAGGGGGCGGCATCCCGTCGGCAGGCTCGGGAAGTTTCACCGCCGGCTCCCAGGTTTGATGAGCGCTGTGGGTATGGGGTGAGAGGCGACGATTCGGGTATTACCGTGTGGCAACACACGATCGGATGAAGTTCGGGGGGATCGGAGACGCGCTAGTCCGAGCAGGAAGAGGAAGCGAACCTGGCCAAACCAGCGGAAACGACCGGTGGCGTGCGGGAAGCCTCGAATCAGGAGGCGGCTCAAGCGCCCGGACCATCAGTGTTCGGTTCCTGCGAGGCCTGGCTAGTCAGAGGGCGATGACGGAAAAGGGAGAGAGCCATGAACAATAAACGGGAAACAACGCGGTTCGTAGCATTTGTGGTTGCCGCAGCCTTGATCGCCACAATGGGGGCCGTTCCCGCACGGGCCCAGGACTGCAGCGATCTGTGGAACCCCAATCAGATCCTCACCTTCGACATAACCATGGCCCCGGCCGATTGGGATACCCTCCGGTTCTCCTGCCCGGGTGGTTCCTGCGCCCCGGCCCCGCACAGCTACTTTCAGGCCAACTTTACGTGCGGAGCCATCGGCCCGCTCCTGGTAGGCATTCGTCGGAAGAATGACCTGGCCGAACCCTCCGAGGCCGACCCCCAGAAGGTCTCCTTCAAGATCAACTTTGATGAATACGTGGTCGATCAGATGTTCTCTGGCGTCAAGAGGGTAAGCTTGGAGAATGGCAGTGAGGGCAATACCTTCAGCGAGGGGCTGAGCTGGCAGATCTACAAGGCCGCCGGCGACTTCGTCACCGGGAACTCCGCCTGGGTGAAGGTGACTGTCAACGGCGCCTACCTGGGCCTCTATGCCAACGTCGAGCAGATCAGCAAGACCTACTTGACGGCCCATGGGTTCGATAACGGCGGGTTCCTGTTCAAGCACCCGGTATCGGGCACCGCGGAGCGCCAACGCACCCGCGAGTCGGAACTCAACCCGTTCGCCTTCAACTGGTATCCCTTCGACCACCCCGACCCCACGGTCTACCCCGAGACCATCCCCCCGCCGGGCGACTGGCTGACCCAGACCGTCTGGCGGGTCAACATGCCCAATCTGATCGCCATGGCCCTGGCCGAGAACTACATCGCCAACGACGACGCGGCCATCCAGAAGACCAACAACTATTGGTACTACGACTGGTCGACCCTGCCGGGCGACGACCCCGCCGGCCAGCAGCCGCGAATGTACTTGCCCTGGGACCTGGACACGGTAATGAAGAACCCGTCGGCGACCACGCCTATCCTCGATTCGGGCCCGGGCCACATGCAGCAAGGTCTGATCGAGGAACTCGACGAGGCGGGAGCCCCGTTCGGGTACTCGACCTTCCAGTCTGACTACCTCACCAAGTACAAGGAAAAGCTCAACGGACCGTTGGCCTTGTCGCAGATGTTGGCTCTGGTGAACGGCCTGGAGCCGCTGATCGCCCCGGAGATGGACCTCGACCCCTACCAGCAGACCGGGACCGGGGCCGCCGAGGTGCAGCGGGTTCGCAATTTCCTCCAGACGCGGACGAATACACTTGTCAGCGAGCTGATTAGCCTGGGAGAAGGCTACCCCTTGCAGGCCTCGGTCAAGGGCAATGGGACCATCGTCCTCAACCCGGACAAACCCACCATTTATGATCCCAACGAGGTCGTTGAGCTTACCGCGGTACCCGACCCCGGCTGGCAGTTCGTGGTCTGGAGCAACGGCGTGCGGAGCACGGAGAATCCGCTGCTGCTCACCATGACCCAGGCCATGTCGGTGACCGCCTTCTTCGCCCCGATCGGCCAGACCCTGGTGATCTATGACTTCGGCACCAATGGGGGCGTAGACCGCTTCGCCTACGGAACCTATACCGACTCCTGGAGCGCTGATCTCGACGGAATCCGGCGGAAATGCCCGGAGGTCTGCACCGAGGTGACCACGATCACCGCCGACGCCTATACGCGCCTGTCGCTCTCCGACGCCACGGGCGGCGATGCCGACACCAATCGCTACATCAACCCCGATGAAGCCTCTCAGGACGAGTCGACCCTGATCGCCGAGTTCGTCATCGCCGAGGACCCGACCGACGTCACCGAGATCGGCGTGCTGTGGGAAGGGTATGGCGACAATACCCACCACATGGAGCTTTACATCTGGGACTACGTCCAGGGCAACTGGGGCGACGGCGCGGGGCTCTACGGCGTGAACAACTTCATGGATGACGGCAGTGGTGACGCCGACTTAACATTGGGCGGGTCCGTAACCACCAACGTCAGCAACTACATTGATACCGTCACCTCGCCCGGGCAAATCACCCTTTTGATCTATGACGATGCCCATAGTGAGGATTCATTCCACGATTACATAAGAGTGGTCGTGACTGTACCTGCGGCCGGACCAGCGATCACCCTGCAGCCGCAGCCGCAGTCCGTCTGTGCGGGTGGTACGGCTACGTTTACCGTTGCTGCCGTGGGTACTGGCACCCTCCTGTACCAGTGGCAGAAAGACACCGTGAATCTGGTCGACGGGGGAGACGTCTCCGGGGCCACCACCGACACGCTGCAGATCGCCAACGTCGACGTTACTGACGAAGGCAACTACCGCTGCGTGGTCACCGACGACAATGGCAACGTGACCTCGAACGATGCCGCCCTGACCGTTACCACGAGCCTGACCGTGACCGTTACCGCTTCGCCGGGCGCCACCGTCTGCGTCGGCACGACCGTGACGCTGGACGCGGGCAGCGGTGCCGGCTGGACGTACTTGTGGTCTCCTGGAGGCCAGACGACGCAGACCATCGACGTGACCACGGCCGACACCTACGGTGTGACCGTAACCGACGCCAGCGCGTGTCAGGGTACTGACAGCATAGTGGTGACCGTCAACACTAATCCGACAACCACTGTTACCGCCACGCCGGGCGACACGGTCTGCGAAGGCACGACGGTGACCCTGGATGCGGGTGCGGGCTTCACGACCTACCTCTGGTCCCCCGGCGGCGAGACGACCCAAACCATCGACGTGACCGCGGCGGATACGTATGGCGTGACGGTGACAGACGCCAACGGGTGTCAAGGCAGTGACAGCTTGGCCGTCACCGTCAATGCCAACCCGACGGTGACCGTCACGGCGACCCCGAGCGCTACCGTTTGCGACGGCACCACGGTGACCCTGGATGCGGGCGCCGGCTTTACGACCTATCTCTGGTCCCCCGGCGGCGAGACGACCCAAACCATCGACGTGACCACCGCCGACACCTACGGCGTGACCGCGACCGACGCCAACGGCTGTCAGGGCAGTGACAGCTTGGCCGTCACCGTGAATGCCAATCCGACGGTGACCGTCACGGCGACCCCGAGTGCCACCGTCTGCGACGGCACCACGGTGACTCTCGACGCCGGTGCCGGCT
>CAZFMS010000382.1:0-3560 GCA_964520125.1 uncultured Planctomycetaceae bacterium
CGATGGAGATGGGGGTGCTCAACTAGGTGGTGGTGCAGGCCCCCACGCACAACTGCTACACGGGACAGGCCAGGCCGCAGACGCCGGCGAAGACGTTTCGATCACGGATCAGATTGATGGCCCGGCGGGGGGAGTCGAAGCGGATGGCCCGGATGAAGTGCTTGACCGGCACCTGGGCCGGACAGGCCGCTACGCAGGGGGGATCGTCGCACATCAGGCAGCGGGCGGCCTCGAGCCGGGCCTGGGCGTCGGTCATGGCCGTGACGGCTGCGTGTTCCGGTTCACTCATAGACGATCCTCATTCCCTTACGAGGTAATGATCGGGTGGCAAGTTCGAGGCCAACGCGGCCTGCTCTCGTGGCCCATGATCGTTCGTCGATTATACAGGTTTGCCGCACTCTGGACAGCGGCCGCTGACGTTGCCGGCCAGGTTGTAGCCGCAGGCCTGGCATTGGCCCATGTTGAATTGGCGCCGGGCTCGGTGGCGCCTATCCCGCGGGTGGGGGATTGACGCTATAATCCGCCAGCGTGGCCGCGGCGGTTGGACGGTACGGCCAAGCTGGCTCGGGAGTTCATCCTGGGAGTCGGTGGCAGTTGCGCCTCGGTATTGAGAACACCGGCGAGACGCCGGTGCCACAAGAGCAGCAGGACGCAGGCTGAGGCATCGCCGACACCGATCAGGCGTACACCATCTGGAGAAGCTGACATGACGATGGCAAAGGACAATGATCCGTTCGGGGCCCGGGCGACGCTGGAGTGTAAGGCGGGCAACCTCGAGATGTACCGGCTGGACAAGCTGACGGCCGACGGCATCGGCCACGTCGATCGGCTGCCGATGAGCATCAAGGTTCTGTTGGAGAACGTGCTGCGTCACGCCGGAGGCGGGATCGTCGGGGCCGAGGACGTTCGGGCGTTGGCGGCGTGGGAGGCCCGAGCACCGGCCCAGCGGGAGCTGCCCTTTACGCCGGCCCGGGTGATCTTGCAGGACTTCACCGGGGTGCCGGCGGTGGTGGACCTGGCGTCGATGCGCTCGACGATGGTCCGGCTGGGGGGGGATCCCAAGAAGATCAACCCGCTGGTGCCGGTCGATCTGGTGATCGATCATTCGGTGCAGGTGGACCGATTCGGCACGGCGGACTCCCTGGGGATCAATGAGGACATCGAGTTCGCCCGGAATCGGGAGCGGTATGAGTTTCTGCGGTGGGGCCAGCGGGCGTTCGACGGCTTCAGCGTGGTGCCGCCGGCCACTGGTATCGTCCACCAGGTAAACCTCGAATACCTGGCCAAGGTGGTGGCCACGCACCGGGATGGTGACAGGATGGTGGCACTGCCGGATACCCTGGTGGGGACCGACAGCCATACGACGATGATTAACGGCATCGGGGTGGTGGGCTGGGGCGTGGGGGGGATCGAGGCCGAGGCGTGCATGCTGGGCCAGCCGATCTACATGCTCACGCCGGAGGTCATCGGCTTCAAGCTGGGCGGCACCTTGCCGGAAGGGGCCACGGCCACAGACCTGGTGTTGACGGTGACCCGGATGCTGCGGGAGAAGGGGGTGGTCGGCAAGTTCGTCGAGTTCTACGGCGAGGGGCTGGCCGGGCTGAGCCTGGCGGACCGGGCCACGCTGGCCAACATGAGCCCGGAATACGGGGCGACCATGGGCTTCTTCCCGGTTGACGGGGAGACGCTGCGTTATCTGGAGCGGACCGGGCGATCGGCGGAGCAGGTCGATCTGGTCGAGCGCTACACCAAGGAGCAGGGCCTGTTCCGGCTGGACGATGGGCCGGAGCCGGTCTTCAGTGACACGCTGTACCTGGAGCTGTCCACGGTCGAGCCCTGTCTGGCCGGCCCCAAGCGGCCGCAGGATCGGATCCGCCTGTCGGAGATGAAGAAGCAGTTCAAGGCGTCGCTGATGGCCCCGATCAAGGAGCGCGGCTTTGCCCTGAGCGAGGAGGAGCTGAATCGCACGGCGTCCATCGGGGAGGACGGCGGAGCGAGCGAGATCGGGCATGGGGCGGTGGTCATCGCCTCGATCACCAGTTGCACGAACACCAGTAACCCGTCGGTGATGGTGGCGGCGGGCCTGTTGGCCAAGCGGGCGGTGGAACGTGGTCTGTCGGTCAAGCCGCACGTGAAGACCAGCCTTTCGCCGGGTTCGCGGGTGGTCACCGATTATCTAGATGCCGCGGGGCTGACCCCCCATTTGGAGCGTTTGGGTTTTCATACTGTGGGATACGGCTGCATGACCTGCATCGGCAACAGCGGTCCCATTCCCGAGGCGGTGGCCAAGGCGGTGACGGAGGGGAACCTGGTGGCGGCGTCGGTGTTGAGCGGCAACAGGAACTTCGAGGGGCGGATCAGTCCGGTGACCAAGGCCAACTACCTGGCCTCGCCGCCGCTGGTGGTGGCCTACGCGATTGCCGGCCGGGCGGACATCGATTTCGACACCGAGCCGCTGGGCAGCACGGCGGGCGGCAAGAAGGTGTATCTGCGCGACATCTGGCCGACCCAGAAGGAGATTGCCGAGACCGTCGCCCAGGCCCTGACGCCGGAGATGTTCAAGCAGCGCTATGGCAACGTCTTCGAGGGTAACGATAAATGGAATCAGATCTCCGCCGGGGAGGGTGACGTGTACGCGTGGACGGAGGACAGCACCTACATCCAGGAGCCGCCCTTCTTCGCTGATCTGGGCGCCGAGCCGGAGCCGATCAGGCCGATCACCAATGCCCGGGTCCTGGTCATGGTGGGTGATTCGGTGACCACGGACCACATCTCGCCGGCCGGTCCGATCGCCGCGGAGAGCCCGGCGGGCAAGTTCTTGCTCGATCAAGGCGTGGAGGTGAAGGACTTCAACAGCTACGGCTCGCGGCGGGGCAACGACCGGGTGATGTGCCGGGGCACGTTCGCCAATATCCGTCTGCGGAACCTGCTGGCCCCGGGGACGGAAGGGGGAGTGACCCGGTATCTGCCCACCGGGGAGCAGACCAGCGTGTATGACGCGGCGATGAAGTACAAGCAGGAGGGCACGCCGTTGATCGTGCTGGCGGGCACGGAGTACGGCACGGGCTCGTCGCGCGACTGGGCGGCCAAGGGCACCATGATGCTGGGGGTCCGGGCGGTTATCGCGGCGAGCTTCGAGCGGATTCATCGCAGCAACCTGGTGGGCATGGGGGTCTTGCCGTTGCAGTTCGGCGAGGGCCGGACGCGGGAGTCGTTGGGCCTGACGGGGGAGGAGATCTACGCCGTGGAAGGGCTCTCCGATGCCATCGAGCCGGGGCAGGAGGTGACGGTGGTGGCCAAGAGTGCCCGCGGGGCCCCGGATGAGAAACGCTTCTCGGCCGTCGTGCGGTTGGATACTCCGGTGGAGGTCGGCTACTACCGCCATGGAGGCATCTTGCAGATGGTACTGCGGAAGATGCTGGCGGAGTGATCGGCGTATTGGATTGAGGGCCTCACTTCTTGGGTTGTTGAAGGGATTTGTCGCGCCTACAGGCACTGGCGGACGAGCCCACTACTGTCCGGTTATAAGTCGAATAACAGCAACTGGTTATGATCCTGGG
>CAZFMS010000383.1:0-3545 GCA_964520125.1 uncultured Planctomycetaceae bacterium
CATGACCCCGATCTTCATGCGAATCTGATTGATGAAGATGACGATCGTTCGGCTCTTGGCGATTACCGCGGTCAACTTGCGGAGGGCCTGGCTCATCAGCCGGGCCTGCAGGCCGACGTGGGCTTGGCCCATCTCTCCTTCCAGTTCCGCCTTGGGAATCAGGGCCGCCACCGAGTCGATGACAATGACGTCCACCGCATTGGAGCGCACCAACATGTCGGTTATTTCCAAGGCCTGCTCGCCGCTGTCGGGTTGGCTGACTAGCAGAGCCTCCGGGTTCACTCCACAGCGCTTCATCCACGAGGGGTCCAGGGCGTGCTCGGCATCGACGAACGCCGCCACGCCGTCCTGGTCTTGACACGAGGCCACGATATGCAGGGCCAGGGTGGTCTTGCCGCTGGACTCGGGCCCGAAGATCTCCACCACCCGCCCGCGAGGGACCCCGCAACCCCCCAAGGCCAAGTCCAGCGACAATGCCCCGGTGCTGATCCCGTCCTGCGAGGCAACTGCATCAGGGTCCATCTGCATGATGGCCCCTTTGCCGTAGGCCCGCTCGATCTGTTGAAGGGCCCGCTCAAGGGCCTGCTCCCTTTTTGTGCCGCTGGTCTGTGACATGCCTGGATGCTCCTTGTGCTCTGGGCCCGTCCGAATCTGCGCCATTCTGCCCGCTCGGGCCGGCCCGGACGCCTGGTCGACCGAATGCGTGAGCGGCTCTTACGCCGGAAACGCCCGGTTCGCCCCGGCGCCCCGCACCGCCTCAACTGGACCCATATCGGCAATTATGACGGCGAATCCCGCGTGAGGCAAGGGCTTTTTTAGGAAAATGTTAGGATAGCCAATAATGTCTCTGAATCGGCCCGCGGCAGGGTCCAGCCCCGGCCTCCCAGCCGCGGAATAAGGCCCTCATGGCTCACCGGAGTCGTTCTCCTGGGTCTCCTTCACCGGTGCCCTCCAACCGGGAGATAGGGCCTCCATCCCCTGCATCGCCAACGCGTGACCGGGCTGGATCCGCAGGGCAGCCTCGAATTCCATCATCGCCTCATCCTTCAGGCCCTTCTGCCTGAGGAGCCCCCCGATCCAGGCGTGTACGGTCGCGTCGCCCGGCCTGTACCGCAGGGCCTGACGATAGGCCGCGATGGCCTCGTCGGTCCGGCCCTGCTCGGTCAACGACGATCCCAGGTTCCGGTGGGCGAAGACGTTGTCGGGCTGCAGCCGAATGGCCTCCCGGTAATGCTCGCCGGCCTCGGCGTACCGACCTTGCTGGGCCAGGGCGTTGGCCATGTTGCTGTGGGCCGTTGCCCAATCCGGCTTGAGCTGCAAGGCCCGCTCGAAATGATCGAGGGCCTTACCCGGGTCGCCCTGCTGAACCAGGGAATTGGCCATGTTGTTGTGGGCCTCGGCGAAGTCGGGCCGGAGCCGAAGGGCCAGCCGGCAGTTCTCGATCGCCTCGCCGTGTCGGCCCTGTCTGGCCAAGGCGTGACCCAGGCTGTTGTACGCCCAGGCCAGATTCGGCTTGATTCTCAATGCCTCTTTGAGGTGCCAGATGCCCTCGTCGATCCGGCCCTGGTTGACCAGGGCCTTACCCATGTTGCCGTGGGCCTCGTAGAAGTCGGGCTTGAGCCGCAGGGCCTCGGCGAAGCACCGCGCGGCCCGGCCGGTCTCGTTCCGATCCAGGAGCAGCGTGCCCAGGTTGTTGTGGGCGATCCATGAAGACGGGTTCTTCTCCAGGGTGTCCCGCCACAACGTATCCAAGTCCTGGTAGATGCCGCCCTGCTGCCAGGTCAACGCACCGAAGACGCAAAGCAGCACGCCCGAGCAGCCGTATGACACCACCGACCGGGCCTCCACCCCCCCACCGCGACCGCCGGCCGGTCGCTGCCCTTGGCGCCCGGCGCCCCAGGCGTAGGCCGGCAGAGCGACCAGCAGGACGATCGGGCCGATGCACGCCAAGTACTGAAAATGGTCGGCGACGAACGAATACCGCATCGGGTAAACGTCGATGAAACCCAGGGCCGGCAACAGCGTTCCCCCAAAGAACAGCACCGCCACCAACGGCCCCTTGCCGATCCGCCGGCGCAAAAACCACAACCCACCAACCACCCCGACCGCGGCAACCGGATACAAATACTGCCACCACGCCCCGGCCCCGAACTCCCATCGCGGATAGTTGAACATCAACTCGGCGGGGTAGATGAGCTTGGCCAGATAAAACCACAACGCCCGACCGGCGATAAGACACCGCTCGACGGAAGACAGCGCCCAGTCCGCCCCCTGGGCCCGGACGTTGTGCTTCTCCATCAGCACGGTCACCACGCTCATCACCGCCCCGAGGGCAAACATCGGCACCAGCGGCAGGACATTGCGGGCGGTCAGCCGGTCGCGCTTCCACCACAACAGCAGCAGAATCACCGCCGGCAGCGAGCAGGTCACCGTCTTGCTCAGCAGGGCGCAGAAGAACAGGGCCAAAGCCAGCCCGTAGTACCGCCACCGCCGCGGCCCGGCTAGCTCCCGACCACCGGCCGGCTCGAACCGCAGATAGCAGAGCAAAGCCGCCATGTAGAAAAGGCCGGACAAGACGTTCTTCCGCTCGGTGATCCAGGCCACCGACTCGACCTGCACCGGGTGCAGGGCAAAGACCGCCGCCGCCAGCCACGCCCCGGGCACCGAAAGCCTCCGCAAGGCAAACCACAGCAACACCGCGCTCGCCGCATGGAGCAGCACGTTGATCAAGTGATATCCGAACGGCTCCAGCCCCCAGAGTTGATACTCCACCCAGAAGGTGCTGAACACCAACGGGTAGTATTGAATAGTCTCTCCGATGTCGAACCAGATTGCCCCCAGCCCCCCCGCGGTGCGCAGGGCGTCGTTGGTGGTCACATAACGATCGTCATCCCAGATGAACCCCCCGCCCATCGCCGGGACATAGACCGCCACCACCGCCACCACCAACACCAGGCCCCCCACGGCAACCCGCCACCAAGACGTCGCCCGTCCCGCCCCATCACCCGTGCCGGCCTCGGCCTCCCGCCCCGGCCTACTCTTGCTCTTTCGCCGTCGACGCCCCATCCCTGCACCCTACCGGCAGGCACGAGGCCATTCAAGAATCCCCCTGACACCAGGACCAATCCGCCCGGGCGAGCTTCAGCTTATGTGTAATCATCAAATCGTCCTGATCAGAGCCGCGACCGTTAGGGAGTGGTGTCTTCTGACAGAACAGAGCCGCGCCCCTGAGATAGTGGTCAACAATCAGACCGGCCCCGTTTAGCCCCGTCGCGTGCGACGGGTCCCTTCTCCACCCCCGTTTAGCCCCGTCGCGTACGATGGGTCCCTTCTCCACCCCCGTTTAGCCCCGTCGCGTGCGACGGGTCCCCGAAAGCACCAACCGCCCCACTACTTGCCATACCGTTCAAAGCGGACGCGTGCCCCGGCCGGTCGGCGTGGCAGGGGTCAACTTGTTGACCCGTGCGCCCCCTGCCACCGACGACGGGGTGCCACTGGCGGCTGGTCCCACTACTGTCCGGTTATAAGTCGAATAACAGCAACTG
>CAZFMS010000384.1:0-3532 GCA_964520125.1 uncultured Planctomycetaceae bacterium
CGTGTTGGCCGACGCCCAACCCAGCTTCGTGGCCTGGAAGAGTCAGATCAAGATCATTCGGCCGAGTCACGAGGATGACAAGCGCCGGGTGATGACCGTTGACGCGGACCGGATGATGAAGGAAGGGAAGCTGGACCATAACGTTCTCCTGCAAGAGGGAGACATTGTCTATGTCCCGCCAACGCCGTTGGCGTGGCTGGCCTTTCGGATGCGTGAGATCATATACCCCTTCACCCCGGCAGTGGGGGGGTTGCAAGCCGGCTCGGAGGGACTCGCGTCACCGTCCGCCGGCCTGGCCTTCAGGGCGACCGGCGCCGGAGGCATCTAGGGTCCGGCGGAATTGGGCCCGCGGATCGGCGGGCCAGGCACGGAATAGTAAGCTATGCGGCACCATCTGGACGAGTTCTCGGTCACCGACATCCGCCACACCCTGGAGGAAGGGTGGCGCATCGTTCGCCACCGGAGATGGCTGTTCATCTTCCCGTGCTGCATCGCCACCACGGCGGCGATGTTGTGCTCTCTGATGGTGCCCCGGCTGTACACCGCCCGGACGGTCATCAAGCGGGAGCATGATCCTGTCTTTGCAAATATGATGGGCACCAATTGGACGCGGCCCTACGTTCAGATTCGGGAGCGGATGGACTCCGACCTCCGAGACCCCCAGGCGATTGCCGCGGTCCTCGAGGAGCTGGATCTGCCCGGAGGATTGGAACGCTTTGAGGACGGCCAACTCACCCCGGCCAGCACCGCCGCCAGGCAGGACCTGGTGGGCAGGATTGCCGCGGGGTTGAACATCGAAGCGCTGACTTCGTCGACCGACCGCGACGTGGTGGCCATCGAGATGACCACCTCGGATCCCGAGCACCTCCAGATCATACTCCGTTCGATTCGAGACAAGTATATAACCACGGCCCGCGCCAAGACGGTTGAGGTCCTCCGCGACGCGGAGGAGTTCTTCAGGGTCGAGTCAGAGCGTTGCCGGTTGCAGTTGAACTCTCTCCAGCGGCGGCTGGTCGAGTACGAACTGAAGTATCCCGGCATCAATCCGGACTTGTCTGATCCGTCGCGAACCGAACAAACCGCCTTGGTCGTCGAACGTGTGGATCTGGAGCGACGATTGAGCGACTTGAAGCTGAAGCGCCAACAGCTTCAAGAGAAGCTGGCCGGGGCATCCGAATCAGAATCTGACTCGGGCCTTCCGGAGGGTCCTGTCGTGGCCCTGGAGCCCAACCCGCGTCACATGGAGTTGAAGCAAGAGATCAACCGACTGCTCCGCGAGATCTCGGATAAGAAGACCCTCAGCGGCATGACTGACCAGCATCCCGTTATTCGGCAGTTGTGTATTACCCTGGCCATGCGCCAGGAAGAACTCGGCACCACTCCTCCAGAACGGGAGGCTACCTGGGAATACGCCGACACCGGCGCGACCGAGCCCGGCGGCCCCTCCCTGGTCAGCCGGCTGGAGGCTCAATTAGCCGAGTTCACCGAGCAGACCGCGGTGCACGAGTCGCGACTGGCGGCCATCCAGAATCAGGTCGCCGGCATCGAGCGGGCCCGGGCATTCGCCCTCGAGCCCCGACAGGACTATCTGGAGTTGCAGCGCCAGGCCCAGTGCCTGCGAACCGAGTTGGGAACCTGGCAGCAGAACCTCGGTCCCATCCAGCACATGTTCACGGTTGAGGATCGCAATCGCACTATCCATTTTGCCACCGTGCAAGATGCCGCTGCGGTGACCAAGCCCAGCTCACCGAACGCCAAGCTGGTGGCCGTGGTCTGTGCCTTGATCGGCGTGGCCGTCGGGGCCCTGTTGGTACTCCTTACTGAGCTGCTGGACAGTTCTTATAGGACGGTCAAGCACCTCAAGACTTCACTCGGCTTGCCGGTGGTCGAGAGCATTGATGAGATCGTCACCGAGGTGGTGCTCCGGAGAAGACTGGTCCGCGGCTTGATCTTGAGACCGGCCGCGGCGCTGGTTTGCATCAGCGCTATGGCCGTTGCCGGGGCGATGGCCTACCTGAGCATCGAGAGGCCTGCCAAGTATGAACAACTGAAATCGGCGCCCCTTCGGGCGTACCAGTCGTTCATGGGACGTAGCTAACCGGCCGCCTGATGGCCGACGGAAGAAGTGAACATGGGTCGAGTCGCCCAAGCCCTGAAGAAGGCCCAGCAGGAGCGTGAGGAGAAGCTCCGTCTGGGCCTCAGTGAAGCCTCCGGCCTGCGGGCCCGACGCCCGGGCGACACCGGGGACTTTCTTTCCGCGGACGGCCTGGGTTCGCTGGAGACGAACCGGCCCGGCGGCGCCGGCAGCGCCGCGGGAGCTGCGTTGAAGAAACGCGGCCGCCGATCCTTTATGCCCTCGAGACGTCGGACGCATCCGATGGGTCCGATGCCCCATTGGGAAGTCCATCCCTCGGTAGTGGCGGTCCGCGAGCGCAACTCGTCGATAACCGAACAGTATCGTGCCGTACGCACCTGGCTCTTGAGTCGCAACACCACCGGGGAGCACAGTTGCATCGCCGTTACCAGCAGCGTTCCCCGGGAAGGCAAGAGCGTCACGGTGGCCAATCTCGCCGTGGTGATGGCGGAAGTGCGGCACCTGAATGTGCTGGCCGTGGATACCGATTTCCGGCAGGCCTATCTTCCCACGTTGTACCGGCTCCCCAACTCCCCGGGGCTGGCCGACGTACTGGCGGGGCGGGCCACGCTGGACGAGTCCATCGCCGAGACCCCCCTGGGCAACCTGGCGGTGCTACCGGCCGGTACCTGCCAGGACCTCAACCCGGCAGAATTGATCAACTCGACGGCCGCGGCCCGGGTCTTCGAGGAAATCCGCGAGAGGTATCACTTCGTCTTGGTCGATACACCACCTGTACAGTGGGTGTCCGATGTGGGCGTGATCGGCGGGCTGTGTCAGGGCATCCTGATGGTGGTGCGGATGAACAAGACGCCGGCCAATGTGGTGCGCCAGTCGGTCCATTGGCTGCGTTCCAACAACCTCAACGTGATCGGCTGCATCGCCGCGGCCTGTAGCCTGGACGCGGCCTGCTCGGGATACCGCGAGCCCAACGCGGATGCCGACGAGTAACCGTCACCCACCTCGCACCCCTCTACGAGCCTCGTCACCAGAAGCACCAGGACCGGTGTCAGGGACCATCGGGGAAATGTATCCATGTCCGGACACGGTCTGAGAATCCAACCCTTCGAGACGCCGCTGGCGGCCGATTGGCAGGCCTACGCCGATCGTCATCCCGGCGGCACCCTCTTTCACGGATTGGCCTGGAAGCGCTCCGTCGAGCGGGCCTTCGGACACCGTGGTCGATACCTCCTGGCCGCCCGGGGGGCTGGAGTGGTGGGGATCTTCCCCATCTTCGAGATCAACAGCGTGGTGGCCCGACGCCTGCTGGTCAGCCTGCCCTACGCGACCTACGGCGGGGTGCTGGCCGACGACGACCAGGTGGCCAACGCTCTCTTCGGCCGGGCCCAGGCCATCGCTGCCGCCCTCGATATCTCAGCCTCTTCACGCGACGTGCGC
>CAZFMS010000385.1:0-3523 GCA_964520125.1 uncultured Planctomycetaceae bacterium
GCCCTGCCCTACTCCAACGGACGCCTGCACGTCGGCCATGTCACCGGCGCCTACCTGCCCGCCGACATTTATGTCCGTTACCTGCGCTCCAAGGGTGAGGAGGTTCGCTTCATCTGCGGCAGTGACGACAACGGGGTGGCCATCGAGATCTCCGCCCGCAAAGAGAACACCACCCCGGCCGAGCTGGCCACCAGGTACAACCACCAGCAGGAGGCCGATTTCAAGGGCCTGGGCATCGAGTTCGACATCTACGGCGGGACCCATCAACCGGACTTCGTCGAGCTGCACAACCGCCTGAGCCAGGAGTTCTTCACCGCCCTTCACGACAACGAGCATTTCGTCAAGAAGACCGCCGAACAGCTCTATGACGCCGAGGCCGACAGGTTTCTGCCCGATCGCTACGTTACCGGCACCTGCTATCACAAGTTGCCCGACGGCTCGACTTGCGGCAACCAAGCCGCCACCGGCGATCAATGCGAGCAGTGCGGCAACGGGATTGACCCGCTCAAACTGATCAAGCCGATCAGTGCCATCACCGGGTCAGCCCCCGAGTGCCGCCGGACCACCCACTGGTATCTTCAACTGGGCGCTTTTCAGGGGATGCTCACCGACTGGTTCAGCCTGGTTTCCCTGGATTGGCGGCCGATCGTCACCAATTTCGCCTTGGGTTCGATCAAGCAGGGCCTGCCCGAGCGGGCCATGACCCGGGATCTGGAATGGGGCGTGCCCGTACCCCTGGACGACCCCGACGCCCGGGGCAAGGTGCTCTACGTCTGGTTCGACGCTCCCATCGGGTACGTCAGCTTCACCGCCGCCCTTTGCCAGCAAAGAGACGGAGATTGGCGAAAGTACCGCGAATGGTGGCAGAGCCCCGATTGTCGGATCGTGCACTTCATCGGCGAGGACAACATCATCTTTCACGCCCTGATCTGGCCGGCCATGCTGTTGGGGGCCCAGTTCAATGCCGAGGAGATCCGGGCCCGGGGGAGCAAGTACACCCCGCCGAAGGGGCACGACCATTATCAGTTGCCCACCAACGTGGTGGCCAACGCCTTCTTGAACATCAAGTTCGCCGGCAAGGAGGAGGAGAAGATCAGCAAGTCTCGGGGCACGGCGATATGGATTCAGGACTACTTGCAGACGTTCGATCCGGACCCGCTGCGCTATTACCTGACCATCAACGCCCCGGAAGCCCAACGGGCCTCCTGGAGCTTCGACGACTTCGTCGAGCGAAACAACTCCGAGTTGATCGCCACCCTGGGCAACTTCGTCAATCGCTGGCAGAAGATCGTCACCAGCGAGTTCGACCGCCGGGTGCCGGACGCCGACCGGGCGGAGCAACTGGAGGCCGACCTCTTGGCCAAGCTCCGGGCCTTGCCCGGCGAGGTCGGCGGGGACATCGAGGCGACCCGCTTCAAGGCCGCCCTCGGTCGGATCATGGACGCCTTTCGCGAGTGCAACCGTTACATCGACGCCCGCGAGCCGTGGAAGACCCGCAAGACCGACCAAGCCCTCTGCGCCGCAACCATCAACACCTGCATCCAGGCGGTCCGCACGCTGGGGGTGCTCCTGGCTCCCTTCCTGCCGTTTGCCGCGGAGAAGATCCGCATCACCCTGGGCGTCCCTCAGGACCAATGGACCTGGCCGCAGGCCGCCGATCCGCTGCCGGCCGGTCACCAATTGGGCCCCACGCCCGAGGTCCTCTTCCGCAAACTGGACCCCAAAGAGTTCGAGCTGGCCGTCTAGCACTCTGCGGAACGCGAGGGGCCGCCGCCGGCTTTGTCGGTGGCATCTGATCGACCATCCAGCAGGCCTCACCCGGTCGCTGGCAGGGGAGACGGTTGGTAGATTTGCACTCCGGCCTTGCCATCCTGCTTTGCTTTGTAGAGGGCCTGGTCGGCGAAATCGAGTAGTTCGACATGGGTGGTCGGCCAGTTGTTCCACAGGCTGGCGATTCCGGCGCTCATGGTGGGGGCGGGGCTTACCGGGGCTATCATTCTGGCCCGCTGGGCGAACAAGGTCATGATCCGATTCGCCGTGGTCAGGGAGGACCGGGCCGAGAGGCCGGGGAGGATCAAGACGAACTCGTCGCCGCCGTAGCGGATGGCCAGATCGTCCGCCCGGAGACACTGCCTCAGCAACTCCCCGGCAAAAGCCAGGACCTCGTCGCCCGCGGCGTGCCCCAGGGTGTCGTTCAGGTTCTTGAAGTGGTCCAAGTCGAGCATGACCACCGACAGTTCCTGGCGGGCGTCACGCTGGGCGGCGAGGATCTCGGGGAACTTCTCGTCCAGCATGCGACGGTTGTTCACGCCGGTCAGGGGGTCCCGCCAGGCCTCGCGTTGGATGCGTTTCAGGTCGTGGGTGATCCGGCGGGTCTTCTCGGCGATTTGGGACTCCATCCGCCGCTCGACCAGTTCCGCGTGGCGGCGCCAGGTGTGTAGGTCCTGGTGCAACTCCTGCATGGCGCGGGCCAAGTCCCCGAGTTCGTCCCGGCGCTCGGTCGGAGGCCCGGTGTCGCCGCCGCGTTGGCCGGCGGTCACCGCGTCGATCAGCAAGGCGATCGGCCGGACGACCCGCTGACCCAGGCGCCATGACCCGAGCAGAAACACCAGGGCCCCGACCACCATCAGAGGTGCGCAGTAGGCCAGGATGTTGTGGACCGCGGGATGGGCGGGATCGGTCGTCGCCAGGAGGATGGCCATGCGGGCGGGGCGCTCCGGCCGAAGGTGGATGCCCAGGTCGACCTGCACGAGCCGGGCGGTGGCGCCGTCGGGCAGGGCGTGCAACGGCGGGGGAATCACCTCGGGGCGAAGATCGGCCGCGCCCATCGGCCGGGGCGTGTCGACCTGTGAGAGGAGTTCGTCGGCCACCGCCGCGGCGGCGACCGGGGCCCCGGCTTGATCCCACAGCCGAACCGCCAGCACGGCGGGGTGGGCGACCAGGCGGTCGCAGGCCAGTTGCAGATCTCGTGCGGAGCGCGGGGTGTCGGCCTGAAACTGGGTGGCCAGGGCCTCGGCCAGGGCCAGGGCCAGGGCGTCGCCGGCCTGATTGGCTTCACGGCGCCGGGAGACCTCGTGGGAGACGAGTCCGGTGACGATGACCGACAGCAGCGTGAAGAGCAGAGTCAGGCGGATGGATGTCTTGATGGATGGTCTTCCTGTTGCTGTCATCGGGCGCACCCCTGCGCTGCAATCGGTGACCGTCAGCCGAGACGGTGACCGGCCAGCGGCCTGCTCCCCTCCTATCCGGCCGACACCGCCGGTGGGAAGAGAGCACGTGCGAGGATGCCGCAGTCGGAATGGTCTGCCAGTTGAACAGTACGATACGATTCGCCGGGACCCAAACGGCAGCGGCACCACAGCGGCGGGGGTTGGAGGGGCAGCTTATCGGGCGAGCGGCACCGCGGGTCCTGTTTCGACTCCCTCGACAGGGCCAGCCCCTTGCACCCCCGACGCCGGCCTTCGCCCCGGTCCGCACAGAGTTTGGGAATTTTTCTTGACAGGCATGATATAGTACGGGCATG
>CAZFMS010000386.1:0-3514 GCA_964520125.1 uncultured Planctomycetaceae bacterium
CCGCCAGGCCGCTCCGTCAGTCAGCCTGTTCCTCGGAGCCCCTCAGGATAATACCGAGTTCTGTCAGACAGGTCTTGATCTCCACGAGAGATGTCTGGCCGAAGTTCTTCGATTCGAGTAACTCGGATTCGGACCGGTCAATAAGCTCACCGACGGTCGAGATTCCCAGCCTCTGCAGGCACTTTCTGGACCGAACAGATAGCTCTAATGAGGAGACCGACTTGGCCGCCATCTCCGGATTGCCCTGGGGTGTTGGAGTGGGTGCTTCCGTCTCGAGGGGCTCCTGGGGGGATGCCGGTTGGTCGGCTAGCTGCCCCAGGGCGAGGCCCTTTTGGGTCAGCATGGCCTTTATTTCCCTGAGCGAGGTCTCGCCGAAGTTCTTATAGGCCAATAGCTCGGGTTCGGTCGTCTTGAGCAAGTCGCCCAATGAGAATATGTTCATCTTCTTGAGGCAGTTGCGGCTGCGGACGGACAGCTCGAAATCCGTCACCGGAATGTCCAGCACGGCATTACGCTTTTCCTGATCCCGAACTTCCTGTTCGTCGATCAACATGCCACAGGCCGCGGTCACGTCCCGTTCAAAAAGATTCGCCCGAGGGTTGTTCGGATTCACCGCCAAGACGCGTCGGAGGCACTGAGCGGCCTCCTCGTAATCCCCACAATCTTCGTGAAGAACGGCCAGGTTGATCAAGGCGTTGGCATAGACCACGGGGAGCTTGGCGCACTCGCTATAGAGTTCCATGGCCTCCTCGTCATCTCCGTGGAGATCCAGGAGATAGGCCAAATGGAACAGCGACTTGGCGTGCTGGCCGTCCTTGGCCAGGGCCTGCTCGAAATGATCGATCGCCGGCTCGAGTTCGCCTGTCGCCTGACATAGGCGCCCCTTGGCATAATGCCAGTGAGTCGAGGACTCGCCGCTGGGTGGGCCGTCCCCCAGCAGCTCCGCAGCCCGGTCGTAGTCACCGTTCAAGATCAGGCACTCGGCCTTGAGCGAATCGCACTCGACATTATCCCATCCCAGTTGGGCAGCCTGCTCGAATTCTCGCGCTGCGTCGGCGTGCCTGGCCAACTCGAGATAGGCCAGCCCCAGGAAGTAGCTCCGTAGGGCCCCGCTCTGGGCCTCTTCCAGCCAGCGCACTGCCGTCGGGCAGTCGGAGAGCAGGAGATAGCAGACGCCTAACTTCACCGCCCGGCTCGATCCGCCGGCAGTCGTGTTCTGCTCGAGGCCGTGTAGCAGTTCCAGGAAGCGGTTCAGGGGCTCCGCGCCGGCGAGGGCAAGTTTGGTAAGGGCCTCGTAGGAATCGAGGGTGAACTCCTCTTGCTCAAAGACGGTGGTGAGATCTTGGGTCGCTTCCATGGTAAGTTGTGTTTCTCCCGGGACTGGCCAACCTATGCGCGAAGCGCCAAACGGACACGCTCGTGTATGCCCCAGGCCGGCTGGGCCGCGCCCTCAACAGCTGTGGATTGATCTTTTCTGCCCTGACCCAACCCCTGATACACCATGACCTGGATTCTGGCAAACATCCCACATTCTAGCCTACCCGCCGATGGTGGCAAGCACGTGCTCGGCCAGGCCTCCACGACCGACAGAAGCCCGGGGGCCTGGCCAGGCCGGAGCCGTCACCGGGACCTCGGGGGCGTGCCGCCGGCCGGCCCCCCGGTGACGCCGCTCCAAGATGACCCAGCCCCGGCCATGCCGAGAGAACCCACTGCCCGTCCCCCACGCGAATTGAGTCAGCCAGGATACCACTGCCCAGCCGCTCACCTGCTCGCGCCGGCCACCGGTAGTTCCCGGGGGCAGAAAGGGGCCGTCGACTGCCGGCGCTGCTCATCGCGGATCTGCCGGGCAAATCGGGATTTTGTGGATTGTTGGCCGGGCGAGGAGACGCTATGATGCACCCTGGTAGCGGAAGCGCGGAGTCTCTTTCGTTACTACTTGTCAATAAACAACTTAGGACAGAAGACCGGGATGGAGCCCTCACCTTCAGGATGGTCCCAAGGGGATCCAAATGAGCATGACAGCAGACCAACCTCTGAGCGAGGTTGTCTGGGCCGACATCCTCGGCTACGTGCGGACGCGCCACCGGGCCATCTCCCGAGGCTGGTTTACCCAGCTCCATCCGGACTCCCTGCACGGTGGCGAACTGACCATCGCCGCGGTAAACGCGGCCCAGATCTCCTACCTCGAGGGGCACTGTGTACGGCCCTTCGTGGAAGCTACCCAGGCGGCCACCGGCCGGCTGATACCGGTGCGTTTCATCCTCCGGGAGCGTTCCGAGGCCGCTGCCCTAGCCGGGGGGGCTCCGCAAGAGCAGCTATTGTTCGAGCGTGAGGCCTCGCTCCCTCGCCTGGACAAGGATTACATCTTCGAGAACTTCGTCGTCGGGCCCTGCAACCGCCTGGCTCACGCCAGTTGCCTGGCGATCAGTGAGTCGCCGGGGACCACCTACAACCCGCTGTTCATCCACGGCAGTGTGGGCCTAGGCAAGACCCACCTCCTTCAGGCGGTATGCCACAAGGTTCTGGAGCGGGCCCCCGCCGCCCGGATTCTATACCTGACCTGCGAAACATTTGTCAACCACTTCATCGAGGCGGTGGAAAACGGTGCCCTCAGCGGTTTTCGCTATCGCTACCGGCACGTCGATATGGTGCTGATTGACGATATTCAGTTCCTCGCCGGTCGCGACCATACCCAGGAGGAGTTCTTCCACACCTTCAACACGCTTTATCAACTGCAGAAGCAGATAGTACTGACGGCCGATTGCAGCCCGTCGGAGATCCCCAGCTTGGAGGAGCGCCTGGTGAGCCGCTTCAACTGGGGCCTGGTGGCTCGTATCGACTCTCCATGCCTCGAGACCCGCTTGGCTATCATTCGCAAGAAGACCAGGATGCAGGGCGTGAAGCTGCCGGAGGACGTGGCCTTGTTCGTCGCCTCCCGAATCAGATCCAACAGCCGTGAGCTGGAGGGAGCCTTGAATCGAATACGCGGGTTAGCCGCCTTGGACGCCCGCCCCATCGACTTGGCACTGGCCCGGCACGCTCTGGGTGAGGAACGAGACAACCTCCGGCAGGTGCGGATACAGGACATCATGGGACTGATCACCGATCGGTTCAACGTGAGGCTGTCTGACCTCCAGGGGCGGCGGCGGAGCCGATCCGTCGCCTTACCGCGACAGTTGGGGATGTATCTGGCCAGGCAGCACACTCAGCACAGTCTTGGCGAGATTGGCGGGTTCTTTGGCGGCCGGGACCACACCACCGTCCTCCATGCCCACAAGTCCGTCTCCGGTCGTCGGAAGTCGGATCTGGCCTTCCGCTCGCAGTTGGAGGAACTCGAGGCCGTGCTGCAGAAACCCTGAAGCCGGTCCGCCGGCCGGATCGCGGCCGCGGCGGGGCTCGTCGCAGGGGCTGCCGGTGGGCCGTCAGATCACAGGTCGCCTGGCAAAAGCTGTGGGTCGCCTGGCACGGGGCGGCGAGTTCTTCATGCCGGCCGCAAATGTGGGGCAAGGCTTGT
>CAZFMS010000387.1:0-3510 GCA_964520125.1 uncultured Planctomycetaceae bacterium
CAAGGACCGAGGCTGTGGGTCTCCCGCCGCTTGGCGGGACAGCCTGGCTTGGAGGGTCCGAGTAACGGCGAGCTCGGATCCTCTTTTTTTATGCGCTCTGCAAAGGGTTTTGGAGCCTTCGCCGGTGCGCCACTCGAATCCACCCTATCGAATTCAACGTGGTCTAATCCCCGCTCCGGCAAAGTCTGCGCGACGTTCGGCGGGATATGCGCGGCCCGGCAACTCAGTGGCGGCATAGAACCGTCAGGCCATGAAAACGGCTTGCCCGGCCGCGGAACTGCCCGACTCTGCCTCGAGGCACCCTAGCGGGACGCGGAGCGTTGCAGGCCTCTGACGAAGTCGGCGATCTCGGTGATTGAGGATCGACCGGGAAGATCGTGCTCCAGACCGAGGAACTGCAGACCCAGGCCTACCCGATCCGGCCCGGTCATGGTGCAGTGTCGATACTGGGCCTCGGCCAACAGCGGGGGATGGCCTTGGGCGACGGTGATTTCCAAGCCGACGGCGTCGCCGACGCCGAGCCTGGGGTTCTGGTCGGCGCGGACGTCTACCAGAGTCCCGCCGACCGAGACATTGCCAACCCGCCCGGCACAAATCGGCCAACAGGTTTCTCCGGACGACGGCAAACCGCCCTGCCAGAGCTTGACGGCAATGAAGTGGTCCGGCGGCAGGTCGATACGCTGGTAGGCCCGGCGCTGCAACTCGCGGATCTGCTGGGGAGCCCGGATCAGCAGGGTGTCGGCCGGTGGACCGTCATCGGTGGTGTCCAGGCGGCGCATGATGACCGGGCTGACGAAGACGCACTTCTTGTGGCCCCGGCGGAAGGAGATTCCCAGTTGCTCTCCGGGGACAATCTCCGGCGGGGGATCACCGGCCGAGGCGATCGGATAGGCGATCTGCAGGAGGCTCTGCTGCGGATCGAAGCGAATGAGCTGCGAGCGGAAATTGCACCAGCGCTCCTCGGCCAGGAGCGAGATGGTGATGGCGGTCTGACGCTCGGCGGCCCACTGGAGCACCGACTGCCGGCTGTCCAGATTCAAGAGGTTGCCGCGGCTCATACGCAGACTTTCGAATCCGCCGGTGCTGTTTGAGGTTCTCTAACTGCCTGGCGCAGCGCGGCGAGCTGGTCGGCCTCTTCGGGCAACCGCGCGAATCGCAAGCCGAGGATGATGGATCCTTCGCTAGCCGGCGTCTTGTTGGAAACCACGGCCTCCAGGCTGAAGGAACGAGCCAGCTCCGCGAATTCGAATTTCACCTGGACAGGATCATCGGTCTCGACGGTCGTCGCCACCCCATCGGCGAGTCGACAGGCCAGGCCTTCGGGGCTGATGTTGAGCATCGCGGCGACATGTCGCTGGATGACACCGGCCCGCTGCCACTGGAGTTTTACCTTGGTGGACGGGGCCAGCTTGGCCCGGAGGAAGCGTCGTCGATCGATCACGCTGATGGTCTCGGGCCGGGCGATGGCCAGGGAGCGGCTGTTGCCCCATTGTGGTGCGGCATTGATGACCGTCGCGAAGCGATAGCGTTGATCACAGTACAACTGGGCTTCGCATCGGGCATTCAGCAACTGCTCCACCGGGGCAATGAGCTGGCTGGTGACCTCCATGAGCAAGGCGGTCTGATCACCCGAGATCATAAACGCGTTGATGGTCGCGTCCGGAAAGGCGGGCGATTCGAGCACGGTTTGAGCCTGGGTGCGGATCGCGTTCTCGATGACCCTGTGGGACACTTCTCTATCGAGCCTGATGGTAGATTTCATTAGCAGACCACCCTCCTGCCGCGGGCTTGAACGATGCCGCGGCGTCTTCCCCCCTGGGTCCGATCATCCTGGCGTGAGCAGCCCTGGGACCCGCAGTCGAGACCGTGCCCGGCCGCGGTGTCCCGCCGATCATGCGCACGGCTGCGCTGAGTACTCGGCGCGATCATATGTCGACTTGAAGTGTACGTAGCGGCGGGAAAATGGGACGGACCGAAATAGGGCGTGCTGCTGTGGCGGGCGCTTCCCGGCGGAGGCATCGGGTGGTCAGGCCTGCTTCACCACGGTTCCCCCCAGGGCGACCACTCGGGGGACTTCCTGACTGGGGAGACGCACCTCCAGGCGCACCCGACCGTCGCAACACTCTTGTCCGAGAACGTGGCCATGCTTCCGGACGTAGGCCTGGAGCTTGCCGTTGGCCGCATCGCTGTCCAGCGTCAGGGTGACGTAGTAACTTCGCATGTGCTGGAGGACGCGCTCGGTCAGTCGATCAGTGCCGTCGCCGCGCAGGGCGGATACCTCCACCGCGTCGGGCAGGCGGATGCGCAAGAGGTGGGCGGCGGAATCTTCCATCACGGCATCCATCTTGTTCAGGACGGTAATCGTCGAGACGTCGCCGCAGCCCAACTCGGCCAGCACCCGCTCCACGGCCTGGACCTGACCGAGGGCGTCGTGGCTGGCCGCATCGACGACGTGCAGCAAGAGGTCGGAGTTGATCACCTCTTCCAAGGTGGCCCGAAAGGAGGCCACCAGGTGGTGCGGCAGATGGCGAACAAAGCCGACCGTGTCGGAGAGCAGCAGCCTCTGCCCGCCGCCGAGATCCCAGCGTCGGGTCTTGGTATCCAGGGTGGCAAAGAGCTTGTCGGCCACTACGGCCCCGGCCCCGGTGAGGGTGTTCATCAGGGTGCTCTTCCCGGCGTTGGTGTAACCGACCAGACTGACGGTGAAAAAATCACGGCGGGCCTGGACCTCGCGCAGCTTTCGGCGGTCGATTTCGGCGATCTGCCGCTTGAGCAGGGAGACTCGTTTCTGAACCAGGCGACGGTCGATTTCGATCTGTCTCTCGCCCGGTCCCCGGGTGCCGATTCCGCCGACCGCCCCGGCCGCCGTTCCGCCGCCGGCGCCGGCGATGCGCTCCAGGTGGGTCCACATGCCGCGCAGACGGGGCGCGGTGTACTCGAGTTGAGCCAGTTCGACCTGCAGCCGGGCGCCGTGGGTGCTGGCCCGGCCGGCGAAGATGTCTAGGATGAGTTCGGTCCGATCGATCACCCGTCGTTGGAGGGCTTTCTCCAACTCGCGGATTTGGGAGGGCGACAGGTCGTTGTCGAAGATGGCCAGGTCGGCATTTTTTTGGGGGAGATAATCGGCCAGCTCTGCCACCTTGCCCCGCCCGATGTAGGTGCTCGGACAGATCCGGGATCGTCGCTGGATGAGTCGCCCGGCAACGTAGCCCCCGGCGGCCCTGGTCAGGGCGGCCAACTCGGCCAGGGGATCGTAAGGGGTCCCCGCCGGTTCATCGTTGGGCAGGATCAGCCCCACCAGGACGGCCCGCTCCGCCCGGACTGGGCTCTCTGTGGGTTTGGATTCTCTCAAAGTGATCCCGTTAACGTCAAGACGATCCGGTGCCTCCCCAGCCGCTTGCGTCGGTCCGGAGACCTACATCTTACAAAACCGATGCCGGACAAGTCAATCAGCGGCCTGGCTTGGGCCCTGCTGAAGGTGGGCGGTACTCCACGCCGAAGCCATTCAGC
>CAZFMS010000388.1:0-3486 GCA_964520125.1 uncultured Planctomycetaceae bacterium
GTACATGATGACCGGCACGCTCAACATGATGGATCTTTCACAGCGGCTGCCTGAAGTCGCAGATACACGCACCATCAGGGTGGCCCCATCTGTTCGAGTGAGTCCATGGCTTCCCAACCGAGTTGGACGACATCATCGGGCATGAAGTTGGCCGGATCCCCGTACTTCGTGTGGTCCCGCACCTGTTCGACTGGGTTGAATTCCGGGGCTTACGGCGGTATCCGTTGGACGATCACCCCGCGACCGAACCGGGCCACCAGTCGTTTGGCCGCCGAGAGCCTGGTCATGCATGCAGCAGGTGCGTCTTGGTCCCGGCGCCGGTAGTTTAGCTGCCCCCTACCTGACAAGGCAGTTCACCGCCGCTACAATGCGATCCGCGACTGTCCGGCGCCAACCGTTTGCCGCCGGAACAACCCGAGTGCCGGTCGCCGTGATCGGACAACACAAGAAGGGAACGTCACACGATGTCCACCGCATGCCGCCTTATCATCCTGATCACCCTCATGGCACCTCAGCCCGGCTGCAAGAACGACGACAAGCCCGCGCCCGCCGCGGCTCATGACCCCATGATGGCCGCCGAAGAGTCGGACGAGCCACGATCGGCCGGGCATGCCTCCCCGGTTACGCCAGGCAGCCAAGTCAAACCGAGCCCTGCTCCCCCAAGCACCCTGCAAGGCACCGTCCGCGAGACCATGGACGCCGCGGGCTACACCTATCTGCTCATCGATACCGATCAGGGAAGCCATTGGGCCGCCGTCCGAGAGACGGAACTAGCGGTCGGAGACGTGGTCCGAGTCGCCTCGCCCATGCCCATGCGGAACTTCACCAGCAAGAAGCTCAATCGCACCTTCGATGAGATCTTCTTCGGCTCCACCGCCGTGGTCGTGACCGAGGACGGAGCGCGAACGCCGGCCGCCCCCCAAGGCCTTCCGCCAGGCCATCCCCCGATGGATTCGGCGGCCGCTAAGGGCAAACCCGATGCCTCCCCGTCGATCCATCCCGGTGATATCACCAAGCTCCCCGACGGCTACACCGTCGCGGAACTCTTCGCCCGGAAGACGGAACTCGTTACCCAACGCGTCAAGCTGCGGGCCATCGTGGTCAAGGCCAACAAGGGAATCATGGGCAAGAACTGGCTGCACCTCCAGGACGGCACCGGCCAGCAAGGAACCAACGACATCACGGTCACCTCCAAGACCGAGTACGCCGGGCCCGGAACCGTCGTGGTCGTGGAGGGTACGCTGGCCATGGACAAGGACGTCGGCTCGGGCTACTTCTACCCCGTCATAATCGAGGAGGCCAGCATCACCCCCGAGCCGACTGACTCCGACGAGCAGCCCGAGAAGTCGTAGACCGCACCTGGGGCAGAGCCGAGAGGCTCATGAACGGGACTTCCCGTAGCTTCCGCCGAGAGTGGTGAAACGTCCGGGCGATCGCCCGAATGCTCATCCCCTGCCGAGGGGCCCGAGGAATCCGACCATAATCGTCCACCGGAAGCATCCTTGGCCTCCGATCCTGTCCTCCCGCAAGGGGGAACAGAATGCAGAGGCGCCTACGGTGGGTCCAATTTGGGCGCCGATTTCAATTCACAGGGTGGGTCCATTCTGCACGCCGATTACCAGCCGAGCGTCTATTGGGGAGGCCAAGCCGTCGCCGGACGGGCCCCACTGGGTAGTAGCCCGGCGGCGTCATGACAGGATCACGCCGGAAGAACGAAGACTCGTGGAATACCTCAGGCTTCCCGCGGCTCGAGGATGATCTGATCGGGGGTATATGTCTTCCGCTTCACGGAGAGTCCTTTCCGCCCCCTAGAGGGGCTGTTCGACTATGATAAGGGCTGGTATATAATCGGGGCAGGTCAGAGGCACTGACCAACTCGGCTGCCGCAACACCGAGGGTACAAGACTATGGCGCTGACGGAGCAATCCGGGGTCATCCGAAAACAAGAACCAATGGCCCATGGGCGCACGAACCTGCGCAAGCGAAAACCCAAGCGCCTGGCCGTGATTATCGAGAACTGCACAGGTTGCTCGGGTTCGCCGGCCTGCGTTGAATACTGTCCGGTCGAGGCCTGCATGTTTTGGGTTCCGGACGAGGATAACCCCCCTTTCGGCCGGATCGAGGTTGACAAAGGCCTCTGCATCGGGTGCGCCGCTTGTACGAGCAAGGGGCCTGATGGGGCGTTCCTGGAAGGATGCCCCTGGGATGCCATTGAGATGGTGCCGACCGCAGAGTGGGAGGCGGAGCACGGCCTGGAGTTGTCCGATACGCCGGGGCCGCAAGGCGGGCGACTGGCCGTGCCTCGTGACTGCGTGTAGCGGCGGTCGGGGTGGATCAACGCCGTCTCGGCACAGGGACTACGGGGCGATGCCTATTCCTGTTTTTCACCGAGCAGTCGCCCTTCCTCGGCCGTGAACTCCTGCATGTATCTCACGAACAACTTGACGTGATCGCCCTCGTAGTCGGTCATGCTGAGCGGCGTGGTGCCGGTCATGATCCATCGATCACCTTGGCTTTCAAAGAGGCCGGCGGGCATCTGTGTTCCCGGCATCAGCATCGCGGGGTCCACCAGCCATCGTTCCATCCACCGTGCTTTCAGGCGCTGCTCGACAAGCACGAAACTGGGAGCGGTGGTGTCCGCCGTGAATGATGCCGGGGCGCCGCCGGCGTGGCACTTCAGGCATTCCGCAGCAATGAAGGCATCGCGGGCCATCGCCCGCTCGGCCTCGGTTAGCCTGGTGGTCGGCGGCTCGAGGTACGGGCTGGGTTGCTTCGACATCGCGTCGAAGAACCGCACCAGCTTGCTGATCTCGCCTTCGGAAAAGGTGAACGTCGGCATGCGAACGTCCAAGTAGGGACGGACGCCGTTCTGCTCCGCGTTCGTGTTGCCCAGGGCCGGCTTGCGGAGGAATTCGACCAGCCAGACCGGATCGACCCGGGCCCCCTCCCCAACCAGGCTGGGCGGGGCCAATACACTGTTCTCTTCAGCGTACTGCTCCAGTTCCATGATGGGCGGCTGTCTTCCCGGGACAATCTGGTGGCACCCGACGCAGTTGTACTTCCGCAGCACCCACCATCCGTCAATGACGTCCCTCTCAAAGCCGACGGGATTGTGATGGAAGCGCTGGGGGAACTGCGACTCCGCGGAGCCCAGGAGGAACGTGGTCAGGGAGTTGATTTCATCTTCGCTCAGGTCGAAGTCCGGCATGCGGAGCATTTCGAGTGCTTCTTTCTCTTTGCCGCGGTCGAACACGCTGGGCTCGGCCAGCTTACGCATGAAGAAGCCCTGGTGGTCGTACCACCCTTCCTTCTCGGCCTGGTGGGTCAATAGCCCAAAATCCAGGCGCTCGATCGGCTTGGAGCCTTCCTTGGTGAGATCCGTGCCGATCTTGTCAAAGGCCTCGGTTCCGGCAATTTCGTGGCAGCCCATACAGCCGTAATGGGCGACCAGTTGCTTGCCCTCCTCGTAGAGGCCGGGCAAGCAAC
>CAZFMS010000389.1:0-3446 GCA_964520125.1 uncultured Planctomycetaceae bacterium
GGAGCCCGGGCAACATCGTGGAGCAGGCCATTGCCCAGGTTCGCCGGCAGGTGGGCGCCGTCTCCCAGGTGATCTGCGGGCTCTCTGGAGGCGTGGATTCCTCGGTTACGGCGGCGTTGTTGCATCGGGCGATCCCCGGACAGTTGACCTGCATCTTCGTGGATAACGGCCTACTGCGAGCCAACGAGCGGGATGCGGTGGAGGCGATATTCAACGGGCACTTCAAGATCGACCTCCGCGTCGTGGACGCAGGGGATAGGTTCCTGGAGCGTCTTGCCGGAGTGGTGGACCCCCAGGAGAAGCGGCGCCGGATCGGGCATGAATTCATAGAAGTCTTCAAGCAAGAGGCCCGGAGCATCCCCAATGCCCACTACCTGGCCCAGGGGACGCTGTATCCTGACGTGATCGAGTCGGGCCATTCCGCAGCGGGCCCGGCGGCCAACATCAAGCTCCACCATAACGTGGGGGGCCTCCCGGACGAGCTGGGCTTCGAGCTTATCGAGCCCCTGCGGGACTTGTTCAAGGACGAAGTGCGGATCATGGGTGAGGTGTTGGGGCTGCCGGAGGAGATTGTCTGGCGGCATCCCTTCCCGGGGCCGGGTCTGGCGGTCCGCATCCTCGGCGAGGTTACCCGTCCGCGATGCGACCTGCTGCAGCGGGCCGATCAGATTATTATCGAAGAAATCACCACCGCAGGGTGGTATCGCAAGATTGCCCAGGCCTTCGGCATCCTCTTGCCGATTTCCAGCGTGGGGGTCATGGGCGACGGTCGGGCCTACGCCGACCAACACGTGGTGGCCATCCGGCTGGTGGAATCCACGGACTTCATGACTGCGGACTGGGTCCATGTGGACCACGCGATCCTGGCCCGCATCTCGACCCGTCTGACGAACGAGGTGGCCGGGGTCAACCGGGTGGTTTATGACGTGACCAGCAAGCCACCGAGCACGATCGAGTGGGAGTAGGGCGGGCCGGCCCTGGATTACCGGACTGCAATGTCTTTTTTTCGCCTGGGGGGCGATCATTCTCAGATTTGGACGTTGCCTTTTGGTCTTCTTTCGGATAATCTCCTCTTGTTAGCTTGGCCACATAACCGGAGAGATATACGAGGTTCAACATGATCTATTCAGTTGGCTGTGAGTACGGGATTCGGGCCCTGACCAAACTAGCCGGCGACGTGCCGCCCGGGAGATTCTGCCTTCTGCGGGACATCCTGGAGGGCACCGATCTTCCCCAGCACTTCGTGGGCAAGATCTTTCAGACGCTGGTCAGGGCGGAGATCCTGGTCTCCGCCAAGGGCCGGGGAGGGGGATTCGCTCTTCGTCGTCCACCGGAGGAAATCGTCCTGCGGCAGATAGTCGAGGCCATCGATGGCTTGCATCGAGTGCATCGCTGTATCCTGGGCTTTGCCGATTGCGATGACGACCAAGCCTGCCCCCAGCATGATCATTGGAAGAGCATCCGGCAACAGATCGAAGACCTTCTCGACAACACGACGTTGGCAGACCTCAACCGGGCCGTGCTCGAGAAGCAGTCCCATAGTGCAAAACCAGCTGTCGCTCGCCGGAGATAGCCCGCCACGGGCCCCGGGGAGGTTCAGGCCGGCGTCGGCCACCGGTCGCCGCGGCGGGGCCGGGTTGGACATCTGCCCAAAACGGTTCATACTCATCACATGACCAACCAGCACAAGATGCGCGCCCGTTTTGCCCCGTCCCCCACGGGATACCTGCACGTGGGCGGCGCCCGAACCGCGCTGTTCAATTGGCTGTTGGCCCGGCAATGCGGGGGGACGTTCATCCTGCGGATCGAGGATACCGATCGCACGCGGCACGTCGCCGGTGCCGAGCAGAAGATCCTCGACGATCTTCGGTGGCTCAACCTGGATTGGGACGAGGGTCCGGAGGTCGGCGGGGACTACGGCCCGTACTTCCAGAGTCAACGGCTGGAGATCTACCGACGGCACGTACAACAGCTTCTGGAAGGGGGCCGGGCCTACTACGCCCTGGAGACGTCGGCGGAACTGGAGGCCAGGCGGGCAGAGGCCCGCAAGACCAAGCAGCCACTGAGGTATCGGCGTCCCGATCCGCTGCCGACCATCGAGCAGGGGGAGGCCGCCCGGAAGGAGGGTCGCCCGGCCGTGGTTCGCTTCAAGATGCCACCGGGAGATGTTGTGGTTGGCGACTTGATCCGAGGCCAGGTCCGGGTCGGCGAGGCCGAGCTGGATGACTTCGTGATCCAAAAGGGCGACGGCTGGCCGACCTATCACCTGGCCTGCGTGGTGGACGATGCCCTGATGGAGATAACCCTGGTCTGCCGCGGGCAGGATCATCTATCCAACACGCCGAAGCACGTGGCCCTGCAAGAGGCCTTCGGTTTCCCCACCCCGCAGTACGCCCACCTGCCGCTGATCTTCAACACCAGCGGCGGCAAGATGGGCAAGCGCGAGAAGCATACCGCCGTGCACGAGGCCGCTACCCGACTGGTCCGCGACGGCAAGTGGACGGTCGAGACGATAGGTGAGCATGCCGGCGTGGACGCGAAACGCGCTGCCGAGTGGTTCGGTGACGCCAAGAATCAGCGCCAGCCGCAGTTCCAGACCATCGAGGCGGACGGCCTGCGGCGTCTGGCCGCCGCGGCCGGGGTGGTGCTTCCCGAGGTTGACGTGCACGACTTCCGGACCGCAGGGTATCTGTCCGAGGCCTTGGGGAACTTTCTGAATCTGCTAGGCTGGTCGGCGGGGGACGATCGGGAACACTTCTCGCGCGATGAAGCAGTGAAGGCCTTCTCCATCGAACGGGTCATCAAGTCCAATGCCCGGTTCGATCGCGCCAAGCTGCTGGCCCTGAACACCGACTGGTGCGCCGGCCTCGAACCCCGGCAACTGCTCGACGCCTTTCGGGACTGGGCCCGAATCAGCGGTTCTGCGATGGCCTCGCTGGACGATGACCTGTCGCTCCGCGCCCTGGAGGCCTGCAAGGGGTTCCGCACCTTCCGCGACGTGGAACACAAGGCCGGCGTCCTGTTCATCGCTGACGACGAGGTCGCTTATGAACCCGGGCCCGGGATGGACGCCAAGACGCTCAAGGACCTCAAGGCCGGGCGGAAGGTCCTGGAGAAGAAGGACGGGCAGGGATATGCGATGCTCGAGCGGCTCTTGCCGGCCCTGGAGTCCGTAGAGCCGTGGACGGTCGAAGGGCTGGAGGCATTCTTAGCGAGCTTCTGCGAGGAGACCGGCGCCAAGCTCGGCGACGTGGCCCAACCGATTCGCGTGGCCGTCGCCGGCCGACCGGTCAGCCCGGCCATCGGCGATACCCTGGCCTTGTTGGGCAGGCAGAAGACCCTAAACCGGATTCGCATCTGCCTGGGCCGAAGAAGCTAGCACCTGGTGCCACGGGAGGCTCGGCGTATGCGGCGAAATGGCGGGACCACGTAACCGGCAGAGACTA
>CAZFMS010000390.1:0-3438 GCA_964520125.1 uncultured Planctomycetaceae bacterium
CTGCCGCACCGTCGAGAAGCGGTGCGAGATCAGGATCGAACGGATGCCTTCAGGCCTTTTCGGCAGCGTCACCCAAATCCGGGCCACCCTTCAACCAGATATCGCGGAGATGCCGGGCTAGATCGCCCGTCGAGCAGCCATGAAACACGACCGACGCCAGGAATTACGCACCAATCAACTGTCCCAACAGCTCGACCAGCTCGGCGCGTACGCAAAGAAAAACGCGGTTTTCCTGGCGGTCGTCTTGGTCGGCCTGGTAGCGGTGGCCGGCGGAGTCTATTGGCGATCTCACCAGCGTCTCAACCGTGTTGATGACGGCTGGGCCATCCTGAATAGGGCCGCCGCCCTGGTCGATGAAGGGTCGCCCATCAGCGTGTTCGAGGCCCTGGCCAATGAGGACCTGGACCCCGGGCTGACCGCCGAGGCGTGGCTGAAGGTCGGCGACATGGCCATGGCCCGCCACTCCCTACCGGAGGCTTCCGCGGCCGGCTCCTCCGCCGAGGGTCTTCCGCCGGAGGAGGAGGGAACGGACTGGCAGGCCCGCGCAGAGCAAGCCTACACCGAGGTGGCCACCAGGTTTCCGGATGACCTGACCGCCAGCGGCAAGGCCATGATCCTGTTGGGCGTCCTGGCCGAGAATGTGAGCGACTCAGCCCAGGCCCGCGAGTGGTACGCGAAGATCGTCGAGGACAGTCGTTTCGAGGGCACCGCTTTGCGGGCCCAGGCTTCCTACCGGCTGGATAACTTGGAGCGGTGGGCCGAGCAGATAGTCTTCCTCGAGCCGGTAGCCACCGTGCCCCTGCCACCGCCGACCGGCAATCAGTCCCCCCCCCGACTGTCGGAGCCCATCACGAAGCTCAGCCCGGTGAGCCCTACTGCTTCCCCGGCCCCTTCTTCGGCGGGGCCCGTCCCAAAGCCGGCGGGGCCTACCCCGGACACGTCAGGGTCACCTGAGCCCTCGGCCCAGGGTGCTTCGACGGCAGGGGAGACCCCTCCCGCCCCGGATGCCGATACCCCGTCGACCCCGCCCACCGTGGCGGAGCAGCAAGAGCCGGCCACGGCTGCCGACCAGCCCGCCGCGTCGGCGACGCCGGCCCCGTCAGAGACGCCGGTTCCAGCAGAGACGCCGGCCCCGTCAGAGACGCCGGTCGCTGAAGGGGAGACCACCCCCGCGGCTGGGGATTCGGCCGGCGGGTAGAGGCTCGTCGCGGCCATTTTCTACAATCGCTCCTCGGGCGGGTGGATTCAGAACCGAAGTCGAGTCGGCGTTGCTTGATGTGCCGGGGCACGACCGGATTACGGCACCGCCAGATCGGAGTAGGCCAGAGATATGCTTCCAGACACTATCAAGACCCGCGGCCTTCACGCAGGCGTTCGCTTTGCCCCGTCCGCCTTGCTCGACAAGCCACACAAGCAGCAGTTTCAGCAGAAGTCCAGCGAAGGCTTCGACTGGCGCCGGCAGGAGTATGCCGAGAAGGCCTGGCATCTGGTCAGTCCCCAGGCCGACGGAGACCCGCGCAGCCAGCTCAAGCTGTCGTTGCACCCGGACCTGGTAAACTTCGAGGACTTCTTCCCCACCGGCCCGTTGGATTTGTTCTTCGACAACCTCAAGCTGGCCCTGGAATGTGTTTCCTCGGTGTTCGATCCCAAGATCATCGTCGGCTCGGGCATCGTGATCCGGCTGACCGCGGAGTCCGAGGGGGCCGACGCCCGGGTCTTTCTGGGCACCCGCTGCCTCCACCTGGACGATCGCTTGGGCCCGCTGGGTCGCCCGGTGCACGCCGTAGGCCTCAAGATGCTGTTGCCACCTCTGCCCGGAAAGGACCAGCCCCATTGGCAGGCCGAGATCAAGGTCGAGTCCCTGGTCGAGGACGTCCGCCAGTTGTTCATCGAGTTGGACGCCCGCTGGGCCAACCCCGTGAAGTGGGATCCCCAGGTGATCATCGATCGGATCACCACCGCCCACGAGTTTATGAACACCAAGGTAGTGGAGTTCTTGCAGCACCTCGGCCGCGAGGACGGTCTCCGCTGATCGGGCCGGCCGGAGCCTCCCGGGCGTGGTCATCGTTGAATTGCCGGTCCCAGCGAGGCGGGTCATCCTCCGCCCGGTCCGCCGTTATTCGCCGACCACCGCTTCCTCGCCCCCGGTCACCTGGTCTCCCCGGTAGGTGGTTCCCCGCCAGGTGATGGTTCCCCGTCCGGCCAGGCGCAACAGGGCGTTTACCATGATTGCGAAGCTGGCCGCTGCTCCCACCGGATAGAGCAGGCCGTAGAGCGGATGGGCCCGGTTCAGGGCGTAGAATCGGAACATCACGCTGATTTGGGCGACGCAGGCCGCGGCCGCGGTCCAGGCCAGCATCGGCCAGACGGCGGAGGCTCCGGGAGCGGCCCAGCGCATCGCGGCGGCGGAAAGCAGCGTCACCCAGGGCAGCAAGCTGAAGATGGTCACGAACAACAGCGACAGGGCCAACCGGGTAACCGTGCCGAAGCACCCGTAAAAAATGCGTGTCCAGCCCGACCAGGTTTGGGCCAGGGATTCATACATGCGCACGGTGTACAGGTCCTCGTTGGTCACCACTACCAGCCGCCGGCCCGCCTCCTTGGCCAGCCGAGCCAGGTGCATGTCTTCGTTGATCTCGGTCTTGACCGCGTGGTAGCCGCCGATGGCCTCGTAGCAGGAGCGGCGCATGAGGATGAACGCCCCGTTGGCATAGGCGGTCCGGGTCCGCGGGTCGTTGACCCGTTGCGGATTGAACCAGATCATCAATACTCCGCTGCAGGCCGGCTGGATCACCCGTTCCCAGATGCTGTGGGCCTTGTGCACCGGCAGGACGGACAGGAAATCCGCCTTCTGCTCCAGGGCAAAGCCCAGGGCCACGGTCAGCGCCCGAGGAGAGGTGAAGTGACAGTCCGCGTCCGTGAAGCACAGCCATTGGCCGCGGGCCCGGCGGACACCCTGATCCATGGCGTTGGCCTTGCCGAACCAGCCCGGCCTGAGCCGGTCAACGTGCATGGCGCTGAGGCGATCAAGGCCCCGGGCCAGTTCATCGATGATCTCCCCGGTGCGATCGGCGCTGCGGTCGTTGACCGCGATGATCTCCAAGTCCGGGTAATCCTGGGCGGCCAGAGAGCTTAGGCAACGCTCGATGTTGGAGGCCTCGTCCTTGGCGGCGACCACCATGCTCATCGAAGGCCGATCCGCGGGGGCATCCTCATAGAGCCTCGAATGCAGCGGCGGCATCAACCGACCGGCCCGACTGATCTGACGATGACGGCTCATCCAGACCACCACGGCCAACGCGGTGGTGCCAAGCCAAATCCAGAGAAACAAATCCATCGACGGCCTCCAGGGCGGTTTCCGCATCATTCGACGATCAGAGCCGCGACCGTCAGGGAGCGGTGGCGTGTGCAAAAGTCAAAAAGTCAAAAAGTCTAAAC
>CAZFMS010000391.1:0-3436 GCA_964520125.1 uncultured Planctomycetaceae bacterium
GCACGAACTTCTCCGGGAACTGGTAGGGTCCGTAGTTGTTCGAGCAGCGCGTGATTAGCACCGGCAGCCCGAAGGTATGGTAAAACGCCGAAACCAGATGATCCGCCGCCGCCTTGGACGCGCTGTACGGCGAGTGCGGATCCAGCGGCGTCTGTTCAGTGAACAAGCCCGTCGGCCCCAAGGATCCGTAGACCTCGTCGGTGCCCACCTGCACGAAGCGCAGCCCGCCACACTCCCGGGCCGCCTCCAGCAGGCTCAACGTGCCCCCCACGTTGGCCCGGATGAACGGGGCCGGGCCGGAGATCGATCGGTCCACATGGCTCTCGGCCGCGAAGTGGACGATCGAATCCACTTCGTGTCGGCGACACACTTCGATGACCGCCTCCCTCTCGCAAATATCCACCCTGGCAAAGGTGTACCGCGGGTCCTCGGCCACGTCGGTCAGGTTCTCCAGGTTGCCGGCGTAGGTCAGACAGTCAAGATTGACCACCCGCGTCTCGCCGCCGTGCTCCAGCACGAAGCGCACAAAGTTCGACCCGATGAACCCCGCCCCACCGGTTACCAGCACGGCCCTTGGTGAAAACACAGTCTCATGCATTACCGCCTGCTCCTTCGACCATCTATCGCACCCAGCCCGACGACGCGGACTTGGCCCAGAGAAGGAGTATTCTGGGTTGGAATTGCCGCGGGTGCAAACTAGGCGGGTTTTCCTGCTCTGAAGGGGCGGCCGCGGTGTGGACAAGCTGCAAAGGCCGGGAGCAGCCGCCGGAGCTACCCGTCGCGCCGGGCCCAGGCGTAGGGGATGTCGTTCTCGTGGGGGTCCAGGCGATGCTCGTCCGGCTGGGCGTAGTTGTAGCACTCCGTGGTCAGGTTGATCACGCAGCACTCCACGGCCGAGACGCACATCCACCCGTGATAGACGCCCGGCGGAATCCGCACCAGGGCCGGCAGGTGCTCGCCGATGATGATCTCGTTCACCTCGCCCCGGGTCGGCGAATCCTCGCGGCCGTCGTACAGGCCCAGCTTGATGGTGCCCCGCAGGCAGTAGAAATGATCCGTCTGGATCTTGTGGTAATGCCAGGCCTTGACCACCCCGGGATAGGTAGTGGTGAAATAGGCCTGGCCGAACTTCTCGAACCAGGGGTCATCGCCGCGCATGATCTCGCCCAGCCGGCCGCGTTCGTCGGGTATGACCCGGGCCCGCCGGGCCCCGACCCCCTCGATCACCGCCTGGCGCCCCCGAATCTGCAAGGCCTCGTCAGACCAGACTACCTTCAGCGGCGGTAGAGATCGCTTGTCCATTCCCATCACCGTATCCACCCCATCTGCAACATTCAACACGGACCCACCTCCGGCAACGGTAAGACCGTCATGCCGGGCTGTCAAGCATCGCCGCGGGGCCGGGCGGTCGTCGCTGCGTGCTCCGCGGTAACAGCCCCGGATTCAGAACAGCGGGTAGACGAACGCGCCGGCCCCCGAGCTGCCGAGAACCACCAATACGCCGATCAGCAGCAGGACCACCAGAATCGGCAGGAGCCACCACTTCTTGTTGTGCTTGAGGAAGTCCCAAAACTCCGCCACCAGCCCGACCCGCTGAGCCTTGGCCTCGCTGCTAAACTCGTCATGATCCTGGGGGCCGGTGGACTTGTTCTCTGTACTCATCGTCGTCCGATCCTGGTTTCAGAACTGGCGGAAATAGCGTTTCACGTTGTCCGGCGGCCGCCGCTTGATCCAATAGGTGGTGGCCGACGGGTCGAATCTCCGATTCATCGAATCACGTCCGATGATCTTGAACACGATCCCCACCGGAGTGATGACCAGGTAGAAAACGACGCCCATCACGATGTAGGAAAGCACCAAGCCGATCGGATAGGTGGCCACCGTGAGCAGCAGGTAGACCGGCCGCACTGCACGCGGGGCCACCACCGCCACGACCCCGCAGTACAAGGCCAGGATCCACAGGGCCCCCGCCGTCCAGACGGCCGCGCCGGCGGAGATCCCCCCGAACGGACCGATCCGCCAGAATGCCAGGGCCCCGATCGCCCCGAACGCCGCCAGAGCGATCAGGCCGAAGTTCCGCAGGATGCGGCGGGGGGGATTCCAGTCGATGTTGACAATGGCCATGGTGGGTCAATCCAGTTCGAACCGGGCCAGGTACTGGTCGATCTCGTGCTTCTTGCTGCCCGGCTGTTCCTCTTTGTACAGGATGAAACTGTCGACCACCAACACGTCCATGTTGGTGGCCATGAAGCAGCGGTAGGCGTGTTCCGGGGAACAGACGATCGGTTCACCGCGAATGTTAAAACTCGTGTTGATGACCACCGGACAGCCGGTCCGCTCCTTGAATCTCCTCATGATGCCGTGCATCCGCGGGTGCCGCTGCGGGTCGACCGTCTGGACCCGCGCCGAATAGTCCACGTGGGTAATTGCCGGCACCACCGAGCGTATCTGCTTCAGCTTGTCGAGCCCCGACTCGGCCTGACCATCCAACGGAACCCGCTGCTCCCTGCGGACCGGGGCCACCAGCAGCATGTAGGGACTGTCCTCGTTGGGCCGCATCTCGAAGTACTCGTCCACGTGCTCGCGCATGACGCAGGGGGCGAAGGGGCGAAACGACTCGCGGAACTTGATCTTCAGGTTCATCACCGACTGCATCTTCCGCGACCGGGCATCACCGAGAATGGACCGCGAGCCCAGGGCCCGAGGCCCGAACTCCATCCGGCCTGCCATGTGGCCCACCACCTTCTCGCCCTCGAGGGCCTCGACGATTCGCTGGATCAGTTGTTCCTCATCCTCGAAGTAGTGATACTTCGCTTGGGCACGGTCCAGCATTTCGCGGGTCACTTCTGGCGAGAAGCTGGGGCCCAGCAGGGAGCCGAACTGGAAATCCCGGCCCGCCTCGACCTGCCGAGGCTTGCCCAACAATTGATGCCACACGAAGAGTGCCGCACCCAGTGCCCCACCCGCGTCACCCGCGGCGGGCTGGATCCAGATGTCATCGAACGGCCCCTCGCGGAGGATCCGGCCGTTCCCCACGCAGTTCAGGGCCACGCCTCCCGCCAGGCAGAGATTGCTCAGGCCCGTCTGCTGGTGAAGGTGCTGGGCGGCCCGGAGCATGATGTCCTCGGTCACCGCCTGGATCGACGCGGCGACGTCCATCTCCCGCTGGGTCAGCGGCGATTCCGGTCGGCGCGGCGGACCGCCGAAAAGGTCGTGGAACTTCCCGCTGGTCATGGTCAGGCCTTGGCAGTAGTTGAAATAGGACATGTCCATCCGCAGCGAACCATCCGGCTTGACGTCCAGGATTTTCTCGCGGATCAGCTCCACGTAGACCGGCTCGCCGTACGGGGCCAGGCCCATGAGCTTGTACTCGCCCGAGTTGGGCCGGAACCCGCAGAAGTAGGTAAACGCGGTGTACAGCAGGCCGACGGAATGC
>CAZFMS010000392.1:0-3430 GCA_964520125.1 uncultured Planctomycetaceae bacterium
GCGAATGTGGAGGCCCCGCGGCGGGCCCCCGCCCCCAGGCCCGCAGGCGTCGATCGCGGCGACGAGCCGCCGGCCTAGGTGGCGTGAGAGGATCGCCGCGGAGCGGGCGTCTCGGGAGTCCGCGTCGTCATCACCGCGGTGCCCAGAGTACCCGGCGTTGGGCAGTGGTCGGGAGAAACGAGCCGGCCGGATCACGGCGGTGATTCGCAATCCCATTCGGCGACTTACACGGCATGCGTATCGTCCACCTCATCACCAGGTTGATCATCGGCGGGGCCCAGGAGAACACCCTGCTGAGTTGTGAAGGATTGCAGGCCAAGGGCCACCAGGTCCACTTGATCTCCGGCCCGACGACCGGCCCCGAGGGCTCATTGGTGGACCGGGCCCGGGCCGGTGGCTACGCCTTCGAAGAGCTGGCCTACCTGGTTCGAGAGGTCAGCCCGCGACAGGATTTTCGCGCCCTGCGAGCCTTGCGGCGCCGTCTGGCCGAGCTGCGGCCCGACGTGGTGCACACCCATTCAAGCAAGGCCGGGGTCCTGGGTCGGATCGCCGCTCATCAGGCCCAGGTGCCGGCCATCGTCCACACCATCCACGGCATGAGCTTCAACCGCACCCAGCCCTGGCCCGTCCGGGCCGCCTACGCCGCGGCGGAACGCTACTGTGCGGGCCGGTGCCACGCCATGGTCAGCGTGGCCGATGCCATGACCGCCCAGGCCCTGCGGGCGGGCATTGGTCGGGACGCCCAGTTCGAGACCATCCGTAGCGGCATGGTGGTCGATGATTTCGACCCCGCTGCCCAACACCCCGCCGAGCTTCGCCGGGCCTGGCAGGTGGAAGACGGCCAGGTCGTCATCGGCACGGTCGCCCGGCTGTTTCCCAACAAGGGCTACGAGCAGTTGATCGAAGTGATGCAGCGGGCGGTCGAGCAAAAACCCGACCTGCGGTTCCTGTGGATCGGCGGCGGGTCGGCCCGCGCGGCCTACGAGGCCGAGTTGACTCGCCGGGGGATGAGAGATCGAGTCATCCTCACCGGCCTCCTTCCGCCCGGCGAGATGCCGGCCATGCTGGCGGCGATCGACATCCTGGCCCACACCTCCCAGTGGGAGGGCCTCCCCCGGGCCGTGGTCCAGGCCATGTTGATGGAAAAGCCCGCCGTCTGTTTCAACATTGACGGCGCCCCGGAAGTCGTGCTGCCCGGCCGCACCGGCGAGCTGGCCGAACTCGGCGATACCCAGGGATTCGCTAAGGCCCTGGTCAGCCTGGCCGGCGACTCCGCCCGACGGGCCACCTACGGCCGAGCGGCTCGCCAGCGCTGCCTGGTGGAATTCGACCATCGCCTGATGGTCGATCGATTGGAGAAGCTATACCGCCGGCTGGCGGGATGACCTGCTGGAGCATCTCACGAACAGATGTCGCGTCGGGGCTTGTCCCCGGCGCCGCTGGATGTTACGTACGGCGCGCCCGCCCACCAGGGGCGACGCTACGGCGAAATGTGAATTGCTCCAGCCGCACCATGGCCCGGAAGGGGCACTAATAGCGACAGTCTCCAGCCGGTGATGCCGAACCCTGAGGTATCCGAGCGGCGAGCCGCCTCCGCCGGCACACTATGGCGTTGAACAAACGACCGGGACAGAGAATGCGTCACCAACCAAAGCGTTTCTTTCGGCTGCGGCTGATCTTCGCCGGCTGCGGCCTGATGCTCCCCCTGGCGTCCTCGGCCTGCGTGAGCCCCAAGAGCGAGAGCATCCTACCGGCGTGGCGCGTGGTGGGCCCGTCGGTGGGGTTGGTGGTCGGAAGTCCCTTGCCCGAGGATTCACCCTACTTCAGCCGGGCCCAAAATGTGATCAAGCTCGAGGGAGCGGTCCATGAGACACTGGCCTTTCAACTCGCCCTCTCGGCCACCGAAGGTCAGGCGGCGGGCGTGGTGTTGGCCGCGGAGGACTTCACCGGAGCCGCCGGGACCATACCCCGCGATGCCGTTCGCATGTACCGGGCCTGGCCGATCACCGTGGAACGCTATCCGAACTGGTATCTCCGCTCCCAGGGCCTGCGCCAGCGCCGGGAGATACTGGACGTCCTGGTCCCTATTGACGCCCCCAGACACGGCCAGCCGTTCGTGATCGCCCCGGGCAGCCGGTTGATCGTCTGGGTGGAGATCAAGGTCCCCGCCGGTGCCGCCCCCGGCACCTACCACGGTGCCGTCATCATGCTCGACGCCGACGGCAACAAGGCCCGCACACCCGTCGAGGTCGTGGTCCGGGACATCTACCTGTCACCGAACGACGCCATCCCGGTCCTGGCCGGCGTGCAGCTCGGGCCGATCATCACCGCCCACACCACCCTGGACCCGCTCAACTTGCGGCTGGTCCTGGCCGACCAAGACGCCCGCCGCACCCTCCTCGACGCCTTCGCCATCCTGCATGAGCACGGCCTGAGCCCCTACACCGACGAGATTCGTCCCCTCTTCAGACAGGACCAGGCCGGCGGAGTCCTCCTCGACTGGACCGACTACGAGGCCTTCTGCGGACCGCTGATCGACGGGGGGGCCTACCCCGACGGTCGCCAAGCCCACGCCTGGCCGATCCCCGTGGACCTGCGGCAGCCCGACCCCGGACGCTACGGGGGAATTCAATCCGCGGTCTATGCGGCGGTCATGAAGGAGTACCTGGCCCGAGCCAAAGAGTACTTCGAGGAGAAAGGCCGGCTGGACCAGGCCTTCGTTCGCTTCGATCTTCCCACCGGCCGGAACCCCCGGGCCGAGGCCCTGCAGCAGGTCCGGCAACTGGCCACCATCACCCATCTGGTTGACCAAAGGCTGGCCTTCGCCTCGGACCTCATCCCTCAGCCGATGAGCGCCTTCGGCTGGTTCGATCATTACTTCGAAGACCTCAGCGGGCAGATCGATATCTGGTCCACGCCGGCCAGGTATCAGCACCCGCCCACCTTAGAGCGTCTGCAGAAACTGGGAAGCCGAACCTGGCTGTCGCCGGATCGGCCGCCCTTTAGTGGTTCGATAGCCGTCGAGGCACCTCCCCTGCAGGCCCGCAGCCTGGCCTGGCAGGCCTTCCTGCAAGGACACGAGGCGCTCTTGCTCCCGCAGGCCACCGACTGGCCCGACGACCTTCTCGCCCGCCCGATTCGAGATCGGGCCCAGCCCTCCGACACCTGGCTCTTGTATCCGGGCACTACCTTCGGCCTGAAAGGGCCGGTCCCTTCGGTTCGCCTCAAGCAATTGCAGTTGGGCATCCAGGACAATCAGTACCTCCGACTGCTCGAGGCCCACGGGAGAGGCGGCACCGCCCGGCTCCTGGCCGGCTCGTTGATCAAGGCGGCCGGCACCGACGCCTACGGCGACAACTACCAGGATGGGCTGTTCGACCGCCGGATCGAGGACGTCCAGACCTGGGAGCTGGCCAGGAAGATCATGATC
>CAZFMS010000393.1:0-3422 GCA_964520125.1 uncultured Planctomycetaceae bacterium
TGGCAGGGGCGGCCTGGGCCTCGGATGGGGCGGCGGAGTCTTGATCGGTGGCGTAGGTGGAGAACGGTGGGCAATCCACCTCCAGTCCGGTCAGAATCATGGTCTCCGGGAGCCGTCGGCTGATGTCGCTGAACAACACCACCAGGCTCGGCTGATCCTGCAGTCGATCGATGAGTCGCCGTCGGTCTCGAAGTCGCTCCCGTTGGGCTTCCATCAATTGCTTGTCAGCCATGTGGATGGCGATCTGTCCGTGCTGTCGCCCCAGGTCGGCGAGCAGGTCCTGAGCCACCGCGAGGCGTTGCCGGTGGGACACGACCCAAGTGCCCATGATGGTTATCAGGATGGCCACGCACGTGGCCCGCAGCCTCAGGGCGCGCTGTAGCCGTTGGGCTTCGTGATAGCTCGACGGGATGAAATCACAGTCCTGCACTGCTGGAAGACCCTCAATAAGGCGCTATAGCGCCACCTGGTTGGTTGGGAGGCTCGGCGAAAGCGCATCCGGCCTCTGCACCCAGGGGGAGCCGCGCAGCGCCAGCCCGCAGGCCACCGCCCAGGCAGGTTGAAGAGCCCGCTGATCCAGTCCGTCGATCCGTCCAATCCGCCTGATTCCCCGGAGCGGGTTGCCGATGGTACAGGGGACGTCGATATCCTCCCCGATGATGCGGATCAGGGTGGGGGCGTGGGCCTCACCGCCGACCAGGGTGAGGCTCTGGGGCTGCTGACCTCGGAAGGTCACTGCAAAGTAACGCAGGCACAGTTGTACCTCGCGGCTGATCCGCTCGATCAGGGGGCGGACGGCGTCGGTAACGGCGGCCTGCATCTCCTCCGGCACCGCGGGCCGGTCTCCGGTTCGTCGACTGCAGGTCTGGCGGATGATTCGTATGCGCAGGTCGGCCGCCTCCTCCCGGGGGATCGACAAGGCTTGGGCGACGGCGTCATTGAAGTGCTCGCCGCCGATGTTGACCATCTTCAGGAAGGACAACTCCAGGCCGCGGGTCAGGACGATCGAGGTTCCGCGCCGACCCACATCCAGAAAGACGTTTACCGCCTTGGCGTCCTCCGCACGACGCAGGAAGCGAAAGAAACTGCGGGCCACTGCGCAGGGGGCGATGTCGATGGCTACGGGCTTCAGCTTCAGCGTCTGGAGCATTTTTACCCGGGCGGCGACCATCTCTTCGGTGGCGGCGAAGACGATGATCTCTTCTTTCAGTTCGTTCCCGTGGCGGACTTCTCCGGCGATAAGGTGACGGATCTGCTGCTCTCCTCCTTCAGTTCCAAAGCGGTCTTGGGCTTCGAATTGGATGGCCGAGGCCTTTTCCTCGACCGGCATACGGGGAAGGCGAATGTTCTTCATCTGGAATTCACGGCAAGACAGGGCGGCCACCACTTTTGGTCCGCAGAACGGATGTTGCTGCAGGGCCTCTGCTATGGCGTATTCGAGGGCGGCCTCGCCGCGGCCCGGATCGTCTGGGGAAAGTGGCAGTTGGCAATAGGCCGCGGCGATGACCGCGGGCCCTCCGCTTTGTTCGGCGAATTGCAGCATTTTGATGCTGCCGGCGCCGATGTCCAATCCGATCGGCCCGTGTTTTGCCCGTCGTTTGAGCACCTTGACCTCCTGCGGACGTCGCCGGGCGCGCCGGCACCACGGGGCCGCACGGACGCCCTCGGTCGGGTGGGGCTATTGCCGGCCGCGTGTGGCCCGCTTGCTACCGGGCTTATCGGGTGCATCAACACTGACCTTGATCGGTTTGGTGCGCAGGTGGTTGAGGATCTGGCCCAATAGACCGTTGGTCTTGCGGAGTTCCCCGACCATGTCCTGTCGTTGCCGTCCGGAGTCCGGTATCTGGGCGATCGCCGCCGGCAGCATGCTCGGCCTGGGGGCCCATAACTCGACGGCGATCACGGTCAGCAGCGCGGTGATGGCCACCAGGACGTACCGGGTGCACCGATCCAATGTGAATTCCTGTCTGTCCATGATGCTCCCTTGTGGTAGTCCATCCATATCGGTTTCGGCGGCGGGTTCGAGCAACGCGCCACCGTGCAGGCCGGTCGGCTCAGGGCAACGTGTCCCAGCGCCAGGTGCCGCGGACGGGCACCACCAGGCCGCCGGCGGTGTAGCCCATCGGCGGGTTGGAGACCAGAGCCGGATCGTGCTCCAACTGGCAGGACCCCTCGTCTGTCACCCTGTTTTCGCAGATGACCACGCCCTTGATCTTCGGGGTCTCGAAGAACGTGAGATCGCCCGTGACGTGCACCAGCCCCCGAATTTCGTTGGGATACACATCGGACTTGTCGTCGTCGGGCTCGTCGATGTATGCCGCAGCGGGCGGATTGAAGTTGACGCCCCACTGCTCCTCGGACAGGTCGTACAATTCACTCTTCAGTCTGATTTCCAGATTGCCGTTGACGATCAGGACGGGGTAGTCCCGGCGGTAGGGGTGCAGGAAGGCCGCGTCGTCGACAACGACCTTCTTGCCGGGGGCCTCCACGACCAGTGTTCCGTAGATGCGCGAGCCCTTGATGACCAGGTCCTTGCCCTGCGTGTCGATGGAGTAGACCCCGTCGGGGTTGGTTACGCCCCAGGGGTTCAGCTTCGGGCTGAGGACCTGTCCGGTGATCTCCCCGGGATACACAATGGGCGTGGCGATGCTCCAATAAAGATTGAACACTGCGGGATCGGGCAACTGTTTGGGCGGCGCCGGGATCTCGGCCGTGCCGTTGATCTGGCCGTTGCCACTTTGGGTGGCCGCCTGTACGTCGCCGTCGATGGTGCCGTCGTTCCGCAGATTCATGTTGGTCGATAGGGGAGCCCCTTTTGCGGCTAGGTACTTGCCGGACTTGAGGTGAACCTGGTCGGCGGCGTGCAAGGTGGTTCCCAGCAGTGCCAGGCCGTCGCCGGTGGCTTGTAGCAGGACGCTGCGGACGCGGATCGACTCGCCCACTTGGCCAATGCCATACAGACGTACTGGGTCGGCGGGATTGTCCTCCAGGTTGCCGTCGTCTTCGTCCACCAGCATCCAAGAAGCGGCGCCCTTGCCAAACGCGGGCAGGTAGACCTTCTCGCCGCTGACGAAGTTCCATCTCCAGGTCGGCTCTCCGTCGATGGTCGCCGCCTGCAAGGTGGCCAGGCCGTGCTCCATGGCCGACATGGCCAGGATGGCCGCCTCGGCCAGGTTCTCGGCGGCGATGGTGCCCTTGGTCCGCAGGTGGGCGGTGGTCAACGCCGAGATGGTGACCACGGCGATGATCGTCGCCGTCCCGAAGACCGTCAGATACAGGGCCGCTCCGCGCCGTTGCGTCGCCCTAGATGAGGTGTTGCCTGCGTTCATGGCCTCTTTCTTTCGCCGGGAGTCCAAAACAAACCCGATCGTCCGTCCGCGTCGCCTCGACTCTACTTGAATTACAGTTCCTCCACCCCGCCC
>CAZFMS010000394.1:0-3417 GCA_964520125.1 uncultured Planctomycetaceae bacterium
GCCACCGTGGTGGCCATCACCGGAGCCGACGGCACGACCAAGGTAAACCCCGGCCCAGAGCAGGTCGTTAGCCAAGGCGACGCCCTGGTCGTCATCGGGCCGAGCGGCATTGCCAACGCCCTGCTGGACTTCCAAGCCCCGGGTCGGGGCGGCCATGTCTGAGCCGACGCCAAAGGAGCAGATCGCCATCTCGCCTCAGTCCCCTGCCACGGCGCCCTCCGCATGACCCTCGAACACTCGATCTACCTCGGTGTACTTGCCCTCTGGCTGCTGACCTCGATTCAGGGCCTGCGGGCGCTGTGGGACGGCGTTCGGTTCTACCGTTACGTCCGCCAGATGGCCGAGGCGGCCGGCGACCTCCGGACGACTGAAGGCAAGTTCAAGTACCAGCCCAAGGCCGCGATAATCCTGCCCTGCTGTGGGGTGGACGACAAGCTGGAGCAGACCGTCCAGGGCCTGGCCCGGCAGGACTATGCCGAGTACGAGGTGATATTCACCTTCGAATCGTCCGAAGATCCCGCCTATGGGGCCGTCGGTGGCTGGATCGACCGGTGGAGCACGCCGCGCTGCCGACGGGTGGTCGCCGGGCGGGCCGAACGGCGTTCGCAGAAGATCCACAACCTGCTTGCCGCCGTCGAAGAGGTCTCCAGCGACCGCGAGGTCTTGGCCTTCCTGGACTCCGACGTGGTCCCGGCCGAGGGCTTCCTGGGCCACCTGGTTGCCCCGCTGCAGGACGAAAGGGTCGGCGCTGCGACGGGTTATCGCTGGTATAGCTCGGCGGGCGGACTGGCCGCCGGCGTCCGCTGTGCGTGGAACGCCGCGACGGTCACCATGCTGCACGATGAGAAGTTCAACTTCTGCTGGGGAGGGGCGACCGCGATCCGCAAGGCGACCTTCGACGCCCTGGCCGTCGCGGACCACTGGGATCGGGCCCTGTCGGACGACTATCAGTTGACCCGGGCGTTGCGCCGAGCGGGCCGAAGCATCCGCTTCGTTCCGCAGGCCCTGGTGCCGAGTTCTGATCGGACAACCTTGCGCGGTTTCTGGTCATTCGCCCGACGGCAAGTGCTCATCACTCGCGTCTGCGCCCCGGAGATCTGGCGGGCGGGACTGATCCTGACCTGCAGTTTCCTGCTGGGCGGCACCGCCTTGGCGGGGCTGATCCTGGTCTCGGCGATGGGTTGGTTCGGCAATCGCACGGTGATGCTCGCCGCACTGTTCGGGTGGATCTCGGTCATTATCCTGGGCTCCGGCAAGGCGTTGCTGCGACAACTGGCCATCCGCCGCGTGCTGGCTCCGCCGCATCTGACCTGGAAAGACTTTTGCTGGGACGTCGGCGGCACCGTGGCCTTCTCGGCCTGGCTTCATCTGCACCTGCTCCTGGCCTCGTTGGTTTCGCGTCGCATTCTCTGGCGGAATATCGAATACGAACTGGTGTCCGCAGATGAGACTCGTATCGTACGACGCGTCAGTGCGGAACGCTGATCGACGTCCGTTGGTCCATCGGGCCGTCTGCCGCGTACCTCCCCGGCTCAATTCGATCATGACGGCAGCCGGCAATCCTCAAGGCCCGGGTTTTCTGGAAGTGACCGCCGGACGACCCTATAATCGACTTGCATTTGGCCGGCAGCCTGGGCCGTAAGGGATTGGCCAGAGAGGGAGTACTCGATGACCCACGTGGTGGCGGAACCGTGCATCGGTTGTAGAGATGGCGCCTGCGTGGCGGTGTGTCCTATGGACTGCATCCACCCCACGGTGGAGGAGGCCGCCTTCGAACTAGAAGCAATGCTCTATATCAACCCGGCCGGGTGCATCGACTGCGGCCTTTGCGCCGACGAGTGCGACACCGGAGCCGTCTTCGCCGAGGAGGACCTTCCCGAGAAATGGAAATCCTTCACTCTGCTCAATGCCCGGTACTACGCCGGCCGGTGAACCGCCAGTGCCTATCCTCGAAACCTCACCGCATGGCCGGTCCGGCCGTGCCTTCTTGACGCTTTCCGGTTAAGCTGCCTTGGTTATCCTCGGTTGGGAGGGCCTTCCCGATGGCCCTCCGGGGCCGTCCTGCCTCTGCGGCCGGGCCGCATGGACCACCTAAGTGACCTAACGGCGAAACGATTGGCTATCCGAATGGAGCGGCGATGATGCTCGACGAACTCTTCAAGTGCCAGGCCGAACTCAACCGGCGCATCGGCTTCGACACCGAAGCCCTGCGCGGCGACCGCCACCCTGAATTGGCCGGTCAATGGCTGAACAGCTATATTGACGCCGCTTCAAACGAACTCGAAGAACTGCGCAACTGCACTTTTTGGAAGCACTGGTGCGCCGAAGCCAAGGCCGGCCGCCGCTTCGAGCTACACGACCTCCAAAACGCCCGGGTGGAAGTCATCGATCTGCTCTTCTTCTGGATCTCCATGGCCCAGTGTGTGGGTCTCGATGCCCACGACGTCATGGATTTGTATATGAAGAAGCTGAAGGTCAACCAGGATCGCCAGGATTCCAACTACTCCATGACCGGCAAGACGGAAAAGGACAACGAGGGAATCACCCTCTCGCGGGAAGAGTGACCCCGATCAGCGGGCCAAGCCCGATTCGCCTCCACGGCGGTCGGCGTCCAGCGCGCCGAAACTCCACCGGCCGCGACGGACGACCGAGTCAGTACCACTTTCCACTACCAGGTGCCCACCCGGTCGGGCCCGACTCCAGCAGCCCGATCAACTTCTCGGCATCCCGGGCGGAGTCAATAGGGTCCGCAACCTGAGGAGCTGTTCCCACCCTGGGGAACATGCCCTCCGCGTGTGTTCCAACATCCCCCATCTCCAATGCCCCCGCCGTGGCCAGCCCCGAAGCAACTGAGGGTTGCTTCGAAAGCGCTCCCGGCAAGTCCAAAGCAAAACGCAGTCCGTCGCTGGTTCGACTTGGCATTACTTTGAAGGTCATTGCCTTGCTTGAGCAGTACTTGTTGGCCGCCCCACGCGACCTTTATAGTGCGGTGTATTGGGGAAGGAAGGAATCTGACACTCTGCGTTTGTCGATTCCCTACTAGAGGTACAGAGACCCTTCCCGAGGACACGCCTCGTCCTGTCTGTGGTGGGGTCTGTGCGGCCGGCATCGGCTCGGCCGGCAGCCGTACCCGACCCGATCTCTGGGGGACGGGCGCAAAACCCGCGACCGCCGTCAGTCGAATCGTCTTTCTAGGGAGCCAACACGTGTCCTTCTGTCAGGAGCACACCATGAAACAAGTAATGTCAATCTCGGCCCTGGTGCTGGTCACCATGGCGGGGCCGGCCCTGGCCGGGGTAACCGTCACGCTGGATCTACTGTCGCCCAGCTCCGGGCTCAACTATCGGGCCGGCGGACCGTCTCAAATCGACTGGACCATCACCGCCACCCTCAGCAGCGGCGACAACATGGGCCTGG
>CAZFMS010000395.1:0-3400 GCA_964520125.1 uncultured Planctomycetaceae bacterium
GCTCGGATCTCATGGAGGTCGCCGGCCTGGGGCGTCCCATGTGCTTTGGGCTACATGTCGAGAACTTCGCCGATGTGGCCGGGCAACTGATCGCCTCCGACGCGGCCGTCCAGCTCGGCAGCGTTGAGGAGCTGGTGCCGGTGCTGGGCCGGTTTCTCGATGATCGCCCGGCAGCCGGGGCCATGGGCACGCGGGCCCAGGATGTGGTTCGGCGGAACACGGGGGCCACCCGCAAGACGGTGGACCTGCTTTGCGAATCCCTCGGCCGCCGCGCCGACCACCCCGAATCCTCCATCAGCACCGCAAGGCTGCAGTAACCGGCCTCGAAGGCCTGCGTGAAGCCGTGGATCACCCCTCGGCCGCCGGGGTCCTGGCCGGCAGGCCGTTCCAATCAGGAGGCCTTGCCACGGTCGCCCCGGGATTGCCCGCGAACGGGTTGTTATGAGTCCGGCGGGGGGTCGTCCCGGCCCGATGCCTTGGCCTCCTGAATCTCCAAATCATACCTTCTATGGTCGGAGCGTGGACTTGGCACCGCGTCGTCCGATCATGTGCAGGCCGCGGCCGCGGCGTGCCTGGTTCTGGAATGGGGGAAGAAACCGTGACATCCGTTATGAACATTGCGCTGACCGGCATCAATCGAAATCTGCTCAGCGTGGAGACAGCGGCCCGCAACGTGGCCAACGTCAACACCGATGGCTACCGCGCCCAGCGCTACGATCAGGCCACCGGCACAACCCGGCCGCGTTACGATGATCCCGTGCCCGCGGACGGCGCCGATCCGGACACATTGCTCTCTTCCGACGTTGACCTGGCCACGGAGTTGGTCGACATCAAGCGCCACGAGATTGGCTATCGGGCCAATGTGGTCGTCCTGGCGGTCGCCGACCGGATGGCCGGCGCATTGCTCGACGTGTTCGGTTAGATCGGGCTGAGGGTCGGTTCGGCGCTCTTTCCGCTATTGGGCAATCTCGCGGCGCTTTGCTGTTTTCTGCTGGGGGTGCCGTCCGGCGGGCCGGTCGACGGGGCCTGTGCTGCTTCCTCCTTGGTGGCAGGTCCTGCTTCGGCCGGGGCGGATGATGGCTTTGGCTCCGGCTTTGCAGCCGCCTTGGCCTTCTGCAACCAGTCGAGGAATTCCTGATCGCCCGGTACGGGGTTGACGTACATCGGTGACGAGACCCGGTCTCCTTCCGGCGAGCACATCACGCAGACCTGGGCTCGTTGAACGCGGTATCTTTGGGCGTAGTCGGGGAACCACGCAAACTCCAGCTCCACGTTTATGGTGTCCATCAGCTCCTTCTTGATGGAGGGGTGCTCGAACACCTTCAGTTTCATGTTGCGGTGTTGGGTCGAGTCCCAGGCCTTGAAGTACATCAGCAACGGTTTGTCCTGCTGCTTGGCCAGACGCTGCCCGAAGCCGGGATCGAGGTACCAGACGGGTCCACATCCTCCGGAGATCATCACCACCAGGGACATGATGAACAGGTGCCATCCCGTCCATCCACGGATTCGTCGACCGGGGGCCGGGCCTCCAGTAATCGGGCTATCACTCAACCCAAGACCTCCATCGTAGAACTGCGCGCGTGGGGTAGGTCGGTCATTCGTTGGTCTGCTACTGGTTTCGCCGGGAGGATCGGGGCGATGGTCCGCGACGCCTCGAATTCCCTCTTGGCTCCCTTCGCCTGGGGCCACGCCCGCCGGTGGCCGGTGCCGCCGCAACACCCGTACCGGTGGTTGCGCCGGGCACTTCTCGGCCCCGCCGATCGGTGCAGGAGGTGGTCAGCTGATCCACGGCATAGCCTACTTCTCCGTGAATCCGGATGGTCTGTCCGGTTTCCCGCTCCAGGTCGGTCAGGTGGTGGCGCTTGCGGTTCAGCAGGTCGTTGGCCACGGCGGTGGCCACTCGAACGTCGATGCTGACCACCCCACTCTTGTGACTGGCCAGGCGGATTTGTCTCATCACGTCCAAGGCCACCGATTCCGGGGCCTTTATCCGGCCACTGCCCCCGCAACGAGAACAATCCTGGAACACGCTCTTGGCCAGGGACGCTCGCTGGCGCTGCCGGGTTATCTCCAGGATGCCGAAGGCTGATATCCGCAGGATCTTGGCCCGTTCCTTGTGTTTCTTCAGGGCATCGCTCAGGCGTTTCTCGACCGCCCGCCGGTGCTTTTGCAGGCCCATGTCGATAAGGTCGAGAATGATCAGGCCCCCGAGGTCTCGGAGCCGCAGATGCCTGGCGATTTCATCGACTGCTTCGAGGTTCACCCGCAGGGCGGTTTCTTCGGCGTTCTCCGGCACGCGAAACCGTCCTGAATTCACGTCGATGGCTACCAGGGCTTCGGTCTGTTCGATGACCAGGGAGCCGCCGCACGGCAGGGGAACCTGACGGGAGTGCAGTTTGTCGATCTCCGACTCGATCCCGTAGTGGTGGAACATCGGCTCGGCGCCTTCGTAGCAGGTCACGATGTCCTGTGAACGCGGACTGGCAATGGAGAGGAACTCACGGACCCTCTCGGCTACGGCGGAGTTGTCCACGATGATTCGACGAAGGCTGGCGTCGTAGACGTCCCGGATGGTGCGGATGACCAGGTCCGATTCCTTATAGAGTTCGGCGGGGGCGGGTTCGGTTTGAATTCTCCTGGCCACCTTCTTCCACAAGCGGGTCAGATAGTTCAGATCCCGCTGCAGCTCGCGTTTGGTCTGGTCGACTCCCGCGGTGCGAACGATGAACCCGGTGCCGCTGGGCAAGGAAAGCTGGCCGAGCATGGTCCGCAGCTTGCGGCGCTGGTCTTCGTCCTCGATTTTTCGGGACACCCCCAGTTGCTCCATGTCGGGCATCATGACCAGGAACCGCCCGGGCAGGGAGATGTAGGAAGATAGGGTTGGGCCCTTAGTCCCGATGCCCTCCTTGATGACCTGGACCATGACCTCCTGGCCGGCCCGCAGGGCGTTTTGGATCGGCGGCCGGTTGCGGCGGGGGGTCTTCTTGCCCACCAGTTCCGGCTCGCCCTTGCTGTCCGGAAAATACTTGGGGTGCAAGTCGCTGATGTGCAGGAAACCATGGGCGGGGAGTCCGAAGTCTATGAAAGCCGCCTGGATGGATGGTTCTACATTGGTGACCCGTCCCTTGTAGATGTTGCCGACGTTTGACGTTGCCCGGGCCCGCTCGGTGTGCAGCTCCTCCAGCCGTCCATCCTGTAACAGGGCGATGCGACATTCGTCGCCATCGGCTATGTTGATCAGCATTTCCCGCTTCTCGGTCGAGGGACGCGGGGCGGCGGCGGCCTTCTCGGTCGAGCGCCTCTGGCGGGTCTTTACCGCCACCGGCTTCTTGGTCTCGGGCTGGGCGGGACTGACCTTTGCTTGGTCGGTCGCCCTTTCAGCCTGCGCGGAGCCGTATTC
>CAZFMS010000396.1:0-3396 GCA_964520125.1 uncultured Planctomycetaceae bacterium
GACAGGAGCACATGTGGTGGACCAACGTCGAGACCGAGCCCTACGGCGGCTACCCGCAGCACTGGGACGTCAAGATCCTGGAGATGTTGGAGCAGGCCAACCCCGAAGGCCAGCACTGGACCGGCTCCCCCAACGGCAACCCCCAGAAGCCCTACGGCACGTTCACCGGCCGGGGGGTATTCGAGGCCGGGCATCAGGTCGCCCGGGGAGATCAGCCAAACCGGGCCCTGGGCTATCTGCCCACGGATGAAGAGTGGCGATTCCCCAACATCTACGAAGACACGCCCCAGCACGGCCAGTCCAGTCCGATGCAGTTCGGCAAGGGCGAAGATATTTCCGGGGGTCAGAAGCATCGGGCGTGGTTCTTCTATCTGGCTCGGCTCTGCAACCACTGCTCCTACCCGGCCTGTCTGGCCGCCTGTCCCCGAACGGCCATCTACAAGCGGCCCGAGGACGGCGTGGTCTTGATCGACCAGAAGGAGTGCCGCGGCTACCGGAAATGCGTGGAGGCCTGCCCGTACAAGAAGTCCCTGTATCGCGGCACCACGCGGACCAGTGAGAAGTGCATCGCCTGCTATCCGCGTATCGAGGGAAAGGACCCGGAGACCAAGGGCTCGCCGATGGAGACCCGCTGCATGGCCGCCTGCATCGGACAGGTGCGCATGCAGGGCCTGGTCAAAGTGGATAAGGACAACTCCTGGATCGAGGATCGTTACAACCCGCTCTACTACCTGGTCCACGTCGCCAAGGTGGCCCTGCCGCTCTACCCCCAGTTGGGCACCGAGCCGAACGGGTACTACATCCCGCCGCGCTGGGTTCCACTCGGCTATCTGGAACAGATGTTCGGCCCGGGGGTCGGGCAGGCGGTTGAGCGCTACCAGGTACCCGATCGCGAGTTGCTCGCGGTCCTGCAGCTCTACCGCCGCTCGAACCAGATTATTTCTCGCTACCAGATCGAGGAGGGGCCCAAGGTCTACGAAACGGAATATCACGGCAAGAAATTCGAGATGTACGACGATACCGTCATCGCCTTCAACCGCGCCGGCCAGGAGATCTTTCGCACCAAGGTCGAGGAGCCGGTGTACATCCGCCCGGCGGTGCACCCGAACTCGATTTGACGGGCGGGCGGGGCGGCTTCGGCGGCCCCGGAAACTTGCAGGAGAACTTCGTGCCGAGTGAAACAACAATCTCAGAGAGAGGACTGGTTCGGGCCCGTAGCGCTGCCTATGGACTGATTGCCACGGCGCTTCGGTACCCGGATCATGAGTTGCTGAGCACGTTGACGGATAATGCGCGGTGGGCCGACTGGCCGGCGGTACTTCGCCGGATCGATGCCGAGTCGGCCGCTCAGCTCGACGCCTTTCGCGAAGCGTTGCTCGAGTTGACTACCGGCCGATCTGACGGTCCGCCGGAAGGGTTAGCTGAATTGCAGGCTGTCCATGTTCATCTGTTCGGTCACGCGGTCCGAGGCACCTGCCCGGCGTACGAACTCGAGTACGGACGGGGGGAGATCATTCAGCAAGCCCCCGAACTGGCGGACATCACCGGCTTTTATTCCGCCTTCGGCATGGAGCTGTCCGCTGAGGCCAACGAGCGACCGGACCACGTCAGCGTGGAGTGCGAGTTCATGAGTGTCCTGGCGACCAAGGAGGCCTACACGATCGAGGAGGGCGAGAACGGCGATGCCGGCGAGGTCCTCCGCCAGGCCCAGCGGTCCTTTGTGGCCGACCATCTGGGAAGATGGCTGCCCGCTCTCGGCCAGCGGATGGCCGAGGCCGCCGGATCCGGCTTCTACGGAGCGATCGGCCGATTCGCCGGTTCGTTTATCGCCTCCGAGTGTCGCAGGATGGAGATCGCCTGCGGCCCCGAGTACCTCGAGCTGCAGCCGGAGGAGTCATCGCCCGACAGCACCCTGACCTGCGGCGTGGAGGAGTCCTGTCCGTCCGGACCGACCTCCTCGGCCCCCGTCCAATTGGAGATCGATCCGGCAATCGGCCGGCAAGAGTGACCAGCCATTATGCAAATCGAGTATGACCCCCAGTTGGTCGAACAGGCCGTCTTCCTGGCAGTGCGTGCGGGTTCGCCGCATATCGAGGGCGAACTCCATGCCGCGGCCGACCCGCTCTACACCATGCCTGCGGGAGGGGATCGAGAGGCGGGATTCCGCAGGGTCTATGCCACGTGGTTCTCCCGTCTGAAGTTGGATGCGATCCTGGTCAATCTTCTCGCCGAGCGACCGCTCATCGCGGAACACGTGAGCAGGTGCATTATCCGCCAGGCTCCGCGCCGCAAGGCCGAATCCGCCGAGCTTTTTGTGAGGCCGTCCGATGCCGCCACTGCTCCGACCGACCGCACCTTGATCATCCAGCTCTGTCCCCCGTCGTTGCTGGACACTGATCGCCTGGCCTCCTACCTGCGGCGCGAGCTGTTCCACATTAGTGACATGCTGGATGCCCGCTTTGGATACGAGCTGGAATCGGTCAACGGATTGCCGGCCCGGCAGAACCTGGTGCGCGACCGCTATCGGGTGCTGTGGGACATCTACGTGGAAGGACGGCTGCATCGCCAGGGCCGATCAGGTGACCAAAGCCGCACCGGCCTGCCGGCGATGTTCGCCCGGGCCTTCAACAGGCCGGCGGCGGAGGATTGTCGTTCGACCTTCGATCGTATCCACCGGGCGACGGAATTGACCCACAGTCAGCTCTTGAACTGGGCTGTGCATCCCCAGAGCCTTTTCCCCGCCACCGTCGGACGACGGCTGACCACCCAGCCCGGACCCGGCGAGGCCTGCCCGCTGTGTGGCTTCCCGACCCATGACTGGTTTGATTTCCCCGGCAACGGCGCCGGCTCGCTGGCCAAATCGCTCCAATCCCATTACCCTGATTGGGTCCCACAGGATGGCGCGTGCCGCCTGTGTGCTGAAAGGCACCTGTCCGTCGACGCCGCGGTCGATGGACCGAGGGTCTCCATGGGATGTGGTCATGAAGACGCTCAGCGAACGAATAACCGACCGCTTGCGCGAGAAGATCTGTCAGGTGTGCATCTATCAGACCGCCGGCAGCGGCTGCAGTCTGACCAAGGACCAGGCCTGCCCGATCCTGACCCGTGTGGACCTCATCATCGAGGTCGTCCGGCAAATCGATGACCACCGGATCGATCCCTACGTAGACAAACTCCGGGACACCATCTGTGTCGACTGTCGCATGCAAAACACAGAGGGCAAGTGCCGGATGCGCGACGCCGCCGACTGCGCCCTGGACGACTACTTTGCGCTCATCGTAGAGATCGTCGAAGATGAACTCGGGCGGGAACCACAAACCGAACCCGATCCACGCTGAGTGGTAGGGTCCGCTGTGAGTTTGAGAACTTTTTGGTTTTGACGCACTCCCACGTCGC
>CAZFMS010000397.1:0-3393 GCA_964520125.1 uncultured Planctomycetaceae bacterium
GCAGCCGACCCCTGGCCCGGACGGCGGAGGAAACGGCGGATCCGGCGGCGGCACGGGCACCGGTTCCCAGGGGTCCCTATTCGGCGGCGGGCCAGTGAGCGGCGGCTTGCCTGGGTGGGGCGGCAGCGGGCTTCCCTCGCAGTATCAGATAGTCGACACCTCCGGCTGGCCCATGCTAGGCCGGACCGATCCGGCAGCGCCCACTGGCGGCTGGGTCACCGACCCCGTGGTGGTTGACACCGGAGAGCTGATCTTCAGCTCCCGCGACCTACACTGGGATCACGACGGCACCTTCGTGGCCGCCGACCGACTCTATCGCCACAAGACCGCCAACCAGGGCGGGGGGACCACCGACTTCGGCCGGTACTTTCACACCAATCTGCGGATCGTGGCGGATTCCGACGGGGGATCGCCGGAAGACGTGACCATCAACCTGGGCAATGGTGAAGACCTGGTCTTTGAGGGGCAGGGCGGCGGGGGATACACCGCTCCCGCCGGCTGGGAGCGCTATACTCTGGACAAGATCGGCGGCACCCAGTACCGCCTGACCGACAAGAACGGCTACGCCTATTACTTCACGCCCAGCGCCGATCCGGCCAACCTGATCAGCACCCGCAATCGATACAGCGAGGGCGAGGACTACTCCTACGACGCCTCGAGCTACCTCAGCAAGATCACCGTCTCATCGGGCAACGACATCCACCTGGATCGGGACACTGATCACACCATTACCCTGATCCGCGACTATGCCGATCGGTCGGTGAAGTACGAATACGACGCCAGCAGCAACCTGACCAAGGTGGAGGACGCCTGCGGCAGTTGCTCAAGCATCCCCACCGCGGAGTATGCCTACGACGGCAGCAACCGCATCAGCCTGATCAAGGATGCCAAGGGGACCACCATCCGTCAGATCGCCTATGACGGCAGCGACCGGGTGGACTATTATATTGACGCCAACGGTGGGACCTTCGACCTCGCCTACAACGGCACGGACTTCGCCATCGACCCGGAGGACAACACAACGGGATACGTCTTTGACGGCAGTGGCAAGCTGAGCAGCAAGATCTTGGGCTACGGCTCGTCCGGCGCGGCCACCTCCACCTACGCCTATGACGCCGGCGGCCGGATTACCCAGGCTACCCTACCCAACAGCGCGGTGGTAGCCAATACCTATGACTCCAAGGGCAACGTCCTCAGCACGGTGGTCACCGCAGACAGCACCTCCATCACCCGGGTGCAGACGACCTATTCCGGCAACTACAGCCAGCCGCTGACCGTCACTGACGTGCAAGGCAACCAGACCGAATATCAGTACGACACCAACGGGGAACTGACCCTGGAGATCCGGCCCGGCAGCCGGTCGAGGACCTATGCCTACGACGGCTCGGGCCTGAAGACCCACTTCACCGACGTGACCAGCAAGGAGACCACCTACGCATACAACGCCAACGGCTTGATGACCGCCATGACCGTGGATTCCGGCTCCGGCGGGCTCTCCCTGCAGACCACCTACACGGTCGATGCCCTGGGCCGGGTGCTGACCACCACCAGCCCGGAGAGCCGGCTGGTCATCCGGGAATACGACAAGGCCGGCGAGGTCAGCAAGAAGACCAGCGCCGCGGGCATCGTGACCGAGTACGAGTACGACGACAATGCCCGCCAGACGGTCCGCAAGATCATGGAGGGCGAGAGTGCCCTGTACACCTGGACCACGGAGTATGACGACGCCGGCCTGGTCACCAAGACCATCGAGCCGGACAACGGGGCAACCACCTATGCCTACGAGGCCAACGGCCGCCAATCCAAGCGAACCGGCCCCGGCGGCCGGGTGAACGAGAGCGTCTATGACGCCCTGGGCAGGGTGGTGACGACCAAGCTGGGCGACGCCGGCGGCACCACGATAATGCAGATCATGGTTTACGACGCAATGGGCAACGTGGTGACCGGTACAGACGCCGAAGGCAACGACACCATTAATACCTACGACGGATTCGGCCGGAAGGTCACCGCGACCGACGCCCTGGACCACTACAGCGTCTATGAGTATGACGGCTCACAGCAAACGGCGGTCAACGGGTACAACAGCGGCAACACCATTCTGACTCGCGGTGACACCGAATACGATGAGCTGGGACAGGTCAGCAGGATCCGGCAGAAAGACAACCCTGCTAGTGAGTCCGACTCTATCCTCGATGCCCTTACCGACAAGGAGTATGACGGGGAGGACCGCCTCCTGCGGAGCAACACCTGGTATTCCGAGTTCAACGCCAGCACGTCGGCCAACGCCTATGACGGGGCGGGGCGGCTGACCCTGGTCACCGATCCGGACGGAAAGGCCACCACCTACGGATACGACGACGACGGATTGCGGACCAAGGTCACCGACGCCAACGGGAACGATACTACTTACACGTACGACGACGACGGGCGGCAGGTTACAGTGACCAATGCCAACGGTCACTACACCGTCACAGAGCATGACAAGCGGGGCCTAGAAACCCAGGTCAGCCAGCACGCCAGCGGCGGCACGCTCCTGGTCCGCAGCAAGTACGAGTACGATGACGCCGGCCGGCAGACAGTGAGCCGCCGCAAGGCCAATCCCGGCGGGGCGGACAGCGATAGCACAGACTACGTGATCAAGTCCTACTACGATGCCGGCGGGCAGGTCACCAAGAAGACCTCGGCCGGCGGCAACGACACGACTTATGCCTACGACTCCTACGGCCGTTCAACCCGAGAGACCCTGCCGGACAGTAGCTACACCACCAGCGGCTACGACACGGGTGGCGGTCTGACCCAGAAGGTCCGCTACGAGATCGTCGGCGGCAACACCCGCAGCTTCCGCCACGACTACACCATGGACGCCCTGGGACGGGTGGTCACCACCACCAATCAGGGGCCCGACGGGACCTTCGGCAACGGCGACGACCTCAGCACCATCTACGTCTATGACGGCGCCGGACGCCGGATCACCGTTACTGACGAGGCCTCCCGCGACGTGGTCACCGCGTACGACAGCCTGGGCCGCAGAACCAAGGTAACCGAGGATGCCGGCGGCATCGGCCGGGTAACGGAGCACACCTACGACCGGTCCGGACGGCTGGTCACCCTGACTGCCTACACCGACGGCCCCTCCACCGGCCAGCAGGACACGATCTATGCCTATAACGGCCGGGACCTGCAGACGGTCATCACCTACGAGGAGACCGGGGACGTATCCCTGGCCTACGATGCCGTGGGCAAGATGACCCAGCGAATCGACGAGGAAGGCATTACCGTCGATTACGCCTATGACGACGTGAACAAACTCACCGAGCGGAAGAAGAACGGCGCCTCCGATGACATCGAGGCCTACACCTACGACGGCTTGGGCCGGCTGATCACCGCGGACAA
>CAZFMS010000398.1:0-3374 GCA_964520125.1 uncultured Planctomycetaceae bacterium
TGGTCCGTTGAGTGGACCCAAAAAGAGGGTTTTTACGATTTAGAGATATCCTTCAGCCGCCAGCAGGTCGGGCTTCTACGTTCAAGACGCGTCCGCCGGTCAGGGCCCACAGCTCTGGGCGCGCGGCAGCGGCGGCATTAGGCCCGGTAACATAGGGATGGAAAGCTCGGCCGGTTGTGATTATCCGATTCGGCTGGTCGCCTGGTGATGGCCACGGGTCCGGGGACTATTGCCCATGAGCAAGGCTGGCCTGGTTTTGCATTGGGCTATAGACCCCAGCAGGGAGCATCGTCAGCCCATTGTACTAGAGTATCAGAAGGCCTATAAGTCATTTTTTAGCAGAGGATTACGGATCACGCCGCTCCTCTGTCAGAGTCGGTTGTCCTGCTTATGGTACGCAGGATGTAGTGGCATTCCGTTGGCCGCGGGCGTTGAAGACTGGAAAGGCGATGGCAGGCATCGCGATGGTCCCGGAGTCGGGGCCGGCCTCGACGCTCGTGTGGCCCCACACAATGGGAGGCAAGGCCATGATTAATCACACTTTCGGCAGGACTGGGTCGGACGCCGGGTGCTGCCCGGGCGACCCGAGCAGGTCCGGTATCAGTCGCGGGCGGTCAGCCCTTTGCTGGGGGATTGTCGCCTGGGCGGGCGTGGCGGTGGGCGGATGGTCCAACCCGGTGACGGCCGGCGTTGGGCCGATGACCAGCGGAACAACGAGTACGCTACGGGGCATCTGGGGGAACGGGCCGAACGACGTGTTTGCCGTCGGCGATTCCGGCACCATCCTGTACTACGACGGCACCAGCATGTCGTGGTCGACCATGGCGGGCAATCCGATCGACCAAGGCTCGGCTCTGTGGGGGGTTTGGGGGGTCAGCGCAAGTGACGTTTTCGCGGTGGGGGAGGGCGGCACGATCAGGCATTACGACGGGTCTAGCTGGTCGAATATGAGCAGCGGGACCTCAGTTACCCTGCGCGGCGTCTGGTGCGCCGCCTCGAACGACGTGTTTGCGGTAGGCGATGCCGGCACCATCCTTCGTTACAACGGCACGGCGTGGCCGCTGGTGTACGGCGGCAGCACGATCGATGTCTTTTACTCCGGCCTCTGGGCCGTCTGGGGGAGCAGTTCGAGCGATGTCTTTGCGGTGGGGGAGTCCGGCACCATCGTGCACTACGACGGTTCGTCCTGGTCGCTGATGAGCAGCCCGACGACGCAGACCCTTCGCGGCGTGTGGGGCACGGCATCGAATGACGTCTTCGCGGTGGGCGATTTCGGCACCATCCTGCGCTATAACGGGTCGGCCTGGTCGCTGGTATCCGGGGGTGACACGATCGAACAGCAGGTCTCCGATCTGTGGGATGTCTGGGGCAGCGGCTCGGATGACGTGATGGCCGTCGGCGAGTCCGGCACTATTCAGCACAAGACCGCGGCCGGTTCGAGCTGGCCGCATGCGTCCAGTGGGACTACTCTGGATTTGTATGGGGTCTGGGGAAGAGGGACCTGGGAGTGGGATTATTTCTACATTGTGGGGCAGAACGGGACCATTCTGCGCTACAGTGAGGTTCCCATCTTCCAGTTTCCTCCGGTGGACTGTGGGTCCTGTGGAGTGGGAGCGGGGGCGATGCTGCCGTTGCTGTTGATGGGTTTGGGAAGTATGAAGGTCCGACCGGGCGGTCGCCGAGGGCGACGCCGCCGAGAGAACGCGAAGTGAGAAACGCGACGCCAGCCAGGGCGGCAGGTGAGATTCGGCATGACGGAATATGGCGCTGACTTGGCCGCGTCAGCTTCGGCAGGAATCAAGTTTAGGATGACCATGCCAGATCGAGAGATCTTAACGAACCGCGGGCTTAAGCCCGCGCGGCCATTCGTTCTTGGTGGTTCCACCGATTGGCACGCGATCTCCAGGAAGACGCCCGGGCGGACCTGCGGCTGTCTGTTGGGGATCATTGGGTGTCTCTCGTTGGCGGCCGGCGGTTGCAGCCCGCAATGCGAGCCGCCGGTCGGCCGTGGTGAGGTTCCCGTCGGCGAGGCATCGCTGTCGTTGTATTGGTCCGAGCCGGGGCATGATCGCATGACGGTGGTGGTGGCCGATGGTCCGTACCGGGTGTCCGACGCGGCGGTGGCCTTGTTGGTGGAGGTGCTGCGCGATCAGGCGGGGATCGAGGTTGCCGTGGTCGAGGGTGGTGATACCGGGTTGCCCGATTCGGGAGTATTGGCCTGGAGGGATGTCGTTCAGGCCGGTGTCGGCTTGGCGCCGCAGACGAGTGATCCGGTGCTGATCATTACCGTGGTGAGTGATACCGACTATCCCACGGCCACCTACGGGTTCGTGAGTTGGCAGAACCAGTTGTTGGCGGTCATGGCCATCCATGGGGACGCCGCCCAATCAGGGGCGGTCTGGCCGGTCACGCCCGAGGTGATCGAATCATTGACCGTGGTGCACGAGGCGGGTCATTGGCTGGAAGTGCCGGCCCGAGATCACCATCTCTCCTCGGTCGACTACTTGCATTGTACTAATGCTCAATGTGTGATGTATTCCGGCGGGCGATTAGGCATGTGCGGCATCATGGCGAACCTGCTGACCGGTGTGCCACGGGGCTTCGGCCCGGCCTGTGCGGAAGAACTTGCTGAAATGAGGCGGCGCCGAGATGCCGGTGGCAGCGGGTAGGGAGGGGCTGGTGGTCACGTCGCCATCGGACCCGCGCTTCGATCCGAACCCCAACGCCGGCGACGTCTTCCGGGCCAAGACCAACGCCCGAAGCGCGACCACCACGATCAGGCCCACCCGCAGTCGATCGTGCTTCCCACGTCGTTGCCGCCCTGAGGAGCGAGCTGGTCCCACGCTTGCTGAATCCTGGTCAGGAATCCGGCCGACGCATCATCTCCTGCGCTGGACCAGAATCAGAGGTTTCTCGGCATGTCCTAAATGCTGGCCTCCCGTGCACAACAAGAGGCAGACGAGTTCCTCCTGGGGCTGCCGAGGTGGTCCCCCCGATTCGGGGTGTTTTTGCGACGGGGAGGCAAACCGGTTGCCGGGGCGGCTCACGGGTCGGGAACCCCCCCTGGCGGGCCCAGAACGGGGAATCCCAGCCTGGGGCTATGCGGAGATCGAGGCTCTGAAGCGGGCTCGATGGGATTATATAACCTGACGATCGCCTGCGATTGTCTTTTCTGGCGTGCAATCTCGGGCCCAAGCGGCTACACTAGGTAATCAGTACCGCGAACTCAGAGCCGGAGGGCGGTCGCCGAGGCAGCGCCGGCTCTACAGGCGCGTGTGCTCACCGCTCTCCACCTACTTAGGACCAGGGAGGAATCATCATGTCTCGCCGCTCAACGATCGTGTCCGTCAGCCTCTTGACGATCCTGGCCTTCT
>CAZFMS010000399.1:0-3363 GCA_964520125.1 uncultured Planctomycetaceae bacterium
CCGGGCCGGGGGCCTGCTGTAGAAAGGAGGCTGACGTCATGCGGCACGCTCCTGAGTCTCGAAGGCCCCGCCGGGGGATTGGGTGGGAATCGGCGGGGCCAAGTTCGACGGCCCTGGTGAACATCACCAGCGGATGAACAGCCGTCAGGGCCGGACGTCTCATGTCCGGCAGGATTCAAGCTATGGCAACGGCGCAGGAGCCGAGGCCGGGCAGTGTTCAGTGCTGAAGTGAACAATGACCGAAACCGAATGGCGGCCTGGGCTGCCGGCCCCGGCTCGTGCGTCGCTTTGTTGAGAGTGGGTGTATTCATCATTCGCTTCAGCCACCTGAAATGTACCAGAAGTAGCGCGATATGCAAGGAAAATCTACCATATCGAGAGAATTTTCGTAAGTCTTTGGCCCGCTAGAGGTTAGGTGTACAGTGCGCTTATGAAGTGGCAAGAAAAGGTGAGGGCTTTCCAGGCTTCGCGTCGGATTTCCTGGCGGGCGTTGGCCGATTTGGTCGGGATCAGCAATACGGCGTTGGCTGCCGCCCTGGAGAGCGACAAGGCGTGGGAGACGGTGAGAACGGCTGTTCGGCTAGCACAGGAGATGGGCACCACGGTCGAAGACTTGTTCGACCCTAAGACAGATTGGCCTCCCGAGCCGCTGATTCGTCCGGCGTCGCAAGAGGAGCGGCAGTTGGCGATCGAGGCTCTTGAACGGATTGCCGCTGGTGCTCGGCCAGGAGCGTCGCCCTCAGGGAAGAAGAGGGCGAGAAAAGGTGGTCGCCGATCAAAATGAAAACGGGAGATTCTCCGACTTGGCGTGTCTCCACGATAGCGCCTCCTCCCCCCGCCTGCATCCCGCGAGTCTACTACGGGGTGCCACCCACCTGGGTTCGGCCCGTTGCCGGATTCGATTCCGGCATGCCCAATGATATTCGGGAAATGTTAGGTGTCAAATACTGAATGGCCGAACAACGCGAAACCCGCCCCGGGTCCGGTTGGTGACGCTTCGGACCGCCTCAGAAGCTCCGTTGATCCGGCGTGTGAGCGGCGCCTCGTCAAGAGGGTTGTTGCGATCGCTCTGTTCGTGGTCGCGGTGCTTATTGGGTTCGGGACGATAAGCCTCCAGTGTGCCAAGCTGGATAAAGAACGCCGCTCACAGGCCACCCGACTCGGTTTTGAAGCCCATCTCGCGGAGGCCAAACGGAAGGGGGAAGCGTTCAGATTCGACGACGCGATGGCCGAACTCATGCAGGCTGAACGGGATTTGGAACAAAGCCGCTATTCAAACGAGAACCTCTGGGATGGATTGTGGAAGGCGAGATCGGGCGTTGCCGATGCACACCGCGACCACAAGACAAAGCTCACCCAGGGCTACCGGGTTATCCGCGGCAAACTCTTGCCCCCGTCCGAACAGGAGCGAATTGCGGAAAGAGAGCGACGGAGGGCGGCGGCGGCGGAACAACGGCGGCAGGCCGAGGCTGAACGCCGACGGCACGAGCGGGCAGTAGCGGAGGACAGACGGCAGGCCGAGGCTGAACGGCAACGACGCAAACAAGCAGAACAAAGCAGGCTTTCGGTCCTAGCAGCTCGGGAGGCTGCTTTTCGGGGGTCTTGGGTGCAATACATGGATGTGTGCGGGATCAAGGCCCAAGAGGTTAACCGGGCGCGAAGCAAGAAGGTCTTCCGGGAGAGCCATGAAGGGCAAACCGTTGCATGGGAGGGCAGGGTGCACCGGGTGGATGAGCGGATTTTCGCTGAGGGTTTCGCAGTGGAGGTCAAGATGGACCCGACGGAGTCCATGGGCTCGGACGTTACACTCCTCTTGGCCAAACCCTTTGAGGATTTGGTGATAGGCCTGAATTCCGGGGATCTCGTGGAGTTCGCCGCGGTGATACAAGAGCAGGGTGGTTCTGTGTTTAATCACCGGCTCGATGTCCTGGCGATCAAAAAAAAGTGATCCACGGGGGAGAATCTTCTTGACTTACTCCGCGGGGCCCTTCTACGATCGGGCTGACGTCTCATGCCCGGCATCCGGAGTGATCCGCGATGCCCACCCGTCCCCGGGGAAACAACTCTTCTGAAACTGACCGGAAGTCCGCGCTTGAGCGGCTGGCAGCTTTGTGGGCCGGCCCGGAGTGTATCAGCTTGGCGGAGGCGGCTCGGCGGGCCGGGGTTCCTTATCATCGGGCACGACGCGAAATCGCCAACCGGTGCCGGCCAGTGCTCGCTGCACTAGAGAGAGGCGCACCAGCCGATTCCGGCGCGGTCAATCTTGGGGCCGGTGCCCCAGCCTCGCGGCCAGGCCATTCTCCCAAGGCTCAATCAAAACCTTCTCCAGCACGTCCAGCAACGTCAGCCGAGACATTAGCGGCTCTGCGGCGCGCAATAAGGCCGGAAGTTCAACCAGCCGCTTCTGCAAGAGCACGATCGCTGGATTGGGGAGCTGATTACCGATTGCCTGTAGTTCAGCCGTCCCCTGCTTGCTCGGAATCGCCCGGAGGAAGGCAATGACCTCGCGGGCTAGCTCCACGTCTTGTTCGACCCATTCGTCGGCGTCCATGTGCGCTTCGAGCCAGGTCACCGCCCGCCGCAGATTGGGCAGGCCGAGTGCCTGGTGGACGGCGGCGACAAGATCGTCGCAGAGAGCCTTGACGGGGTCGTATGGTTCTTTGGCCATGAGGCTGCCTCCCTGCTCGGTTGCCCGGTTGCGTTGGTGTGACCCTGTTTCATCCGCGAGTGTAACCGGACGCCGGCGGGGGGACAATTCGACCAAAGGTTAGGGACTGACGAAAATGAAAGGTCAAGGACGACCGAATAAGCGGCTAGGGACGGCAATCAGTTCACGGCGATCAGCCGGCGGGCGGGTTCCTCCGCTAGATTCTCAGCTCGGTCGATCCGATTCTCCCTTCGCTAGAACTCCATCGAGTGGGCGGCGCTGCGGTCGCCATGGGCAGGGGCGGTCCGGTGCAGCAACACCGGCCGCCGGAAAACCCTCCCCGAGACCATCGCCTGCGCCGCCCACCGCCACCAGCGAATACTTTCAATGCGACAAGGGTGCCGCGCCCGTCTGCGGACGGGAAGCCCGGCGGAAAGATGTGACCAGTGTGCATCGGCGGGGGGCCTGGCGGCAAGCTCCCCGCCAACCTTTGGAATCAACATCTTTCACCAAAGCAAGGAGATCGAACCATGAATCAGCGAATGCTTTGCAGGTCAATCGCCATCGGGCTGGGGATAGTGGCCTTTGTCGGGCTGTACGGCGGCTGCGCCCAGAACACGGAGGTGCCGGTTGTACAAGAGACCGGGCAGGACCTGCTGTCACCGACCAGCACGGATCAGGACGCGGCGACCCAGGGGTCGCAGGTCAATGTCTGG
>CAZFMS010000400.1:0-3343 GCA_964520125.1 uncultured Planctomycetaceae bacterium
GGGACCTCAGCGGGCCGTAATTGAACAGCACGATCCCGATCGGTTCCGGCCCACCGATCTGCACCTGGACAAGAAAGATGGTCTGCGGATCGCCTGGGCCGATGGTCACGTAAGTCAGTACTCGTTGGCCCATCTTCGCAAGCACTGCCCATGTGCCCTGTGCCGCAACGATCGTGAGGGGCCGGACCAGGCCGCGAACCAGGCCACCACCTCTCTGAATGTCCTGCCGGCGAACATCGACCGGGCCGCCGAGTTCACCGACGCCAGGCTGATCGGCAACTATGCCGTGCAAATCGACTGGGCCGACGGACACAAGACCGGCATCTACGACTTCCGCTACCTCCGGGCGATCTGCCCTGCCGACGGGCCGGGCGGAGCTGAGCGATCGACATAGTTGGGTACTATTAACCGTGGAGAAGGGTCTTGGCCGGGGCTGCCGACGAAGGTCGGGCCGGGTCGGCGATCAGGAGCCAACCGGCTCAAGCCGCTCTCTGAGGTGATGGATGGCCTGTCGGATTCCGGTCATTCTGGGGTGCAGCCGGAGAACGGCGCGATAGGTCCGCAGGGCATCCTGGAATCGCCCGAGCGAGCCCATGGCGTGGGCTTGATTGGCCAGGGCCCCGAAGTGCCAGGCGTTCAACTCGAATGCACGTTTCGCATCGCGGAGGGATGCGTGGAAAGAATCTTGCAGGTAATAGACCTGGCTGCGCTGGTGGTAGGCTTCGGCATAGGTGGGGTGGGAGCGGATCAGGTCGCTCAACAGGAGCACCGTGTTTTCGGTCTCTTGCAGTTGGACGGCCCGGGCGATCCTGGAGAGGACGGCCTGGGCTATGGGCCCCCCGGCCAGCAGCCAGATGGACCACAGGGCTTCTTCGGCCGCCTCGACAATCGAGGGCCGCTGATGGTGGAGTAGTTGGGCTACCGACGGGCAGGCGGCCATGCTGCCGATCAGCCCCAGGCCTACGGCGGCGACCTCCACGGCCTGTTCATCCTCGATGCCCAACAGAAGGACCAGGCAATCCGGTGACCAATCAGCGGCTAGACGCCGGGCCAAGCCGTCCCGATCCCCCCGTTCAAGGTAGGGACCGGCCAACTCGACCAGCCGTCTTCCGGCAACTTGTTGCTCATCCATGAGACTTGCCTCGTGTTTATCCTTCTGTCACGGTGTCGGCCGGCCCACAGCCGAGCTTGAGTGGTCACCCGAATTTGCTCGCGGCCACAGCCAACCCCTGAGATAAGACCGCCCCCCGGCGGGGCTCTCGAACGTGTATTCTTTATTGTATGCCTCCGGTCTGGTCAGGGTCAAACGCGGGGTGCTGTTCTTGGCCCGGAACTGACGATATTATGCTCCTTTTGGCGAGGTCACAGCGGTTTGGCCCCATATCATGGTGACCAGCCAGGCGATTCGGACCGGTTGAGAGTGAGGAACGAAAGTGCACAGCGACAGATTGAAGCGATTGCTCGAGTCCGTCCGTGACGGTCGGGCGGCGGTCGACGAGGCTATGGAGCAGCTCCAGCATCTGCCATTCGAGGAGCTTGGCTTTGCCAATGTTGACCATCACCGGGCCATCCGCTGCGGATTCCCGGAGGTGGTCTTCTGTCCGGGCAAGACGCCGGAGCAACTGGCGGCCATCTTCGATAAGCTCCGAGCCGCGGGCGGTAACGTCCTGGCGACCAGGATCGAGGCGACGCAGGTCCGTGCGGTCCGCCAGGTCTGCAAAGAGGTCGAGCACCACGAGGTGGCCCGCTGTATCACGCTTCGGCAGATGCCCGCCGAACCGTCGACCGGCACGATCGCCCTGGTCACCGCGGGCACCAGCGATATCCCGGTGATCGAGGAAGCCCGCGTTACCTGCGAGATCATGGACCAGAAAGTCGAGTCCTTCTGCGACGTGGGGGTGGCGGGGATCCACCGCCTGCTGGCCCACTCGAAGGCCTTGCAGGCCGCCCGGGTGGTGGTCGTCGCGGCGGGCATGGAAGGGGCCCTGGCCAGCGTGGTCGGCGGGCTGGTTGAAGCCCCGGTGATTGCGGTGCCTACCAGTGTCGGCTATGGGGCCAGCTTTCATGGGCTCGCCCCTTTGCTGACCATGTTGAACTGCTGCGCCCCGGGCGTTGCGGTGGTCAACATCGACAACGGTTTTTCGGCGGGGTATCTGGCGTCGATCATCAACCGGCTGGGCGGCTGAGAGATACCAGTCCGCCGGTGGCGGGCCGGTGTCGGCCAGCCAATCCGACAGCGGCATGGGTGCCCATCTTCGACAGGAGTGCGATCGTTTGACCAAGCAGGCGCGAGAGCGACAAGCTCACCGGGGTCGAGGAGAACCACTGTCAAAGTCCGCGTCCGCCAACACCAGCCGTACCGCGGCCAAGCCGCGCAAGAGGGCGAAATCCAGAGATACTCTTCGGTCCCCGGGTCTCCGGCGCATCGGCATCGCCCCCCGGCTGCCGAAGCGTCGGCGGGATGCCCACAAGGGTAGCTTCGGCCGCCTGTTGGTGATCGGCGGCTCTCGGGGGATGATCGGGGCTCCGGCCCTGGTGGCCAACGCCGGCCTGCGCGGCGGGGCCGGCCTGGCAACGGTCGCCTGCCCCGGGTCGATCCAGCTCGCCGTGGCCACCCTGTGCCCTTGCGCGACGACGATCCCCTTGCCCGAAGACGGCGCCGGCATGTTGGACCCGCGCCGCAGCCTCAGGCTTCTCGAGGGTCTCGGGCTGTTCGGGGGCGACGGTGCTCCGTCAGTCGTGGCCGCGGGTCCCGGTCTCGGGCGGGGCAATGAGGGATTCGAGAGGGCGTGGCACGCCCTCTTGGCGGCCTTCGGCGAGGCCGGGGTGCCCCTGGTCGTGGACGCCGACGGCCTCAACGCGATGCACCGGTCGTCGGCCTGGAAGGGCCCCGGCTGGGATGAAAGGCGGCATTTTCGCACGATCATCACGCCCCACCCGGGCGAGATGGCCGGGCTCTACGGCATCACCGCGGCGACCGTGCAGACCGATCGGCAGGGATTCGCCGTCCGCACCGCCGCTCTGATGTCCGCCGGCAGCGACGATCCGGACCACCGGGCGGTCGTGGTGCTCAAGGGGGCGGGCACCCTGGTCACCGACGGGGTCAACTTGTACCGAAACAGGACCGGCAACCCGGGCATGGCCACCGGCGGCAGCGGCGACGTGCTGACCGGGGTCATCGCCGCGCTGATCGCCCAGGGCATGAACACCCTGGATGCCGCGGTGCTGGGGGTTCAAACCCACGGCGCGGCCGGCGATCTGGCCGTCAAAGATATTGGCGAGACCTCTCTCATCGCCGCCGACTTGATCGATTACCTGCCGGCGGCCTTCCAGCAGTCCCGGC
>CAZFMS010000401.1:0-3328 GCA_964520125.1 uncultured Planctomycetaceae bacterium
GCCGGTCAGGGTGTTGTAGTCGGCAGATATATTCGCATCCTCGAAGCCCACCGGAATACTCACGGTCGTCGCCCGGAAATCGAAGATGTCCCCGCTACGCGTCGGGTCCGGGGCGTTGTCCTGGATAATCTGCTGTCCGGGCGCCCCGCGTATCTGCCGGCCGTTATAGGCGATGTAGAAGTTGCCGTCTCCGCCGATCGTCCGATTGTAGAGAATCGCCCCGATGATCTTCCCCTCCCGATCGAACCGCAGCACGCTGGCCCCGTACAGGTTTAGCGTGTACCAGGCCCCATGAAGCGCCCCGACCGTTTCGTCACGCTCCAGGGCGACGGTAACCTCCTCCGTCACGGGGTGACACCCGGCTTCGTCAATCTCCACCACCACACTGTGGTTGCTCGGGATGAAACCAGGGGAGCTGACCTCGATGTCGAACTGCCCAACGGTCTCGAAGCTCAGAGTGACACTGCCGCACGTCCCCGTGCAGCCTCCGATAAATGAAAAACCGCCGTCAACGCTGAAGATCGTGGTTGCCACCGGAACGGTGTTGCCGTCCACGTCCGTGATGATCAGCACCACCGAAGGCACCGCCTCGGTCGTGCAGACCTGTCCTCCCGGACCGATGATGATCTGATCACACTGGCCGCTCATCGCTGCTGCCGGCAGCAGAGCAACAACAAGTAGTAGTAAGCTCCGGGCGTTCAATCGGGAGTGCATAACCAACGTTATGCACTTTTCAGCCCGGAAATCAACCCTCTCTCAACTATCGCACCCCAGTTCATGATCCCCCCCCTCCCTCTCGAGCCCATACCAAGACTTTGGAGCACTCCCTTTCGCAGCTTTGATTGTTTCCTTACTCGGCAGTACAGCGCAAGGTCACCCCCTTAGCGTCCCAAAGAGCCCCCGACCTTGGTCGGGGGGTGGCCCTGCACCACGTGTGAACGTACCCCCGAGCAAGCTCGGGGGCTCTCAACCGCCCTTTGAGGCCTGATCCCTCAACTGCCCCAGCCTGATCCGCCCAACCAATGACCGCCCCCCCGCAGCCCCCAAGAAGCCATAGAGAACGGTGAACAAGACTAGGGGTTGCTTCATAGGGCGGAGGTCGATCGCCCTGCAGTTGCGGGCGTGGCTCACCGCCGGGGGCAGGTATCCGCGGCCTCACAGTCGGTGGACCCGGTGCGCCTCCACCTGGTGAACTGATCGACCGTCGTCTGTCATCGGAGTGCCAGCGGCCCGCAGGACGTGGCGGCCCGTTGAAGGGAGCATCAAGGGAGCGTCAATTGGAGGAGTAGCTATGCTTGGTTGGAACCTACTGAACAGTCGTTGGGCGTGGTCAACATTCATCATCACCGCCTTGGCCTGGTTCTTGATCGGCCCGTCCGGGTGCAGCATCTCGTCGTGGGATGCCCAGGCCTCCGAAGGCAAGCACCGGACCACCTGGAACCACGGCCTGGAGATCAGCGTCACCGGCTGGGGAATCTACATCGGCCCCGGCCGGGGCAGCGAGACGACCATCGAAAACGAGTTCGAGGCCGCCGCCGAAGGCACCGGCGAACACGAAGAATCCGCGGAAGATGCTGATGACGAGTAGGTGTTCGCCCCAGCGCGGCAGGGTGCGGTGCATCCTCGCCTGGACGGTTGCGGCGGGCCTGGCCGGGGCGTGCGCCCCTTGGTCGGCCGGTTGTTCACTGGCTTCGCCATCCGTCTCCGCCGGCCCCGGCGCCCAAACGGATGCCCGAACGGCCAGCCCTGATATACTGGCCGACAAGAGCAGCGATCAAACCGCCTTCGCCTCGAGACCCTCGGTCACCCAAGGCCGAGCCTCGAATACCGACATCGACACGGCCACCTCCGTAACCGAGGCCGACCAGAAGGGCGTGTTCAACGCCAGCCTGGCCATCATCGGCGGAAGCGGCGCCGCAGGAATCACCGGCATAGGGGGCATAGCCCTATGGCTCCGCTGGGCCCGCAAGACCGGCGAAGCCCGAACAAATGCCCAGACCCGGCGGATCAAGATGCTGGTCGATCTGCTAAAGGAGGTTCTTCGAGGCAAGCAAAACGGCGGCGGCTGATGCCGCGCTTATCCCCAGACCCCTTGTACCATAGGTGTGAGAGCCTGGGACGAAACAACGCCCGAAGGCCCCGCCCTCACCGTCTGCGGGTCTTCGCTTTGGCCTTAACCTTGACCCTGACCTTTGCCCGTGCCTTCCCGGACTTCTTCACCGACGGCCGGGCTGCAGTCTTTCGTCTTGGCCCGCCCGGTCTCTTACTCGGCGACCGGGCGGTACCTTCGATCACCGCCTGGGCCGCCCCCAGGCGGGCTATCGGCACGCGATACGGCGAGCAACTGACGTAATCCATGCCCAACTCATGGCAATACCGCACCGACTCGACGTCCCCTCCGTGCTCGCCGCAAATGCCGATCTTCAGCCCGGGCTTAGTCTCTCGTCCGGACACGATGGCCAGCTCCACCAGCACCCCCACGCCCTCGCGGTCGATGGTCTGGAAGGGATCGGCCGAGAAGATGCCGGCCTTGTCCGGATCGACGTACTCGGGCAAGAACCGGCCAGCGTCGTCGCGCGACAGGGCCATCACCGTTTGGGTAAGGTCGTTGGTCCCGAAGCTGAAGAAGTCGGACACCTCGGCCAGGCGGCCGGCCGTCAAGGCCGCTCGCGGCGTCTCCACCATCGTCCCCACCAGGTACTTCACCCGGATACCGGCCTCCTTCAGGACCCTGTCGGCCACCTCCCGGGTGCGATCCACCAGGATCCCCAGCTCCTTGGCGTCTATGCAGAGCGGTATCATGATCTCGGGCGACACCCTGATGTCCCGGCGGCGGCACTCCACCGCCGCCTCCATGATCGCCCGAACCTGCATCTCCAGGATCTCCGGATAGGTGATCGCCAGCCGGCACCCGCGGTGGCCCAGCATCGGATTGGCCTCATGAAGCTGCTCGACGCGGCGCCGGACATCCTCGAACTCAACCCCCAACGTGCCCGCCAGCTCTCGCTGCTGGTCTTCCGTATGCGGCAGAAACTCATGCAGCGGCGGATCGATCAACCGAATAGTCACCGGCCGGCCGGCCATGGACTCGAAGATGCTGATGAAGTCCTGCCGCTGAAACGGCAGCAGGGTGTCCAGCGCCGCTCGGCGGTCGGCCTCCGTCCGGGCCACGATCATCCTCCGAATCGCCAGCCGCCGCTCCTCGGTGTCGAAGAACATGTGTTCGGTGCGGCACAGCCCGATGCCCTCGGCGCCCATCTTGACGGCGTTCTCGGCGTCGTAGGGCGTGTCGGCGTTGGTGCGGACCTTCAGCCGCCGCCGACCGTCA
>CAZFMS010000402.1:0-1897 GCA_964520125.1 uncultured Planctomycetaceae bacterium
CTTCGGTGGCAGGCAGCCCCGTTGGTTCGAGCAAGCCCACCAAGTCCAACTCTGCCGGAAACCTCGCCCCTCGCCAGCCCTCCCTGCGGACCCCGGCCCCACTCATGCAATCGGCCTTGGCCGCCCAAGCCGCCCGGCCCAGCGGACGCTTCATCGACGTTGCCGTCTGACCACCGGCGCTACGGATCAAGCGGAGCGCCGCCGAAACCCGAAGCACACCGGTTCGAGCGATTGCCCCGAGAATATCCGTCCTGGCCCCGAGACCAGGCTATGATACACTTGCAGAGGCTGGGAGAGACGGTACTTCCGTGGCTGCCACCAGTTCATACTTTGCACACTATTGATCGGCGCCCCCTCACCAGGGCGGCTACACAGAGCTTGGAGAGTCGGGCAAAATGCACACCACGATACTGATGGCTTCCGTGGGCGGCTGCCAGGTGATTCGCAATCTGCCGCGCTGTAGCCGACCGGTCGTACTGATCGGCACAATTGTTGCCTTGACCATCTCCTCCGCCGCGGGCGACAATCCACGCCCGCAGCAGCCCGGTCCTTCACCGCAGGCCACCCATATCCGCTTCGAACGCCTGGCGACTTCCTCGCTCCCGGATTTCATCCACTTCAACCATCACCGGAGGGCGTCGCTCCTGCCCGAGGACACCGGGTCGGGTTGTGCCTGGGGCGACTACGACGGTGACGGTGACGACGACCTTTATCTGTGCAACATCAACGGACCCCTGCTGATGGACCCCGACCAGCGGCGGCGGTTCCCGGGCAGCAAGATCTGGCGGAACGATGGTGCCGGGCGGTTCACCGACGTGACCACCGAGTGCGGCCTAGCCGAGTCACGCATGGATATGGCCGCCGTCTTTGCCGACTACGACAACGACGGAGACCCGGATCTCCTGGTCACCCACTTGAACGGCCTGGTCCTCTTTCAGAACACCGGCGGCAAATACCGCGATGTCACCGAGGCGGTCGGGTTGGCCGCCGCAACCGGCTTCTGTCTCGGCGCTACCTGGGGAGACTACGATCGCGACGGGCGCCTGGACCTCTACGTTTGTCGCTACGTCGATTTCCCGATCGACCGAGCCCGGCGGCGGACCATCGTGGCGGGCCGACCGGCCCCGATGACCACCCCCGCCGACTACGCCCCGTTGCCCAATTACCTCTTTCGCCAAGACAATGACGGGACCTTCCGCGACGTAACCGCAATCTCCGGCACTTCCGATCCCCGCGGCCGAAGCATGCAGGCCCTGTGGTGCGACTTCGACAACGATGGCTGGATCGACCTCTACGTGGCCAACGACCAGTCCCTCGATTGCCTCTTTCGCAACCGGCGGGACGGAACATTTGAAGACGTCGCCACCTGGTGCGGCGTGTTCGACCCGCGCGGCGGCATGGGCGTCGCGGTTATCGACTTCGAGTCCGACGGCGACCAGGACCTGCTGATCACCCACTGGGTATTGGAAGACCCCGGCTTCTATGTCAACGAGTTGATCGACGGCACCTGTCTGTTCGAGGACCGGGCCACCCGCGTCGGCCTGCGCAAACGCGATTCGGCCCTGGTCGGTTGGGGAACCTCGTTTGAAGACTTCGACAACGACGGCGACCAGGACCTGTTCATCGCCTGTGGCAGCACCATCGAGGACGAACTCACCCTGGAGGTCCTCACCGACCCCAAGTTATTGCCGCAGGCCAGTCTGGTCTACGAATGGAGTGACCATCGTTGGCATCCTGTCGGCCAAGCGGCGGGTCCCTACTTCGGCACCGGGTACGTCGGTCGAGGCGCCGCGGTCGCCGACTTCGACCGCGACGGGCGACAGGATCTCGCCGTCAACAACCACGGGGCCGCCCCGGCCCTGTTGCGCAACGTCTCCCCGGACGCCGGGCACTGGCT
>CAZFMS010000402.1:1907-3322 GCA_964520125.1 uncultured Planctomycetaceae bacterium
GGCTGGCCGTGAAACTGGTCGGACGGCACTGCAGCCGCGACGCGGCCAACGCCCGGGTAACCGTACACTGCCAAGGTGCCCCGCGGCAGACCCGTGAACTCTTCGTGGGCAGCAGCTACCTGAGTGGGCATACCAAGACTCTCCATTTCGGTCTGGGCCCGGCCAATCGAGCCGTCAGCGTCGAGGTGGCCTGGCCTTGTGGACGAAACCAACGGATCACCAACCCCCCGGCCGATCGCATGACGGTCATTGTTGAACAACAGGACAAGACATAAATGAAAAGCTCGTTTGCGGTAACAGCGTTTCTGACTCTGGGCCTGATGGTCGGGGGGTGTGGTTCTCCCCAGTCCGCATCATCGGCCCGCGATCCCGAGCCTGACACCGAGAGAACTCTCACCGGGGGCGAGGCCTACCACGGCCTCATTCAGTATCGCGCCAAAGACTCCAAGCAGGCCATCATCGATCCGCTGTTCCTGGATGCCGAAGACGCCCCTCTGGCCGCCGGCACCAAGGTCATCGGGGTCTTCATCGACGGCCAGGCCCGGGCCTATCCCCTGTTCATCCTCAGTAACCATCAAATCGTCAACGACCAGATTGCCGGCACGCCCTTTAGTGCATCGTGGTGACCGAGCGAGCAGACGATCGTGGTACACGATCGACGCGTGGACGGGTCAATACTCACCTTGGCCGTCTCCGGCAAGGTTCGAGACGGCAACCTGGTCATGTACGACCGCCAAACCGGCTCGCTCTGGCTCCAGGAATCGGGAGAAGCCCTGGAAGGCCGATTGCGCGGCCGGGCCCTCGAGGAGCTGCCCCCGGACCAGTACGAACCCGGCGTGCGCTGGGACGAATGGCGGACCAAGCACCCGGCCACCAAGGTGCTCCATTGTGAACACTGCCTGCCGCTGACCAAGCAGCGCCGCCCGCCGACCTCGCCGAAACAACTGAGCGAATAGGACCAGATCCTGAAGAGTGTGCCGGCGCCTCGTCCCCCTAATGTCCGGTTAGCGCAGGCACCCGCCCCTTCCCCGGATAGGGAATTACCCTCTCTGTACGATGGGCCATCCGGCCCATCTGTTGATCCTCTTGGACAGCGAGAAGAGCCCCGCAGGGATGCCCCGTCCTTTGGTGGGTGGGCTGTGTTGTTTCAACCTGGGGACTCGATTGATTCACCCGGCCAGCGGGTCCCTCCGATCGCCCCCTTCAACAGGGCATAATCGCTCCCCCAGGTTTGAAAACCTGGGCCACCCGGCCGGCGCACGGGTCAACAAGTTGACCCATGCCAGCACCCCCACCGGGGTCCCCCATATCGAAACAACGACTCCCGACCCCTTATATTCTACCGGCAGCAACCCACCCAGCGGAGTCGCCTGGCGATGCGGCGTCGGAGGCGCCGGGGAGAAGGCACAGTGTTG
>CAZFMS010000403.1:0-3317 GCA_964520125.1 uncultured Planctomycetaceae bacterium
GGGACCGCGGACCACCCCCATGGAGCAGGGCATCGAGATCAAGGATCGCGACCAGGCCCTCCGCCTCTACGCCGACTGGACCCTCAGCAAGCCCGAGTGGCAGCATTTTTATTCACCCCATCTCAAGACCGAGATGATGATCCGCATCGCCAAGGAGTGGCACCTCGACGGCATCATGCTCCACTACAACCGCGGCTGCGAGGGACTCTCCCTGGGCATCGCCGAAAACCGCCTGGGCCTGATCGAGGCCGGCTATCCGGTGATGGCCTTCGAAGGAAACATGGGCGACGAACGCGAATTCGACGAAGCCCGCGTCAAGGTCCGCTTCGACGCCTTCATGGAAACCCTGGGAATGAAATAGAACGAAAAACCGTGAAATCAATGGTTGGGAATTGCGGAATGCGGATTGCGGATTGACTATCGCGCGCGATTGTCCTCTGCCTGATCGTCAATCCCCAATCGTCAACCGTCAATCGATACGTTGTTGGGAGACTGAGTCAAGATGATAACCGCTGGAATCGATATCGGAGCCAAGACCGTCAAGGTGGTCCTCCTCAAGGACGGCGCTATACTGGCCAAGAGCCTCATCCCCGCCGGCCTGGACACCGCCGCCGCCAGTCAGCAGGCCCTCGATAAAGCCCTGGCCGACGCCGGCCTGAGCAAGGATCAGGTGGACCAATTCATGGCCACCGGCACCGGCCGAAACGACTGCGTCTTCACCGACCACGAAATCACCGAGGTCAGCGCCGCCGCCAAGGGTGCCATCCACCTCCTCCCCTCCTGCCGCTCGGTGGTCGATGTGGGCGCCGAGGAGGGCCGCGCCGTCCGCTGCGACGAAAACGGCAAGGTCATCGACTTCGCCTACAACGAAAAATGTGCCGCCGGGGCCGGGACCTTTGCCGAGGGCATGGCCCGGGCCCTGCAGGTCTCCCTCGAAGAACTCGGCCCCCTGTCGCTCCAGTCCGACAAGGCCGTGGCCATGAACGCCCAGTGTGCCGTCTTCGCCGAGTCCGAGGTCGTCACCCTGATCCACTCCAAGACCCCCCGCCAGGACATCGCCCGGGCGGTCCTGGATGCCGTGGCCAGCCGCATCATCTCCATGGTCCGAAAGGTCGGCTTCGAGAAGGACATCGTCCTCATCGGCGGCGTGGCCCTGAACCCCGGCTTCGTCGAGGCCATGAAACGAGGATTAGAGACCGACATGCACGTGCCCCAGGACCCCGAGTACGTCGGCGCCCTGGGTGCCGCCCTGGCCGCAGTGGCGTGAAGGGTGAATGGCGAATGGCGAACGGCGGATGGCGAATGGCAGATTGGAGATACCACCACGAGTGACAAACGCTGAGCATCCTGGGTGCCACTGGCAGCTTGCTGCTAGTGCCATTGTCCAGCAAGACACGGGCGGACCAGCCGCCCGTGGCACCCGTTGGACCTTGCAGTGTTCAGCCTGTCCGCACCCAGTGGTAAGCCGCTAATGAGGTTTCAAACGCTTGCAGGTGTCTGACAAGCGACATCGATCGGGAGAGCTAAACAGTGAGTGACAAAAAGGAATTCTGGCGCTGGAAAGAATACCGTTGGCATGACCAGGACGCAGATTGGAAAGACGCCGACATCGTCAGCGCCGGCGTCGACATCGGCTCGGTCAGCTCCCAGGCGGTGATCTTCCTGGACGGCAAGCTCTACGCCTTCAGCAGCCAGCGCACCGGCTTCGACAGCCCGGAAAGTGCCAACCAGGCCATCAAGTGGGCCATGGAAGAGACCGGCATGTCCGTCGACGACATCCACTACACCGTGGGCACCGGCTACGGCCGGGTCAATGTCCCCTTCGCCGACAAGGCCATCACCGAAATCGCCTGTCACGCCCGCGGTGGGAACTTCATGTACGGACCAACCGTCCGCACCATCCTCGACATGGGCGGGCAGGACTGCAAAGCCATCCGTTGCGACGAGCGGGGCAAGGTCCAGGCCTTCCTCATGAACGACAAGTGTGCCGCCGGCACCGGCCGCGGCATGGAAGTCTTCGCCGACCTCCTCTCGGTGTCCATCGAAGAGGTGGGCGAGATGTCCCACTCGGTAGCCGAAGAGCCCGAACCGGTCTCCAGCACCTGCGTGGTCTTCGCCAAGTCCGAGGCCTCCGGACTGCTCCGCGAGGGCTGGCCCAAGAACAAGGTCCTCGCCGCCTACTGTTCCGCCATGGCCCACCGCGTGGTCACCCTCCTGGAGAGGATCGACGTGCAGAAGGACTTCGCCATCACCGGCGGAATCGCCAAGAACAGCGGGGTGGTCAAGCGCATCGAGAAGGAACTGGGCCTCACCGCCCTCCAGACCGAGTACGACACCCAGATCGCCGGCGCCCTCGGCGGAGCCCTCTTCGCCCAGGCCCTGGAGAAGAAACGACGGAAGTAGGTGAACAACTTCTGGGTGGCACGGCCAGCGTTGCGATAACCGCAGAGATTACGGAGATCGCAGAGATTGTGGAGAGAATCCGAGGATGAGTCACACGGCATATGATTCACCGCAGCGACATGGCCTGCGTATGAAACGCAGCGCCAGTCGATCCTTGCTCTTCTTTATGCTCCGCGTTCTCCGCGGTCTCTGCGGTGAACTTAACGGATGGGAGTCCGCACCATGATCGCAAACTACGGCTACAAAGACGGCTCAGGCGACTTCTTCATTGCCATCGACACCGACAAGTGCGACGGCTGCGGTGATTGCGTCCCCGCCTGCCCCAACGGCGTCTTCGTCGTCGGCGAGGATCCCCACGATCCCCTCCGCGACGAGCCCGTCGCCTTCATCGGCGATGACCACCGCAAGAAGTTGATGTACACCTGTGCCCCCTGCAAGCCCGACCACGACCGACCGCCCCTGCCGTGCATAAAATCCTGCAAGCCGCTGGCCATCACCCATTCGTGGTAACTTGTCGATTGCGGATTGCGGAATGCGGATTGGAAACTGGGGCAAGCGGTGAGGCTGCCATGTTGAAACTCACCATCAATGGCCATGAGTGCAGCGCAGAAGAGGGCGCCTCGATCATCTCCGTCGCCACCGCAGGTGGGATCTACATACCCACCATCTGCCACCACCCCGACCTCCCCCCCTTCCATGACTTGCCCCTCGCCCCCCGAATCTTCCACGGCCAGACCGCCCACCAAGACCAGCCCCCCAAAGCCGATGCGCCGCCCGCCAAGAACAATCCGCAATCCGCATTCCGCAATCCGCAATCGCAAGGCTGCGGCCTCTGCGTCGTCCAGATCGAGGGCCGCTCGGAGCCGATCAGGGCCGGCTGCACCCCCGTAGCCCCCGGCGCGGGCAGCCAAACG
>CAZFMS010000404.1:0-3249 GCA_964520125.1 uncultured Planctomycetaceae bacterium
GCTCCAGACCCGGCAGAATCAGGATCAGCGGGGCCCATCGTGCCCAGGACAGCCGCTCGCCGGGGGAAAAACCGCTCAGCGAAACGACGCCCAGCAGACTGGCGGCCTGCCGGGCACAATTTTTTTCTGCCTTGCGGCGGTCTGAACCGAAGCTCAGGGCCAGGTGCCGGGTGATCTGGAGGCCGACGTTGGCCAGGGGCAGGAGGCCCAGCACGTCGTCGCGAGCCTTGCCCAGATGGAGATACACGTTCGCCGCAGCGAGCTTCCGAAGGGTAGAGATGCTCGAACGATGGGACCGATCTGCCCTCATGCGCTTCAGCTCCCGCCGCATGATGCCCAACAGGCCGGGTTCCCGCGGCTGGAACCCGAGTTTCTGGTAGAACCACCAGGCCCCGGATTGCAGGGCGTCGTCGTTATCCTGGCCGAGCTGATAAGGATCGACCAAGAACGTGTCGGCGCCGAAGAGGCCCTTGGTGATGGCCAGGACCCGGCCGTACATCGCCGCGGCTTCGCCGGCCCGAAAAGTATCGAAGACGGTATAGGCAACCTCCGAAGAGCCGAAGAGCGACGTGTTCGCTCCGTACCCGACGGGCACGCCGTTCTTCAACATCAGGAAGCCGTAGAGGGTCTCCAGGAGAAAACGCCGCTCGGGAACCACTCCGATGTAGGCGAATTGCAATCCGTGGCCGCAGTCCACAAGCCGCACGTCGTGCTTGCTTCCGTAGGCGAAGGCGTCCAGATCGCGGCTGCGGGTGGCCATAGTAGTTCGAGCCAGGTCGATCACTTTCTCGCCCTGCCGCGGAGGGAGCACCCGAATGGGCAGTGGCGGACGGGACATCTCCTCCGGTACGGAGGGGCGACGGCGCGACAGGGGGGCCGATTGATGGGCGATGGGAAGGCCCGCGTACTTCTCTCGGGTTCGGGCCGGCGTATCGGGACCCGGCGAAAGCCTCAGCGGCACGTCAAGGTCCTCGAACAGAATGTCCCGGGTGAATGAGTCCATCCGGAGCTGGGGGAAGCGCCGCAGGAGGAAGGCGGCATCGGTCTCGTTCGGACCTTTCATCCGCTCGATCCACTGGCGGACCTCGAACCCATACTCGTCCAAGCCGGGCGTTTCGCAGTAGAGGGCCAGCAGGGGAAGCAGGCGTTCGAGCCGATCCTGCCGCTCGAATTCCGGCCAATCGATGGTTAGCTGGTTCCCCCACCAACGGGCCAGCCACTCGGCAGTCGGGGTAAAGAAGGAGAACTCGATCGTCGTGCCGCTGATGCCGGAGTTGACCAGGCCGCGACGATGACGCCGCAGGTCGCTCCTTCCGGCGAAACCGGCCAACAGGCCCTCGACCTCGGCGAGCACTTCGCCATCGTCGGGATAGGCCCGCAGGAAGCAAAGGACCTCGTGGAGCCGCAGGACGTCCTTGGCCCGGGAGAGTGGCCGGTTGGAGAGCATCCGCAGCAAGGCCAGTTTGCGGGGGCCGGCAGTGTTGTCGTATTCGGTCTTCCGGCGGTCCAGTTCCCCGAGGATGACGGTAGCTCGTCTTGCCATGCCGATTCCCTTTAGAAGCGACCGGGCCCTCATAGCGGACCACAGCCTCATGCCCGGATCCCGCGCCGAAGTCCCCGGAAATCCAGAACTCCGCCGGCGAACCGGCCATTTCACGTCACCGAGCCGCCTGAACGCCTTGCCCGAGGGCCGTTCCGCCAAAACACCGCCCGAGAGCAGGGGCACACCGCCGGGTAAGCCGCCGGGCACGCCGCATATGGCGTTGATTGTCGCAACGGGCGGCGGTTATAATCACCGGCACGATGCAGGAGGCGTTCGGCCAAGGTGCGGTCGCTGGCGGACCAGCCGCCAGTGGCACCACGCCAGGCGCGGGCACCGGCGGACAAGCCGCCCGTGGCACGCCGCGTCGGTCACATTGTCCGGCCGGGCCAAGGATGCTGCAATGGAATGCATAGCAGTTATCAATCAGAAGGGGGGGGTCGGGAAGACAACCTCTACGGTCAACCTCGGAGTCGCCCTGGCCCAGCGCGGCCAGCGGATGCTCCTGCTCGATCTGGATCCCCAGGGCCATTTGACTTCGCATCTGGGTCTCGACGCAACGGCCCGAGGGGCGGGGATCTACGAAGTCCTGCGGAGCGACCTGCCCCTGGAAGCGGCGATCCACTCCTACTCGCCGACCGTTTCGGTGGTTCCCGCCCAGATCGATCTGGCCGCGGCCGAGACGGAGCTGATCAGCGTGGTGGGCCGGGAGGTCATTCTCCGGGACGCCTTGGCCGGCGAATCACTCCCCTTCGACATCGCCTTGATTGACTGCCCGCCGTCCCTGGGAATCCTGACCTTGAACGCGTTGTGCGCTGCGACCCGGGTGCTGATCCCCCTTCAGCCGCACTTTCTGGCCCTGCAAGGGATGGGCAAGCTGCTGGATACCATCTCGCTGGTGAGTCAGCGGATCAACCCCGACCTCCAAGTTGCGGGGATCATCATCTGCATGCACGAATCAGGGACCCGGCTGTCCGGCGAAGTGATCGACGACGTGACCGCGTTTCTCGAATCGGCCAGGAATACTCCGGTCCCCTGGCGGGATGCCCGGGTCCTGGAGAGACGGATTCGACGGAACGTGAAGCTGGCCGAATGCCCCAGCTACGGGCTGTCGATCATGGAGTATGCCCCCCGGAGCAACGGAGCGGCGGATTATCTGGCCCTGGCCGACGAGGTGTTGGTCATGCTCTCGGGCGGCGAACCGCAGGTCGTCGAGGCGGAAGCTGAGTTGAACGACCCACCGCTTGCTGACGCGCGCGGCTCTGATCGGAGCCGCGACCGTGAGGGAGCGGTTTCCTGCACCGCACCGCTTGCAGCCACGCGCGGCTCTAACCTGAACGACCCACCGCTTGCAGAGGCGGGCAGCTCTGAGTTGAACGATCCACCGCTTGCGGACGCGGGCGGCTCTGATCGCCAGGCTCAGGCGGCAAGTTCGAGCGTTCCATCCGTCCTGCCCAAAGTTTGACAGGGCCTGCTCACTGTAGGGGGCGTGTTGTTGAAGTCTCCCCGGAGGCGGGTTCAGCGCGATAGCCGGACGACGATCTGGCTGGCCTGGATGCTGGTGGCCTTCGTGGCCACCCACTTGCCGCCGCCGGATGCGCCGCCTCCCTATGTAATCAGCGACCGGCTGCTGCACTTCCTGGGCTTTGCCATCCTGGGCGTGGTCAGCATCTGGCGAATCACCGGGCCCGGGGGGCGTCTGAGTGCCC
>CAZFMS010000405.1:0-3234 GCA_964520125.1 uncultured Planctomycetaceae bacterium
CGGTTGGGCGGGGGGGGGTGGGGGGTGGGGGGCGGGGCCCGCGGGGGGTGGGGGGGGCGGGGGGGGTTACGGGGGGGCGGGGGGGGGGGGGGAACGAATCTCCCGGGGCGGCCTCGGCCGGCGGGGCGGGGAAGGTGCTGGCGATGGAGGGTCGCATGGCCGAGGTGGGGAAGCGCGGTGGGCGAAACTCGATCCGCGCTTGGGTCGGATCAATGGACTTGAGGTAATCGGCCAAGGCCTGACGGGCCCGCTGCCGGTGGGCCGGGTTTTCAGGAGTAGCCGCGCCGTCCGCGGTCGGCTCCGCCCGCAGCCGGGGGGTGAGGTCGTGGCTGAGCAGGGTCTCCCGGAGGACGGCCAGGACTTGTGATTGCACCAGCCCGGCGTCCTGCCAGCGGACCTCGATCTTGGTCGGATGCACGTTGACATCGAAACTCTGGGGCTCGGCGGTCAGGAAGATGAAGACCACCGGGTAGCGGTCGTGTTCCACCAGCCCTCGGAAGGCCTCGCGAACCGCATAGGCGATGCGGCGGTCGGTAATGAAGCGGCCGTTGAGGAAGAGGTACTGCCACTTGGAGGAGGGTCGGCTGTGGGCCGGCGGGGCAATCAGGGCTTCGATCCTGATGCCGCGTTCCTGGCGGTCTACGGCGATTAGACACTCAGCGAGTTCGTGGCCGTAGAAGTCGCCGATGCGCGACCGGCGGCCGTCGCTGGGGGGCAGGTTTCGCGTGGTGCGGCCGTTGTGGGTTAGGGTGAAGGACGTTTGGGGATGGGCCAGGGCCAGGCGGGCCAGTTGTTCGGTGGCGTGGCTGAACTCGGTGGGCGGCCGGCGGAGAAACTTGCGCCGGGCGGGAACGTTGTAAAAGAGGTTGCGAATCTCGACGGTAGTGCCGACCGGGCCGGCGCAGGCCTGGGGACGGTCGATCTGGTCGTCGGTGGAGTTCAGTTCGTAGGCTTCCAACTGGCCGGGCGGGCGGGTGCAGATCCGCAATTGGCTGACCGCGGCAATCGAGGCCAAGGCCTCGCCCCGGAAGCCCAGGCTGCGGATGTTGAACAGGTCGTCGCTGGTGTAGATCTTGCTGGTGGCATGCGGGGCGACGGCCAGGGGCAGTTCCTCATGGGTGATGCCGCCACCGTCGTCGGTGACGCGGATGAGCCTGGCTCCGCCTTCTTCGAGGGTCACGTCGATGCGACCGGCCCCGGCGTCGAGGGCATTCTCGACCAGCTCCTTGACCACCGAGGCGGGGCGTTCGATGACCTCGCCGGCGGCGATCTTGTTGACCAGAGCCGGGGGAAGTTCCTGTATCTGTGTCATTACCGGTGCCGATGCTGGTACTCGGGGACTTCGCGATTAGCATCGCGAGTATATGGTCGGCGCAGTCGATCGGTCAATGACCGAGTTCCGTATGGACAAGCACCCAGTGTTTCCCACCGCCTGGACTAAGATCGTGATTCTCTCAGCGGCGCTCGCCGGAGGGTCCGGCGTGGTGGCCCAGGAACTGGAGATCGTCGCCGGCCCGATGTTCACCCCCCTGGATCAACAGACCGTGGGGATGTGGATCCAGACCCGGGAGCCCACCAGCCTGACCTGGCGATGCCGCCTCGCCAAACCCCCGCCCGGCTCCTCACGCGACCTTGACCCCGCCGAAACTCGAGGCCTGCTCCAGACCCGTGCCGCCCGGCGAAACGTCGGCACGGCGATGATCCCGGTTCGTCCCGGGGCTGAATACGCCCTGGAGATTCACCATAACGAGGCGGGTTCGCCGCGCCGCTTGATCTCTGTGCATCTCGAAGCCCCGCCAAGAGCCGGAGAATCCGGCCAGTACACGATTGGCTTTGGCTCCTGCGCCCATCAGAGGCGGTTTCCCCGACAGCCGATCTGGGATGTGGTGCTCGGGCAACGGCCGGACTGTTTCCTGTTCATCGGCGACAACATCTACTTGCCAAGCAAGGCCGCGAAGTTCCCCGAGACCCGAGAGGCGGTCCAGGCGTTGTATCGGGATACCTACGACTTGGCCCGGCGCGTGCCAGAGTTGCAGCCGCTGTTGCGCTCGACCATGTGCTACGCCATCTGGGACGATCACGACTTCGGAGCGAACAACTGTGACCGGACCTGGAAGTGGGCGGAGCTGGCCCGGGAGTCGCTGAACTTGTATTTCCCGAATAACTATGGGCTGCCCGAGGCGCCCGGGTGCTTCTACAGATTCGCCTGGGGGGACCTCGAGGTCTTCATGCTGGACGACCGGGCCTTCCGGGATCCCAACAAGGACCCCGACCGGAAGACGATGTTCGGCGAGAGGCAGTTGGCCTGGTTGAAGGCCGGCCTGGCGGCGTCGAAGGCGACGTTCAAGCTGGTGGCCTGCGGAAATCAGCTGCTCTCGGATTGCCCCAGCGGCGAGTCCTGGGGCAACCTCTTTCGCCCGGAGCGGGACGCATTCCTGGATTGGCTGTGGGTCGAGGGAATCGCAGGCGTGATCTTCCTGGCGGGTGATCGCCACTTCGCCGAGCTGGTCCGCAAGTCCGATCCGCAGAAGCGCGGGCCGGATCTCTGGGAACTAACCAGTTCGCCCTTGGCCAACTTCCACTACGCGGTGGCCGACAAGATTCCTAACCCCGACCGCCAGGCCTGCTATACCGGCGGCGTGAACGTGGGCATCCTGAGATTCGACACAGCGGCGTCACCGCCCAGCGTGGAGTTGTTGATCTTGGACGGCGGCGGCAAGGTCGTGATTCGGCAAGAAGTCACGATCCGCAAAAGTGGATAAAGGGCTCGGCCAAGAGGGTAATGGTCCGTTCAGCAGGGCTCCGGACGGCGGTCATTCGGCAGGCGATTGCGCCCGGCGTAGATGGTCGCCTTGATCGAGCAGGCCGTCGCAGCGCAGGGCTTCTCGTTCGAGGCGATCCTGGGCGGTCTCGATCTGCCGGAGCCGGGTCTCCAGCAAGTGGACGTTTTCTCGTTTCTCGAGCATGCTTGGATCGGCCTCCAACTCGGCGTAGAGACGTTCCCAGTCCAACGGACTCCCCCCAAAAGAGCAAACGGCCTTGGCCATCAACCCCGGGCCGACGCATCGACCGTTTCTCGGCTCTGCCATTCGGCACTATTGTAGGTGGGCCGGATGGAGGTCGCCGGGTGGTGACTTGCGAAGCATCAATGTGTTAATGTGAGGCTCTCTTGGGAATCGCACTGGCGGGCAAGCCCACTACTGTCCGGTTAACTTGGGTCCTCTCGCTTGTAAC
>CAZFMS010000406.1:0-3232 GCA_964520125.1 uncultured Planctomycetaceae bacterium
CCGTTGGTCGGACCCATGCTCCAGCGCAGGTAGACGGTGGCCTCACCGTCGGCCAGGGCGGAGATGTCGTAGGTCTGCAGCGACCAGGTGGAATCATCGATGGCCGGTCCGGTGTGGCGCCAGAGCGTTGTCCAAGCCGCGCCGTCGGTGGAGGCCTCGACGCTGCCGTGGTCGTTGGGTCGGGCTTCGATGCCCAGCCAGCGGCGGAAGCGGAGTTGGGTGTTGGTCTGAGCCGAGCAGTCGAAGGCCGGCGAGGTCAGGTAATACACGGGCATGTTGTTGTCGTAGTCGCCGCCCAGGTTGTAGCCGTAGGCGTTGCTGCCGGTATGGCCGCTGGTCGGGTCGCCGTTGAACGAGCCGCCGCCGGTCGGCTGGCCGAAGGACCATTGGCCCTCGGTGGTCCAGCCCGGGTCGCTGCTCAAGGTCTCGCTATGGGCTTGCTGGAGGCCCGGAGGGCTTACCGTAATGGAGATAGTTGCAACGTTGGAATCTCCCCCTTCGGGAGAAGTGCCGCCGTCGTTGGCCTTGAACTGTAAAGTGTCGGCACCAAAGGACCAGGGCGCCGGGGTGTACTCGACCTGGTTGCCACCGCCGGTCAGGGTATAGGGCACGCTGCCAATGGCCGCCGCCCCGGGATCCCGCAGGCTGCCGCCGGCCGGCAGGGCGGTGATGATGAAGTCCAGCGACGCCGGCTCGGGCAGGCCGTCGTCTTCGGCCTGGAGGGTGATCATCACCGGGGTGTTCATCCCCGTGGTGGCCGCGTCGTCGTCGGCACTCGGCGGGCGGGGGCCGCAAGCCCCCATGGCGGACAGGTCCGTCTCCCAGAAATCCGGTGAGAGGCCCACGCCCTCGGAAAGACCAACGATCCCGTCAGTCGCGGCCATGGCCAGGTAGCTGATCACGATGGTGCCGTCATAGTGCATCTCGATCTGGAAGGTGTTGGAGTTGCTCGTGCTGTACTCGGGCACGTTCTGGTAGGTCACCACTGCCCGATCCTCGAGCTGCTTCCAGCTTACCGTACCGCCATTCTGCGGGCTGAGGTCGTCGAACAGGGCCGAGATTCGTGGGAGATCGAAGTGGTCTCCCAGGGTCTCGGTGTAGTCCCCGTCGCCGGCGGTAAAGGTGATATACCCGTTGCTGCCGATGTGGAAGGTGGAGTAGCTGGTCGAGTAGAGCGAAACAGTCTGGCCGCTGAGAGTAACCGCCACGGAGTTGTCGTCCGCCAGGCTGACCGTGGTTCCGCCGGCCGGGTCGACCGGCAGCTCGGTGATATCCTCGGCACATCCGAGGTAGAAGTCCGGAGGCCCGTCGGGCAGGAAGAACAGGCTGATGTTGTCCAGATCGTTGTCGGCGCCGAACTCTTCGGTGAAGTAGTTGGGGATGTCAGTGGTGGTGAACGTGTAGCAGTTTCCGCCGTTGTCGTCGCTGGAGGAGTTGCCGGCCTCGTCCGCGGCCTCCACGGTGTAGAAATAGGTGGTGTTTTCGGCCAGGTCGGTCAGGACCACCGACGGTGACACACTGTAGTCGCTGCCGGTGGCGGTGTCGGTAAGGGCGGCGCAGGAAAGGCCGTAGTGGACGGTGCCCCGGGCGGACTCGTCGGCGTCGAAGGTGACGGTGGCGTCATGGGGCCCGACGGCGGTGGTCTGGACGTTGGAGATTAGCGGAGCGGTACAGTCGACCAGCGCGGAGGCGGTAACGACGACGTTGATGCCGCCCTCTCCGTCATCGGCATCGATATAGGTGGCGGTGATGGTGTCGCCCTCGGCCACCTGCAGGACGCCGGCGCTGTCGGTGGTGCTGATCGTGATCGATCCTTCGAATTGGGCCGAGGCGGGAGCGGTCTCGGTCAAGGTCACTTGCTCGATGCCGGTTTCGGAATCGGAATCGATGTCCACGATGACGTTCTCGATGACTCCATCGTCAGTGTTCAGGCCGCAATCCAGGACGGTGATGACGGGTCCATCCTCACAGGCATAAGTGGCCCGCTCCATGCTGATCTGGCCGGCATCCTGGCAGTAGGGGTCGCCAATGCGCAAGTAATAAACATCCTGCTCGCCGTTGAAGGTGGCGGCGTAGGCCAGGTTGGCACCCATGTTGTCGGAGACCATGTGGTAGTAGTCGCCCATCTTGTCTTGCTGGGGCCAGCCCACATGGGGGTCGAATTCCGGGCTCAAAGCCACGTTGGCGGACCAGGTCTGGCCGGCGTCTTCGGAGAAGGAGTAGTACAGCTCCGAGATGTAGACGCCGATGTTGTTGCGCGTGTCGTTCCAGATGGCGTCGATTCGTCCATTGGGGGCTACCGACATGGTGCCGAACCACTGGTAGGCGGAGTCGGTGGGATCGTCATTGACCCTTATCGGGGCGCTCCAGGTCTGGCCGCCGTCCAGGCTGCGGGTGAACATCACGTCCATCGGATCAGAGGTCGAATACCTGCTCACCGAGCAGAGCAGATAGACGTTTCCCCGATTAGCTCCGTCGCTGTGGTCCACGGCAAGCCAGGCTTGCCCGAGCAGGCCGCCGGGGTTGGGCCCGCCGGCGAAGCCCATGCTGCCGTCGAGGCTGACGTTGGTGGAGAAATCCCAGGCCGGGGGTTCACCCTCATCTTGCATGGTGGTGGACTTGGCGACCACGAATCCGTCACCGACGATGTACAGCTCTCCGTCGGGTCCGACGTCCAAGGTGCCCCATTGGGGGCTGCCGGGCACCGAGGTGCAGGCCAGGTAGGACAGTCCGCCATCGTAAGATCGAGTGAAATGTCCGGGAGAACAGACGCTGAAGACCTGGGTCCAGAAGGCGTAGATGTTACCCTGGCCGATGCCGTCGGTCTGGTCGATGATCATCCACTGCTTGTCGCCGCCGTGGGCATAGACTCCGCTGTCCCAGGTTTGACCGCCGTCGGTGGACTTGAAGACGTGGCACCAGTAATCGGACCAGTCGGTGGTCAGGCTGTTGTAGTAGAAGTTGCCCTGGGCGTCGGAGGCCAGCACCGGGTCGGAACGGAAGATGCCGGGTTCGAGGACCCCCGGGAAGGTCCAGCTCTGTCCCGCGTCCTGGGTGTAGCCCCAGCCGCCCTGGCGGAAGTCGCTGGCAATGGTGTCGAACTGTCGCCAGCCGATGGCCATGCGGGTGGGGTTGTTCCGGTCCACGGCGATCGAGGGCTCGTTGCCCGCGTCACCAATGATGTTGTTTCCGTTCTCGTCCACGTTGACCTGGACGCTGACGTAGCCGCCCC
>CAZFMS010000407.1:0-3195 GCA_964520125.1 uncultured Planctomycetaceae bacterium
TGGCGGCACCCTTGGAGCCGCAGGCGCCCGCGCCGGGGCCACACTTGGCGGGTCCACATTTCTTGGCTTGGTCGCCGCATTTGGCCGCGCCCTTGGAGCTGCAGGCGCAAGACTTGGCTCCGGCGGAGCCGCAACCGCCCGCGCCTTTGCCGGGTCCACACTTGCTCGGTCCGCACTTCGGCGAGTCCTTGGCGGTGGCGCAGGCCGAGGGTTTGCAGCCCGGGGAAGCGGGGGCCGTCCCGCAGGCGCTGGCCGTTCGGGCGCTGGAGCTACCACAGGGCTCGACGGAGGCCAGGGTCGCGCTTTGGGAAGCGGCCCCAACCGTTGCCAGGCTGATGGTGCAGTCGTCGGCGGATTGGACCGCGGCGGCCAGTCCCCAGGCCGGTGCCGAACAGCCCAGCAGAATCAATGAACACACAATCGCACGTCGCATCGCAAACCTCCTCAGTTTCCTCTTGGATATCCGGGCGGGGATCCTGTTCCTCGCCTCCTCGGAACATCAACTAGATACGGGGTCTCCGTCGACCCCGTTCGGTTCTCCTGTTTTACAGTTCTGGACCGCCGGCAGTTGCGGCGCAGGAACCGGCCTGCCGGGGATTCGGCCCGTCGGGCTTGGGGCTGTCCGGTCCACCACAGCCGGCCCCGTCATTCTGCTGGTGTCGCCAGCGGCAGCCACCGGCGTCGCGGACGTATTTGGCACAACAGCCGTAGAGGCGGTCTCGTTGTTCGCTGGTCAGGTGGGGGGCCAGGGCGACCAGGTGTTTGGCGACGCGGCGCTCCAGGGCGTTGTCGGCCTCGATCACCCGCTCGACCTGTTGGAGGATGTCCTCACCGGTGGAATCTTCCTTCTCGAACAGGCCGGCCAGCTTCTGGCGCTCGGCGAAGAGGGCGGCCTCCAGGCGGGCCTGGTCTTCGATGAAGCCGGCATCGACGCTTCCCAATCGCTCCTGCTGCTGGGGTGAGACTTGTAGCCAACCGGACAACGACTTGCAGCATTGGTTCGGGTTACAGGGCCGCGAGGCACAGGTGGCGGGGCCGGGTCCGAGGCCGAGTCCGCCGACCGGCCGGCCGGGGGTCGGCGGCTGCCAGGCGTTGGTGGCCACGAAGCTGCCGCCGCCGAAGGCCGCGGCGATGATCGAGAGTAGGACGTAGTTTCGTTTGATCATGGGCTCACCTCCGTGGTCCGGGAGGCATCGGTCAGATCGAGCACGGTGGTAAACAAGCCGGCGGGGGTGGGCGATTCGAGGACGCCGAGGCCTAGTTCGTGGGCCATGTCGTGCTCGGTGGCCTGGGCCACGGTCAGCGGCCCTTGGGGCGCGGCGGTCCGGGACAATCGGCCGGCGAGGTGGCCGAGGCCGACGCCGATCAACACCGCGGCGGCGATGCGGGAGACCCTGGCGGCCGCGCTCCACTGGGGCCGGGAGATGACCGGCCGGGGGGCGTCGAGACGCTCTTCGATGGCGGCCAGCAGGTCGACGGAAGGGGTATCCACGGCCCATTCGCCGAGCAGGTCGCGCAGGGCCGAGAACTCGGCGTGGGCGGCGCGGCAGAGGTCGCAGGCCTGGAGATGGTCCTGGAGGTCGGGAGGGAGCCGGTCGGGCAGCTCCTCCGCGGCGAGCCTGATCAAGTCTGCTCTGCTGATGTGCTTCATGATCGGTCCTCACTGTGTTGAACGTCGGGGGGCATTTTTTCCTGCGGTGCGGAACGGGCAATCTTCAAGGGCGGGTCCTTGGTTGGTTATGGGACTTTCATGTCCTGGAGAAGCTCGCGCAGCTTGGAATAGGCCCGGACCAGGCAGGACTCGACGGCCCCGGTGCTCCAGCCGGTGATCTGGGTGATCTCCCGGTGGGGCAGGCCGTGATAGCGGTGCAGGATCAGCACCAGGCGTTGCCGATCGGGGAGGGCGGTGACCGCCCTTTGCACGCGGGCCTGTCGCTCCTTCTTCTCGAGGGCGACGCTGGGTTCCTCGGGGGAGGGCCGGGGCGCCGCCTCCGACAGTTGCTCGGGCCTGCGGGCGGCGCGGCGGCGGTGGTCCCAGCAGAGGTTGGCGACCACGCGGTAGAGCCAGGTGGTGAACTCGGCGGTGGGCCGGTAGCTGGGGGCGGCCTGGAAGGTGCGGACGAAGGCCTCCTGGCAGATGTCCTCGGCGGCATCCCAACGGCCGATAAAACGGTAGGCCAGGGTGAGGGCGGCTGGTTGGTGGCGGCGCAGGAGGACGGTGAAGGCATCGCGGCGCCCCTGGGCGACCAGATGCATGAGTTGGTGATCGTTGGCCTCTGGGAGGGAGGGGGGATCCAGGTTGTCGCTCACGAAGGCGAGTATAACCGGGCCGGGGGGCTTACCCCAAGGGTAGGCTTATGGCGGGCAGGTCAGAACTCGACTTTGGGCGCTTCCTTGGCGGCCTCGCCGGCCTCGAAGTACTCGGCTTTTTCGACATCTGCCCAGCCGGCGGCGATGCTGCCCAGTGGCTTGCGGATGTGGGTGTTGAGGGATCGGGCGGCGGCGTTGTAGCGCTTGCGCATCTCGGCGACGCGGTTCTCGGTTCCCTCGAGGGTGACTTGCAACTCGCGGAAGTTCTGGTTGGCCTTGAGGTCGGGGTAGGCTTCGCGGAGCACGAGCAAGCGGGAGAGCATGCCTTCGAGGGCCCCGGCGGCGCGGGTCTTTTCGGCGCGGGTGCCGGCGCTGAAGTAGCTTTTTCGGACGTCGGCGAGGCCTTGCAGGAGGTCTTTTTCGTGGGTGGCGTAGCCCTTGACGGTCTCGACGATGTTGGGGATGAGGTCGAAGCGGCGTTTGAGGACGACTTCGATGTCGGCCCAGTTTTTTTGCACGTTCTCATCGAGGCTGATCGCGGTGGTGTAGGACTTGTAGACCATGCAGCCGCCGCAACCACCGCCGAGGACGACGGTGCCGACGACCACCATGAGCACGATGGAGATTAATTTCATTGGGCGCATACCTTTGCCTCCACTGACCCTAAGCGGCGCGCCGCAGGAGCCGCAGAACTGGGCTCTGCGGGCGTTGGCGGCGGCACATTTCGGACATGGTTTCATGTTACCAACTCCCACCTGATCCTCCCCCGCCGAAGCCGCCGCCGAATCCGCCACCGAATCCCCCGCCGCCGAACCCGCCGCCCCCACCGCCCAAGCCGCCGCCCGACCAGCCTCCCCGGCCACGCCCCAAACCTCCGAGCATACT
>CAZFMS010000408.1:0-3184 GCA_964520125.1 uncultured Planctomycetaceae bacterium
GGGGTTGACGGACTCGATTTTCTGGGTGGTCTCGATCTGCTTCCCGCCGATTCGCAGGGGGTAGGTCCGGCCAAGCTGGGCCCCGACCAACTCGAGGGCCTCGAGCATCTTCCCGCGAGGGCCATCCTCGGCAAAGTTCACGTATGGTTCGGGGCGAAAAGGCATCAGCATGGGTCGTCTCCGTGGTGCACGCCTGGTGGTTCTTTTTCCGCATCCAGCACGAAGTTATACCAAAACCCACAGGTGGGGGCGAGTAACGTGCAGCGGCCGGGCGATGGAGGGTTGCCGGCGCGGCACGGGACGGATAAGCCCTGGAACACCGGGCGGGAGGCTGCTAGGATTCGCTAGGCTTCTCCTCCATGAAGGGTCAGACGTGGATAACGAGAATGGTAGCAAGCCCGAAGCGGGCCCCGGTGTATCGCAGACCGCCAGGCTGCCAGTGCGGGTGCTGGTGACCGGAGCGACGGGCTTTGTCGGACGGGCCGTCGTTCGCGAGTTGGTCGCCCGGGGCTATGTGGCCGTCTGTCTGGTCCGCGATCTGCGAAAGCTCGAGGCCCAGACCGGCGAACTGCGGCAAGATCGGTGGGAGGGGATTGGCGGCGAGCTGTTCGACGATGAGGCCTTGGGCGAGGCGGCCCGGGGGGCGGACGCGGCGATCCACCTGGTGGGCATCATCGCCGAACAGCCCTTGAAGCGCCAGACCTTCGAGCGCATTAACGCCGAGGGAACCCAGCGGGTGGTGGAGGCCTGTCAGGAGGCCGGTGTGCGGCGGCTGGTGCACATGTCGGCTCTGGGGACCCGGCCGGGGGCGGCCTGTCGATATCACCAGACCAAGTGGACGGCCGAGGAATGCGTGCGGAGCAGCGGGCTGGACTGGACGATCTTCCGGCCCAGCGTCATCCACGGGCCGGACGGCGAGTTCATGCGGCTGATGCGGAGGCTGGCCTGTGCTCCCTACATGCCGCTGATCCCGTACTTCGGAGACGGGCAGGGCCGGATCCAACCAGTGTCGGTCCGTGACGTGGCCCGGTGTTTCGTGGGGGCCTTGTCCTTGCCGGCGACCATCGGCCAGGCCTTCCCGCTGGGCGGACCCGAGGCCATCACCTGGAAGGAACTCTACCGCATCTGCCGCGAGAAGATCCCCGATGCCAAGGCCTGGAAGCCGGTGGTGGGCCAGCCGGTGCCGGTCGCCAAGCTGCTGGCCATGACGTTCATGAAACTGCCGATCCTGCCCCGGTACATGCGCTTCAACGTCGATCAGGTGCAAATGTCGCAGGAGGACTCGGTCTGTGACGTGGGGCCCGTGGAGGAGATGTTCGGCATCCAGTTGAGGGACTTTCGTCGGGAGCTTGGCGAATACGCGGCGAGGATTACCTAGTCGGTCTACCGCGGGCGCCCGGAGAATACGTGAACTACCGTCATGATCTGTCCCCCACCCTCGGAGAGATCGGACACCCAGGAGCGGAGAGGTTGGGCGCCTAGCAGACTGGATGGCCGGGTGCGATTCTGCGACATCCACGAGCCGCGGGCTTCAGCCCGCGCGGCCTTTCGAGCGCAGAGGCAGCACGAGATTGCGAACCACAGTTTAAGTGAAACTCTCTGGATCGGAGGTCCTGCCTCATGGATGACGTGAACGTTCTGAACCTGGTCGTGCGGATTCTACACATCACCGGGGCCATCATAGCTTTGGGTGGGTCGATCTTTGCAAGATTCGCGCTCCTGCCCTCCATGCGGGCATTGCCTGCGGACGCCCAGGCAGGTCTGCGGGATGACGTTCGCCGACGCTTCTTGTGGCTGTTCATGCTGGCCGCGGCCGCCCTGCTGGTCAGCGGATTCTACAACTACCTCCACAACGAGAGCCCGGTCCACAGCGGCCAGCCGCTCTACCATGCCCTGATGGGAACCAAGATCATCCTGTCCCTGTCGGTCTTCACTCTCGGCAGCGCCTTACTCGGCCGGGCGCCGGTGTTCGACGGCCTCCGCAAGAAGGCGGCTACCTGGATGGCGGTAAACGTCGTCCTGGCCCTGATCATCGTGGTCCTGGCGGCCCTGCTGCGGGTGCTGCCGGAAGTGTTGCGGGACGCGGCTTAACGTCTGCGGTGGACCGTCCAGGCGGGACCGGCGTAACGCTGTTCGATCGCCGCGGCGAGGTTCAACCCTTCGTCGGACCAGGAATCCCGCGTGAACGTCCCTTCCAGGCTTTCGGCAAAGGCCGGGGCCAGACGTTCGGCGGCCTGCTGGAAGGTGATCGGGGCGTCGATATCCGACCAGGTGGCCACCGGCTGCTGGGCATATCGGGAATCCAGGATGATCGAGCCGTGTTGGAGGATGGCGCCGGCCGTCCGGCGTTGAGCGGAGCCGGCTATCTTGGAGACGCCCCCGGGCCCTTTGGCGTCGTCGATCACCACGTCCAGTGCGTGCCGCCGCTGAAAGCAGAAGAAAGGTCCGCGGCGCGACGAGGCCGGCCGGGCGACGGACGATAGACGATCGGTGATTGACGGTTGGGGATCAGCAATCGACGATTGGGGCACGGGGCTTGCTGATCCGGGATCGGTGATGGTCGGGGCGCCGCCACCGGCGTCGGGCTCGTCGCCCAGCAGCCGGGCGCCATGGCCGATGGTGTTGATGATGGCCTGGTGGGCGAGCGTGTAGAGGTGGTTCGGACGGTGCCTGATCAGCGGGTGTTCTGCGGGGACCACCAGGGCATAGGTCAACTCCAGGTGGTGGAGGATCGCCCCGCCGCCGGTGGTCCGGCGGACGACGGGTAGATCGCCGGCCGGCGGGGGGAGGCCTTCATAATCGGCATAATCCTGGAAGTAGCCCAGGGAGATGGTGGCCGGCGACCAGGCGTAGAAGCGCAGCACAGGCTGGGCATCGACGACGGTACAAGCTTGCAGCAAGGCCTCGTCCCGGGCCATGTTGGCCGGGCCACGCAGCGCTCCATCGATTAGTAGACGGGCCTTGGGCATGTATCACCACGGTCATGTTAACGTGCGACCGGGGGTGTCTCCCAGTGACCTCCCCATCGCCGGCCCCGCGGCTATCCGCCTTCTCTGATCCAGGCCCAGCCCGTATGGTGGCCGGCCATGTCGGTGATTTCGACGACCATGTGCTATCCGAGCCCGGCGGCGCCCACTCAGGGGATCTTCATCAGGTACCGCTTGCGGGAGGTACACCGGCTGAT
>CAZFMS010000409.1:0-3184 GCA_964520125.1 uncultured Planctomycetaceae bacterium
AGCAACGGATGCTCAAACACTTCCGCGACGAACTACCCGAGGTGTGGGAGGAACTAACCAAAAAGGGAAGCATCGACGAGGCCCTGGATTCGAAGATTCAGGAGATTATCAAGAGCTTCAAGACCCGATTCGAGGAATAACTGATCATCAAGAGCGAATGACGACTGTGGCGGCCCGTTGCCCCGACAATCGCTCTTTCGCCATTCGCTATTATCCGTCTCCCCACGAGGGCATTCATGGCCAAGGCTCGACAAATCGTCAAACGTCGCAAGACGGTGACCAACATCCGCAAGATCACCAAGACGATGCAGTTGATCGCCACCGCCCGATTCCAGTCCTCCTACAACCGGGCCATGGCCACCAAACCCTACACCCAGAAGATCACCCAACTCGTCGGCGAGCTGTCCGCCGCCGCCGAAGGCCAGATCAGTCATCCGCTGATGCAGGAGAACCCCGAAGCCGAGAAGGACCTGCTGCTGGTGATCAGCTCGAATCGCGGCCTGTGCGGCGGATACAACGCCGGCGTGTTGCGCAAGGCCTTGGCCCACCTGAAGGAACATGAGCCCCGCCGCCAAGAGCTGCACGTGGTCGGCAAGAAGGGCAACGCATACTTCAGGTTCTTGGGCCGCCAGGTTGATCGGGACATCACCGAGGTCGACGATCTCCCGCGCTTCGAGCAGGTCGAGCCCATCGCCGCCGAGTTCATGCGCCGCTATGAGGCTAGGGAGTTCGGCTCCATCAGCGTTGCCTACATGCGCTTCATCTCCACCGGCCGACAGCTCCCGGAGGTAACCCGCCTCCTCCCGTTGAGCAACCTGGACGACCAGGCTGACCAGGCCCCGGATGCCGCGGCAGCACCGGCCCCCGCGGGGGCCCAATACGAATTCTCCCCGCCGCCCGCCGAGTTGCTCGGTACCTTGCTGCCTCAGACCCTAAAGGTGCGGTTGTTCCAGTGCTTCACCGATGCCGCAGTAAGCGAACAGGTCGCCCGAATGGTAGCCATGAAGGCCGCCACCGATTCCGCCGGCGACATGATCAAACTACTAACCCGCCAGTTCAACAGGGCCCGCCAGTCCCAGATCACCCTCGAACTCCTGGACATCGTCGGCGGAGCAGAAGCGCTGAAGTAATAGCGAATGCCAAATGGCGGATAGCGAATTGCAAATTGTGAAAGCAAAATGGCTGGCGGCACCCCCTGGGCGAAACGGGAATTGCCCCGCCGAGTCGATTGACGGATATCATTGGAGAAGCTGAGATGATTGCCACCGACCTGAACGCGGGCCGAGTCACCCAGGTCATCGGCTCCACCCTGGATGCCGTATTCCCCGAAGACAAAATGCCCGACCTCTACAACGCCTTGACCGTCAACGTCGAACGCAAGGTCGGCAAGCAGACCAAGAGCGAGGTCCTCACCTGCGAGGTCGCCAGCCACCTGGGCGGCGGTCGAGTCCGGGCCGTGGCCCTGGGCAGTACCGACGGCCTCAAACGCGGCTCGCAAATCCACGACACCGGATCGGCCGTCACCGTCCCCGTCGGCATGGAAGTCCTCGGTCGAGTCTTCAACCTGCTCGGCGAGCCCATCGACGGATTGGGTTCCGTCTCCGCCAAAGATCGCCGCCCCATCCACCACGCACCCGCCGACTTCGCCGACCTGATCCCCAAGACCGAACCACTGGTCACCGGCATCAAGGTCATCGACCTCTTGGCCCCCTTCGTCCGCGGCGGCAAGACCGGCCTCTTCGGCGGGGCCGGCCTGGGCAAAACGGTCATCATCCAGGAGATGATCGCCCGCATCGCCCGCGAGCACAGCGGCTACTCCGTCTTCGCCGGCGTCGGCGAACGGACTCGCGAGGGCAACGACCTCTGGCTCGAGATGCAAGAGGCCGAGTTCAAAGACACCGAGGGCAAGATCAAGAAAGTCATCGAGCACACCGCCATGGTCTTCGGCCAGATGAACGAACCCCCCGGGGCCCGCCTCCGCGTCGCCCTCAGCGGCCTGACCATGGCCGAATGGTTCCGCGACGAGTCCGGGGCCGACACCATGCTCTTCATCGACAACATCTTCCGCTTCAGCCAGGCCGGCTCCGAAGTCTCCGCCCTGCTCGGCCGCATGCCCAGCGCCGTCGGCTACCAGCCCACCCTAGGCACCGAGATGGGCGAACTCCAGGAACGCATCACCTCCACCAACCAAGGCGCCGTCACCAGCGTCCAGGCCGTGTATGTCCCCGCCGACGACCTCACCGACCCCGCCCCGGCCACCGCCTTCACCCACCTGGACGCCTTCATCGTCCTGGCCCGCAACATCTCCGAAAAGGGCATCTACCCGGCCATCGACCCCCTGGCCTCCTCCAGCCGCATCCTGGACGCCCAATACGTCGGCCAACGGCACTACGATTGCGCCCAGCGCGTGCAGAAGCTGCTGCAGCGTTATCGCGACCTGCAAGACATCATCGCCATCCTCGGCGTCGAGGAGCTGAGCGAGGACGACAAGCTGATCGTCTCCCGGGCCCGCAAGATCGAACGTTTCCTGAGCCAGCCCTTCTACGTCGCCGAAGTCTTCACCGGCTTCCCCGGCAACTACACCCAACTAGACGACACCATCCGCAGCTTCGAAGAAATCTGCGACGGCAAACACGACGCCCTCCCCGAACAAGCCTTCATGTACATCGGCTCCGTAGACGAAGCCGTAGAAAAAGCCAAAAAACTCCAGCAATAACCCCCCGCCCCGAACGGGCGACGCAAGCGGACGATCAGAGCCGCGACCGTCAGGGAGCGGTGAACGCCTAGCACGATCAGAACCGCGACCGTCCGGGTCAGGGTGCGGCCCCCCACGACACCAGTACCCGGAGCCCTATAGCATTTTACGATTGAGTGTAGCGACGAGTCGAGGCCGGTCGCTCCCGGTTCTTGCGGCACCGCCGTCTCGGCGGTGAGGACACAGGTGAGACGCCTGTGCCACATTTATTCTCAGAATGCTCTAGCCCGGGGCCCAGCCCCGACTCTTGCGCGGGTGCCCCGCCCCTTCCAGGGGTGGGGGACGGACAAGTCCGCAAGACGGCTCATCCACCCCACCCCCAACGCGTGCCACTGACCGTAGCCGGGGGCGGACTGTGCGGTTACCGCGCAGCGCCCTTGGTGATGTCCCAGCCCACGTGCGCCGACAGCGAGCGAACCGTCTCGTCGA
>CAZFMS010000410.1:0-3175 GCA_964520125.1 uncultured Planctomycetaceae bacterium
TAATAATGTCTCAGGGGAAGTCGGGCTCCGCCTGCGACTGCCGGTGATCTACCTGGTGGACTGCTCGGGGCTCTACCTGCCGGAGCAGTCGCGGACCTTCCCGGGCCGGACCGGGGCGGGTTACATCTTCAAGATGAACGCCCTGCTCTCGGCCAACGGGGTTCCCCAGATCGCCGGGGTGCTCGGCGACTGCATCGCCGGCGGCGGCTACATGCCCCTTATCTCCGACAAGCTGTTCATGACCGAGCAGGCCTACATGGTCATCGCCGGGGCCGCCCTGGTTAAGGGAGCCAAGGCCCAGAAGATAACCTCGCTGGGCATCGGCGGGCCGGACGTACACGTGCACCTGTCCAACTGCGCCGACGAGCGGGTTCCGGACGACCAGACCATGATCGTGCGTATCCGCCAGGAGGTGGCCAAGCTGCCGGCCAGCGCCGCGTCCTATTACCGTCACGGATTCTCGCCCGCTGAGCCCCGCTTCTCGCCGCGGGAGATCAACGGCCTCCTGCCGGTCGACCATCGGGTGGTCTACGACATCCACCAGATCATCGCCCGGCTGGTGGACAGCTCCCTTTTTTGGGAGCTGTTGCCCCATACCGGCGAGGAGATGGTCACCGGCATCGCCCGCATCAACGGCCTATACGTGGGGATCATCGCCAACAACCAACAGCTCACGCCTCATCCGGAGCTGAAAGACCGAACCCGGCCCGGCGGGCTGCTGTACCGTGAGGGCATTGCCAAGATCTCGCAGTTCTCGCGGTCCTGCGATTCCGACGGCATCCCCATCATCTGGCTGCAGGACATCTCCGGATTCGACATCGGCGTGGAGGCCGAGAAGCACGGGCTGTTGGGCTACGGCTCGAACCTGCTCTACACCAACTCCACCAACACCGTGCCCATGATCACCGTGCTCCTGCGCAAGGCCTCCGGGGCGGGCTACTACGCCATGACCGGCCTGCCTTATGAGCCTATCGTCCAGATCTCCACGCCGCTGACCCGCCTGGCGGTGATGGAGGGCCGGACCCTGGCCATCGGCGCATTCGGAACCAAACTCGATGACAACTTCCACATTGTCACCAAGGACCCCAAGGATCGAGCGAACATCGAGGCCGGCATGAAGGCCGTGGAAGATCGCATCGAGGCGGACATGGACCCTTACAAGACCGCCCGGCAGATGGACACCGACGAGATCGTGGCGGTCCACGAATTGCGTGACTATCTGATGACCCTGGTCGAGATGTGTTACCAGAGCATCGGTTACCGACGAATCAAGAACCCCCGGATATGGTCGATGCACGATCTCGAAGTGCTGACCGATCTTTCGGGGTAGGCGGAGAATCATGTCGCGCAGTCGGCGATTCTCCGCGATGACGAGCAGTAGGAAGACATGGCCGAAAAGACCATCATCGCCAGAGTGCAAGAAGACCAGAGCGATCCCGAGACTCTGTTGGTGACCTCGCCCATCGTGGGCATGGCCGACGGGGCCCCGAAGGTGGGGATCTTTCTGAATCCCTTTGACCGCATCATCAGCATGAAGGTCCTCAACGTGCGTCATGTTCTGCGCCTGCCGCGCGACGTACACGGCCGGGTCACCGAGGCCTTCATTCCCAATGCCTTCACCCCGGTCGCCTACGGCCAGCCCATCGCCCGCCTCGACCCGCGGGTCTTGCAGGCCGGGGCCGATGGACCGGATGCGTCCACCGGATCAGGTGGTCGTGACGGCACGGCCCAGGACGAAGGCCTGGTTTCGGTCGGGGCCCCTTCCGACGGGATCTTTTACCGCCGCCCGTCTCCCGATTCACCGCCGTATGTGGAGGTCGGATCGGAGGTGAGTCCGGGGAGCATGCTGGGGCTGGTGGAGGTCATGAAGTGTTTCCACCACATTACCTATGGCGGGCTGGGCCTGCCCGACCAGGGCCGGATCGTCGAGATACTCGCGGAGGACTCCGCCGAGGTGCAGTTTGGCCAGGCCCTCTTTCGGATCGAGCCGAAAGGGCCGTAGCTCGGTGAGCTACACTGGGGGACGACGTGATCATCCGATTTCGCCGGCTGGGCGGTCCATTACATCGGAGCACCGAGAGATTGCCCCTGACAGCCAGGGGCCGACCGACATGGAGTGACGCAACCGATGAGTGATGGTGGTCAGATCGTTTTAGTAGGGGATCAAGCGGGCGTCAGGACGATCACCCTGAACCGCCCCGACGTGCGCAACGCCTTCAACGGAGAGCTGATCGCCGCGTTGGAGAAGGCGGTTCGAGATGCGGACGACGATGAGGCCGTTCGATGTGTGGTGATCACCGGAGCGGGCCGGGCCTTCTGCAGCGGACAGGACCTGGCCGAACTGGCCGACCGCTACGAAGGCGAGCAGCCCCTCGAACTCGGGCAGCGCCTGTGCAACGAGTACAACCCGATGATCACCAAGATTCGGACCATGGAGAAGCCGGTCGTCGCCGCGGTCAACGGGGCGGCCATAGGAGCGGGCTGCAGCCTGGCATTGGCCTGCGACCTGCGCATCGCCGCCGAGTCGGCCATTCTGGTTCAAGGCTTCGTCAAGATCGGGCTGGTACCCGGCAGTGGGAGCACGTTCATGCTGCCGCGGTTGGTCGGGGCGGGCCGGGCCGCGGAGCTGGCCTTCACCGGCCGCAAGGTCGAGGCTCGGGAGGCCTTACAGCTCGGCCTGGTCAACCAGGTCGTACCTGACGCCGAGCTGCCGACCGAAACCACTAAGCTGGCCGAGAAACTGGCCGGCCTGCCCACCCGAGCCATCGGCCTGACCAAGCGGGCCCTCAACGCCGCCTGGACCGCCGACCTCGAAGGCCAACTCGCCCTGGAGGCGGAGTTGCAGGCCGTCGCCGGGCGGACCAACGACCACCAGGAAGGCGTCCGGGCCTTCCTCGACAAACGGCCCCCGCGATTCGAGGGCCGATAGGGCTAGTGCTCTGTCATTGTTGGCTTGAGGGTTCGAGTGAGCCGGGCCGTCCTCGGCCCGGTTTCTGCCGAAGTCATGCAGGATACGCTCCGCGGACCATTCGGAAGAGTTGATACTGGTCCGCACAGTCATGTAGGGTCCGCTCCGCGTACCATTCGGAAGAGGCCGAGCCGCGTTGATACTGGTCCGCTCTGAGTTTGGGAATTTTTCTTGACAGGCATGATATAGTACGGGCATGAGCACATC
>CAZFMS010000411.1:0-3140 GCA_964520125.1 uncultured Planctomycetaceae bacterium
AGGGTTATTATGCCGGGCTACCCGGTACGGTTTATGCCAAAGTTTTACAGGAAATTTGGACGGAGATTTCTCCAACAGGAGCATACTGGAATCCAACTCGCGTGCTGAGTGACAATCGTATCCCGGCGCTAGAGACAGACATCACTACATACAGGTTTACCGCACCGGAAGAAGGGAAGGTTAATCTTGATATCAGTCTGATTTTTCGTCGAGCGTTCATCGAGCTAATAGAGCAAAAAGGCTGGAGTACGCCAGATATTCTAATCTCGCAGCAGACAGTTATTTTGAATTAGACGCAAGAATTATCAGGAGGAAAATAATGAATCGTCATCAACGAATTAGAATAAGATGGGCAGGAACAATATTAATCATTTTGGTTGCCTTGGTGACTATTTCTGTTAAGGCTCAAGAGGGAGGTTTTAACGAGACTTTTGACTACCCAACCTTGCCTGGTTGGGAACGATCCCTCAACGCTGAGGTGGTGGAAGGAGTTTTGCACATCGACTTAAGTGGATATGCTTCGCATGGTGGAGACTGGAGTGACCTCAACCTTGGTGTACGTGCTCGTTTGGAAGGCGCCGGATTTATAATTGTCAGCTACCGCGTATCGGAAACAGGAGAGTACGCAATCCACATCAGGGGGGATAAGATAACCCTATACAAAACAGGAGAACCCATCGCGCAGGAGATGATTGAACCTATCCAACCAAGAGAGTGGTTTTTTGTTGAGGTGTTTAGCATCGGAGCGCATAACGAAATCCTCCTCAACGGTCAACTTGTCCTGGTTACTTCTGACCCCGATCCGCTCCCACCTGGCAGTATTGCACTAGCTGTTCAGGGGGAAGCTATGGGGGACTTTGATGATCTATCCGTGCGTCCTCTGGGGGAAGCACCTCCACCAGAGGAACCTGGTCAGGAAACCCTAGTTCCCACGGAAACAGCGCTGACAGAAGAACAACCCACCCAAAGTTCTGAGATTACAGGACCTTCATCCACAACTGATCTCACCTGGGTGCGCACGGGTGGGCCGCCAGGGGGAATTGGCTACGATATCCGCTATAAATTCAACAATCCAACCACATGGTTCGTGACGGACAATTTTGCCGGGGTGCATACGAGTACTGACGATGGTCTCACCTGGTCGACTAGCAACGAGGGTATTCCAAGACAACTTGGCCCCACAGGTGACTGGCGGCCCATCTTCAGTCTAACAATCGATCCACACAATTCCCAGATCATCTGGGCTGGGACTGACAAGACTGGACATATCTATAAGTCTACTGATGGAGGATCGAACTGGACCCAAAAAGATGCTGGCGTAAGACAAATGACAAGCGAGTATGATGCTCTCACTTTCCGAGGTTTCACCGTGGATCCAAATATCTCCGACGTTGTTTACGCTATGGGTGAGATAGCAGACACACCGAACGGTGGATCTGAAGTCTGGAGCACTGCGATTGGTGGAGTTGTGTACAAGACCACCGACGGCGGCGAGAACTGGGAACTCCTCTGGGATGGCGGGATACCCTCCAGCCTGGCGCGCTACATGTGGATCAACCCGGAGAACACCGATATTCTTTATGTCTCAACCGGGATCTTCGACCGGGGAGCGGTCAATGAAGGACTGGAAGCATCCCCCAATCCTTATGGCGGTCTTGGGATCCTTAAATCCACCGATGGCGGGGAGACATGGCGGGTACTCAACGAGGCCAATGGTCTTAATTTCCTTTACGTTGGCAGCTTATTCATGCATCCTGATAACCCCGATATCTTACTCGCGGCAACTGGGAAAGTTATAGCCGAGCTATATCCTTCTTACCTAGAGGAAAACAACCTGAAGTCACCCATGGGCGTCTATCGCACAACCGACGGTGGTGAAACCTGGACACAGGTAATAGCTGCAGGCGGGTTCAGTGCGGTAGAAATGTGCCCGTCAGATCCCAATATTGCTTATGCCGCCAGTACCGTTTTTGTGTACCGCAGCGAAGACGCTGGGGAGACCTGGACGCTTGTCGCCGGGCAGGATGGGCGAGGATGGGGACCACCGGGGATTCTGGCCGGGACCCCGATTGATTTGCAATGTGATCCCAATGATCCCAATCGCATCTTTACGAACAACTACCTGGGGGGAAATTTCCTGAGTGAAGATGGCGGGAAAACCTGGGTAAACGCCAGCGATGGATATACCGGTGCGCAAATCGTAAGCGTGGCAGTAGATCCAAACAATTCAGCGCAGATCTACGTGGCGGGACGCACTGGTATCTGGTCCAGCAGCGACGGCGGGGATTCTTGGCACGGCATGCGTTATCCCCCAACCGATCAGCCAGTATGGGGAGGTGAATGGGGAGGGATTGCCGTTGATCCGTCTGACTCCAAGCACCTGTTGGTCAGCGAAGAAACCATCTGGGAGTCGTTCGATGGCGGCTCAAGCTGGGAAGTTCGCCGGAGCCCTGCCTATGCAATCGCCGCGACAATAGTTTTCGCTCCCTCCGATCCAAACATCGTCTTCACAGGCGGAGCCCATCCCATATGTCTCCTTAATGCTGAAGCGACTTGCCCATCTGGGAATGGTGTTTATGTATCCCACGATGGAGGAACGATGTGGGATTTCGCCAATGATTCAAATATAGATAATTTGGGGCTCATTGACTTGGCTGTGGACCCAGTGAATGCCCAGGTAGTATACGCTGCCACACAGGGGGGGCTGTTCAAGACAACCGATGGAGGTGCAACTTGGATGCTGATGGCTGGATTGACTGATGAAACCAGAGTGGGTGTTATTGTCATACATCCCCAAGATTCCCGGCAATTGATGGGTGGTGTTGAGGGACATGGCTTATATACCAGCGAAGATGGCGGGCAGACATGGAAGCAAATTGCTGCCGGCCTGCAGCCCAACAGCTCGATCCGGGACATTCTGTACGATCCCACCAACCCACAGATCATTTATATCTCAGATCTGATGAGCGGAGTCTACCGCTCAAGCGACGGCGGGGAGACCTGGGAGCAGATCAACAACGGGCTGACAACTCGATCGACCACGGGTCTCGGGATCTCCTCGGATGGGCATCACCTGTATGCTGCCACGAGTGGGGAAGGCGTCTTTCGCCTGGACTTGAACGGACAGCCACCAGTTTCTC
>CAZFMS010000412.1:0-3092 GCA_964520125.1 uncultured Planctomycetaceae bacterium
GGACCTCGGAACTCATCAGCCCCACCCAGACCCGTGGCAGGGCCGGGCCGTAGGGGTTCACCAGCACGGCAACAAAGGACAGGCCGGCCGCCACCCCGATGATCGCGGCCCCGGCGACCGGTCGGCCGTTGCCCTTGAGCCGCGCCCCGGGCAGATAGTGCCACCCCAGCCAGGCCAGCAGGACCAACGTGGACGTAGCGATGCCGCCCAGAGCCCCGCCGTGGATGTTGGTCCACACCACGTAGAGCACCGGCAGAACCAACAACCACCGCCCGCTGCGACGTCCGGCCTCGATGTCCGACAGCAGCCCGAACATCCCGGCCATCAGGGCGATGGTCACGATATGGGGCCGCGGCAGAAAGTGATAACTGCTGGCCGCGATCACCAGGGTGATCAACACCGCCGCGGCGAGCCACGGCAGCCCGGCCCGAAAGAAGCGGCCTGCCAAGAGGGCATACGTCGCCGCCAGGAGAGTCACCGTCGCCAGGACCAGGGCGTCCAGTTTCCCCAACCGATATAGCAAGGCCATGGCGATCTCGCCGAGCCACTGTTGGGCGATCCAGGGCTGGCCGCCGCAGGTGAAGCTGAAGGAATCGGTGCGGACCAGCTCGCCGCTCTGCAACATCCGCTCGCCCACCACCGTGTGCCACAGCGTACCGGGGTCGCCCAACATCTTGGCCGGTCCGCAGGCCAACAAGGCCAACCACACCACGAAGAAGCAGGTCGTCGCCGGGCCCCACCATTTAGGATCATCGAGCTTCATCGTAGCTACTATCGACCGGCCGGCCGACCGGCTACGATAGTCGCTCGCCAAACAGTAAGAGAGGAATGCACGGCCGCCCGGGAGATTGCCGGCCTCGCCCGATGCACGATAGGGCGAATACAATCGGCTGGTCCTGTCCTTATCGGCGAAGCCCGACCGGCCGGCCAATACGGTCCGAGAAACGACCGCTGGGAGGAGAATCGTGGACCCGTTCCTGGCAGTAGCCCTCGAAGAAGCCCGAGCAGGCTTGGCCCAAGGCGGCATACCCATCGGCGCCGCCCTGGTCATAGACGGACAAGTCGCCGGCCGCGGCCACAACCAGCGCATCCAGAAAGGCAGCCCCATCCTCCACGCCGAGATGGACTGCCTGGAAAATGCCGGCCGACTAAAGGCCGCCGACTACCGCCGGGCAACCCTCTACACCACCCTCTCGCCCTGCGACATGTGCAGCGGCACCGCCCTCCTCTACGGAATCCCGCGGATCGTCATAGGCGAAAACCAGACCTTCCAGGGCCCGGAGTCCTACCTCCAGCAGCGCGGAGTGGAACTAGTCATCCTCAACGACCAAGCCTGCCTCCGCCTGCTAACCGACTTCATCCACGCCAACCCCAAACTCTGGAACGAAGACATCGGCCTCTAGACAACTCCACCCACGGGTGCGACGGGTGGCCCAGGTTCTCCGAACCTGGGGGAGCGATTGCCTCTTCGCCGATGGTGGTTGCTACGATCACGGCCGGAGCGAGATCGAATCGAGATCCCAGGTTGAAACAACCCGGGCCACCCAGCTCTGCGAATTCTGCACCCGGGCAAGTTCACTCACAAAAAAAGTGACATTTGCCGGTATTTGCCGGAATTTGAAGAGCAGTCAGCTTTCAGCTTTCGGCCAGGGGTCATTTTTTCTCCTGCGGACAGCATTTTTTTCACCCCGGGGGCGGCAGGTGTGCGGCGGGCAATAAAAAAAAGTGCAAACGCCCGCAAACGCCCGCAAAGTCTCGGCCCCCGCGGCTGAGGGGCGCACAATCCCTGTCGATCGCCTGCTCTGACAGCGGTGGCGACATCCGTGAGGCTCCTTCTCTCAAGATAACCAGTAGTCTTGCTCCCCGTTCTCTGAGGGGGCGGAGGAATCGCGGGTTGCGGAATGCGGAGTGGGGATTGACGATTGACGGATGTGGATTGGGCTGGATTGCGGAATGGGGCTTGCCCGTGCCTAGATCACTCGACCCCCTTTTCAAGCTCCGCCAACTCCTTATCGCGGCGGTGATACCCGGTTTCCTCGATGAGTGCTCGGGCCTGGGCGAGTTCGTCTCGGGCGACTGCGGCCTTCTCCTCCGCCAACGCCAGCCGGGCATAGCCCAAATGGCAGTCGGTAACAAACAGCTTCATCGGCCCCGCCGGGTCGCGCGTGGCGATGACCAGCGCCTCATTCAGATCGGCCCGGGCGTCGTCGTGATCGCCGGTGAACAGGTACAACGCTGCCCGCGCCAGAAGCCCACGGGGGATGAACTCTTGCGCCGCGGCCTCCCGGAGGCCATCCACCGCCAGATCGATGTAGGCCCACGCCTTCTTGCAGGCGTCCGTCCCTTCCGCCCGAGCCCTGCACAGCATCACTCGGCCGAGCAAGAGGTGGTCGAGGGCGATGTCGAGGAGCCATTTCTGTTTCTTGACCCATTCCAATGTCTGTGTCGTCCGCTCGATCACGCCTTGATGATCTCCCCGGGCCAGCAACAGGTCGCAGTATCGATAGCCCTGCAAGGAGTAGAGGAGCGGATACGGCGGCTGCCACTCCTTCTGCATCCGCTCGGCCTCCTGAAACTGGACCTGGGCCTCCGACGCCCGCCCGGCGTGATGGAGCGCGTCGGCCAGCGTCGTTCGATCGTACAATCGCATGAACGCATCATGGCTCCGGTCGGCGAAATCGACACTCTGCTTCGCGGAGTCTATCGCCTCTGGGATCCGGCCCAGCGTCAGGTAGAGTTCGCTGTGATTCCCGGCTGTTCTAGCGGCGCTGTTCCAGTTTTCTTGTGCGATTCGTCTCTCAAGCCCGGCCCGCATCGGTTCCACCGCCTCCGTCAGGCGGCCGAGTGCTCGCAGGTCGAAGCCCGCTTCGCCGAGTACGAAGGCCTGAGCATCCTCATTCAAGCATGCCACTGGCCGCCGCCAGGGCTCCTCGAACAGCCCCGCCAGCGCGCCTAAATCAGCGCCGAAGGCCCCGAGCTTCGTGGCGCTAAAGGACTTATCCCCCCTCTGAATCCGCCGACAATACACCTCGATTAGCGCCTCCTGATGCCGGCCCGCGGCGCAGCCGTGGAGGACCGCCGCGTACAGCGGG
>CAZFMS010000413.1:0-3091 GCA_964520125.1 uncultured Planctomycetaceae bacterium
GCGGCCACAACCGCCGAGACCGCTTTGACCTTGGACTTCCCCGCGTCGATCTGCGTCTGCACCGCAGCGTCAAACCGCTCGGTGGCACTGCCACCGCCCGCCGCCTCGCCGCCCGAGCCCGCGCCGCCTCCACCGCCACCGCCCAACGCCTCCACCCCCGGCCGCTTGTCCTTCGCCTCCAGATCCTCGATTTTCTTGTCGCGCGCCTCGGCCTGCGTTTCCAGGTGGGCTATCCACCGACCTTGGGCCGTCTGAAGAGTCGCCCCCGCCTCCAAACACCCCTCGCGAAAGGCCGCGTCGCTGTTAGGGAAAGCCGTCTTCAGCTCACCCAGCGTCGCCGGCGGCGGGGCCGCGCCCCCGCCCCCGCCCCCGGCCGGGGCCGAGGCCGAGACCGTTTCCGTCTTGGCGGCCGCCGCTGCCTTGGCCGCCGCCTCCGCGGCCGAGGCCGTTGTTTGCTGTGTCGTCTGTGTGTCACCGTCTGCTACATTACCGCCCATGGTCGCGTTCTCCTGTTCTCGTAACCCACCGGCCCGTCCCGTCCCGCGGCGACCACCGCCGCCGGCCAGTTGTGCCAGCGTCTCGTCAAATGTCTGGATCCCGTCTATCAAGCCCCGCGCCGCCGCGTCCTCCGCCAGAAAGACCCGCCCGTCGGCGCTTTCCCGTACCGCCTTCTCGCTCATGCCCCGCCCGCGGGCCACCATCGCCACAAAATCAGCGAAATGCCCGTCGATAATCCCCTGGAAGTAGGCCTGCTGCCTCTCGGTCAGCTTGGTACCCGTCGCCCCGGCAGTCTTGAACTCGCCCGTCTTGATCGGGATGGCCTCAATGCCCTCGCTGGCGAAGTACCGCGACCAATCGTAAATGATCGCCCGCACACCCACCGAGCCGACCAGGTCCATCCGCTCGGCGTAGATGTGCTCCGCCTGGCTGGCAATGTAATAGGCCGCCGAAGCCGCGATGCCCGTAACCTGGACCACCACCATCTTCAACTTGCGTGCCGCCCACACCGCATCGCCCACCTGGGCCATGCCGTCCACCACGCCGCCGGGCGAGTCGACGCGTAGCAGGATCGCCTTCACGTCCGGGTCGGCTAAGGCCTGGGCCAACGCCTCGATGATCACCAGCGTTGCCGACCCGCCGAACCAGCTAGGGGCTTTGGTCAGCACGCCCACCACGTCGATCACCGCCACCGGGCCAACCACCTCCATCAGGTCCGCCACTTGGACATCGATAGAGCCGCCGCTGCCAATCCGCTCCAAAATCTGGGGGGTAGTCGTTCTGAGCAGGGTTGCGAAGTAGGTTTCCTCGATCGCCCAGACCGGATCCAGGGGAAACCCCCTAGCGGCGGGAACGATGCCGGCGGGTGGGGGGGGGGAGAGCAGGGTGGGGGAGAGGTTACCTCCACCCACGCCCTCGACCGCCCCCGACACCGCACCCGCACCCGTACCCGCGATCGCGGTCGCACCGCCACTCGTGACCGCGTTGCCGTTTTGGTTTATGATGCCGTCCATGCTCAACTACCGCCCCTATCTCAACTCCAACCTCGGCGGCCTCGCCGCCTGGCTGATCCTCCTGCCCCTCTACGGCCTCTACCGTTTGCTCCTCTGGTTCCTGCCCTTCTGATCGAAGTGGACCAGCTCGCGCCAATCAACCATCGCGGTGGAATGCTTCTTGTTGATCTCCTCCGCCGCCTCCACCGCCATCACGATGAGCGTCCTATTGTCGTTGACGATCTCCGCGTCGACCTTTTCAATGTCCAAACCCCGCTTGGCCAACACCCGCCGCCGGCTGCTCAGCCGGCCCTTGATGATCGTGGTATCCGCCTGCGCGTCCTTGCTGGGCTCGATGTAATCCCAACTCGGCGGGCTAAACCGGTGACCGAAGACGTCGACCCCCGCCCTCTTAGCCGCTTTCCGTATGGCCCGATCTTCCGAAAGCCACTGCCGGACCTTCCAACAGTAGACCGGATCATCGAACTGCTCGATCAACCAACCCTGAATCACCCGAAACCCGATCCGTGCCTGATCCATGGCCCCCCGCCAGCCCGAGAAATTGGTCTTGGAGGGATCCAGCAACAGCACCGCCAACGGGAGATTCAAGTTGATCGCGATGAAGGTCAGGATCAACATCGCGTGCGGAAAGAATTCCGGGCAGGGCACGTTGGGTGCAAAACCGGTCAGCGTCTCACCCGGCGCCCCGTTGAATTCCATGCCGGGCGAAAAGCCCTCCAGCACCTTTGTCGCCCCGGTCGCCGTCTCGGCGCGCAGCCGCGCCCCCCCGTCGTCGCCGTCATCGCCGGCCAGCGGCTTCCAATCATCCGATCGCGTGCGCAAAATTGCCCAACAGGCCGCCATCTGGGCCTTGACCAAAGTGGCGAACTGCACATCGTCGTGCATCCCGATCGCGTCGGCGATAGGGGCGAACGCGGTCACCCCCCGCGTCTGCGAAAAACGCTTGGGGTTGTAAACCTGAAACACCTGGCGGTGGCCCGCCGCGTCCCGCGCCGCATAAGCCTTGATGTCCGAAACTCTATTCAGCGGGCGTGCCGGGTCGATGTCATCGCGGGTGATCCAATACTCCAGCCGACGCCGGTCCCCGTCCTGCAACACCCCGTGGACCACGTTCCGCTTGGTGTTCCGCGGCGTGCGCAGCCGATGGCCCTCCACCGCCTGCAAAGTCCCGCGCTCTTTCAGCGGCAAAAACAAAACGTCGCCGTCGACCACCACGTGCCGTAGCGCCAGCCGACGCATCTTGTCCAGCGCCAGCTCACCGGCCTGGTCGCACTGCTCTTTGTCGGCGCTCCACTCCGCAAACTTCGCCGCCAGATCGGCGTCCAGCTTCTTGTCGCCGGTCTCCACATCTAATTTGTTGCCGCCCTGGCACACGTTGTCGACCAACCGGCCAACGCCCTGGCCGACCACGATGTCATTGCGCTCGAAGGCCCGGGCCATCTCCATCAGCCGCAGATAATCGCCCTCGGTTCGGTAATGATAGTCCGCCCCGCTGCCTCCGCTGGCCACGCCCCGAAGCCGCCTGCGCAGATTGGTGGTCCTGGCCGCGGTGTAATCGGCGTGCAGATCGGTGTAGGTGT
>CAZFMS010000414.1:0-3085 GCA_964520125.1 uncultured Planctomycetaceae bacterium
ACCCCTCTTTGGTCTTTTCTCCGCGATCTCTGCGTGCTCCGCGGTGAATCATCCGGGCTGGGGATAGGGCCGCATGCTGCGGGCGGCTTCGTCGTAGATGAATACAGCGCGATCGGGATAGGCGGCGATGAGTTCGGGGTTTCGCTGGGCGCCTAGATCGTGGGCGAAGACGTGCTCGGCTCGGTCGAGGTCCGGCTGGTTGTACACGAACTCGCGGTGGTAGGAGTGGTCCGGGGCGTAGTGCACGAAGATCAGCTTGGGGCCGGAGGGTAGAGTCGCCAAGGCGTCATGGAAACGACGGGTCTGCCCGTCGAAGCCGGAGGTGGTCTGCCGGTGGACCGCGGCGAAGGCACTGGTGGCCAGCAGCAGGAGTAGCAGGACTTGCAGCAGGGCGGCGGTGCGGCGCGGTCTCACACCCGCCAGCCCGGCCAGCATGGCCCAGACCAGGCCGACCAGGACCGGGGCCAGGAAGCGCGGTTGGTTGAAGGCGTGGAGCAGGTAGACCGCGAAGTAGCCGGCGCAGAGGCCGAGCATGGGCCGCGACGCCCGACATCGAAACGCCGCCGGAAACACGGCCAGCGGCAGCAGCAGCAGGGCGTGGCCCAGGTTGCGTGAGAGTTCGGCGAAACGCTCCCCGACGGCCACCGGCAGGTGCACCGCGGTGTGGGCCCGCTGGGCGGGGAGATTGAACTCCTCGGCGACCTTACGCACATTGACCGGGAGGGAATCGAGGTTGGGCGGAGGTCGGACCTGTTCGTGGAGGAACTGGCCGAGGTAGTTCTGCTGCTGTTCGTACATCATGTACGGGCCGCGCAACCAGTCTCCGGTGGTGGCGTGATGATAGGCGAACAGCCCGACGGCTCCGGGCAGGCTGCCCAGGCCTATCATGGCCACCCATCGCCAGGGTGCGGCGCGGCCCAGGCCGTGAATTGACAGATGGGCTACGGCCAGGACCAAGCCGAGGGCCACGGCGTCCAGCGACCTGGTGACGAACATGCCGGCGAGCAGCAGTCCGATCAGCAGGCCCCGGCGGCTGCTCGGCACACCGGGTTCTCGGGCGCGGCTGGCCCACAGGCCTAAAATCAACACCCCCAGGAGGAAGGACAGGGTGTTGGACATTTGGATCATGCCCAACTCGATGACCAGGGGGCAGGTCGCCAGGGCCAGGGCCCCCAGGAGCCCCAACCAACGGCCCAGGATTCTCCGGCCGAACAACCAACTCGCGGCGATGGCGGCGCCGACCAGGATGGGCGGGATCCATTCGACGCATCCGACCCGCAGCCCGGCGGCCATGAGGGCCGGGTAGCCCGGGGGGTACTTGCTGCAGTAGATCGGGGTCACGAGGACATGGATGGTCCGGAAGAATGCGGGGTGTTCGAGGCCGGGACGACTCAATCGGCCCTCGGCGATCAACCTGGCCTGGAGCAGGTTGGATTCGCAGTCGTGCCAGGCATGGAGGCCGAGGTTCGGTATGCCGCCGGACCAAGGTAACCCGGTGGCCAGGGCTACGGCCACGAACAGCACCGCGGCGGTGAGCCAGGGATGCCGGCCGATGGGTCGCCCAATCAAGATACGCAGCCGCCGGAAGCTGTCGATCAGGCGGTCCAGGTCGCGTGAGGGGGGCCGTTTGGCGAACAGGCCGGCCCCGACCAAGGCCGAGACCGCGATGGCGAACCACAATGAAGCCGACGCGCGGTGGGCGACGACCACCCCCAGGGCGAGACAGCACCAGATGACCAGTCGAAAAGTCGGAACCCGCATAGCGGCAGCCAGTATAGTCCCCCGCCGAGGCAGGGTCACCGGCCGGCCGGCGGGCTCCGCTGCGACCGGTTCGGGCGGGGGGCGGTACAAGTGGGTGGTTACGTCGGCGCCGGGTTCGTCCGATACCCAGCCCGGAGAGAGCGGGTGCAGCGATGCGAATGCAGGTCCTGGCAATCCTCATCCTGCTGATCGGCCCGGCGGCGGCAGGGGCCGGTGATACGTGGCTGATCGCGGATAACAGCGTGATCAACGAGGGAGATGCCTTGTGGCTCTCGGTGGTCAGCGGGGAGGTGTTTCCGTATGCCGAGGTCCCCACCGGGCCGGAGCGGCTGGCCACGTTCAGCGACCTGTGCGGGGGCGAGGTGCGGGAGGTCTCGGGCTACGCCTTGCGGGACGGGGGGCTGTCCATTCGTGAGCCGATCATCGGCAACGGCATTCACGTCATCGGCTGCGCCCTGAAGCCGAAGTTGATCGAGCACGCCGACGGTATGCTGACCGAGAGATCCGCGGCGTTCGTCAAGACGGTGGTCGAGGTCCAGCCGGCTGATCCGTACGATCCTGGCTACATGGTCCCCCTGGGCTATCATCTGGAGATCATCCCTTTGTCGCACCCGTGTCACTGGCGGGCCGGCTCGACCGTTCAAGTCAAGGTGTTGCTGGACGGCCATCCCTGGCCGGGTCTACCGGTGTCGGCCAGCCACGACGGGCTCGAAGATCGAACTCATGATGCTTTCCAGACCGCCACGGATGCAGAGGGGGTGGCTTCCGTATTGCTGACCCGCTCGGGACACTCGTTCATCAGTGCCGGTCTGCTGCGCCAGACCAACGGCCTTGAAAAGGCCAAGTATGAGAGCTTTCAGGCCTCTCTGACCTTTCGGGTTCTAGGGGAGACCGATGTCCGGGGCGTGCTGCGGGCCGTTCGGGCCGTCCACGGCGAATTGGATCCTTGGGCGGTGGCCGGCTATCGCTTGGGCCGGCGGGCGCTGAGCGAACTCGATCTGCCCGCCGACGGCTTCGACCTCGAGGCCCTGCAGGGCTCTTCTCCCGGGTCGGGGCATGCGGCCATAGCCGACGGCATCCAAGCCGCGACGGGGATCCGGGCGAGCTACGAGTACAGCGGACCCGGTGACCAGGTGACTGACGATCCGGGGACCGTCTTCACGGACCGATCCACGGGGGAGACCATTCTGCTCCGGTGGCGCGATGATTTCCTGGAGATGATTTCGGCAATTCCCCCGGAGGAGTCGGTGGCCATTGCCCTGCAAGTCTCGATCATGGCGGATGAGGAGATGTTTGAATTGGCCCCGGCTTCTGAACCCCTGGC
>CAZFMS010000415.1:0-3074 GCA_964520125.1 uncultured Planctomycetaceae bacterium
GAGGATGCCGTGCGCACCTACGCCCGGGCCTGTCTGGAGGCGCGGGTGGCCATGGTCAACTGCGTGCCGGTGTTCATCGCCAGCGATCCGGAGTTCGCGGAGGAGTTCCGCAGGCGTGGCGTACCCATCGTCGGCGACGACATCAAGAGCCAGTTCGGAGCCACCATCCTGCACCGCGTGATCGCGCGCATGCTCTGCGACCGGGGCGTTCGGCTCGATCGGACGTATCAGCTCAACACCGGCGGCAACACCGACTTCATGAACATGCTGGAACGGTCCCGGCTGCGCTCGAAGAAGGTCTCCAAGACCGAATCGGTCCAATCGCAGCTCGACGATCGGCTTCCCGACGACTGCATCCACATCGGCCCGTCGGACTACGTTCCCTGGCAGAAGGACAACAAGGTCTGCTTCCTGCGCATGGAGTGGCGCGGCTTCGGCGACGTGCCCATGGATCTGGAGCTGCGGCTCAGCGTCGAGGATTCCCCCAACAGCGCCGGCATGGCCATCGACGCCATCCGCTGTGCTAAGCTGGCCCTGGACCGCCGGATCGGCGGCCCGCTGAAGGAGGTTTCCGCCGTCTGCATGAAGCATCCCCCGGAGCAACTCCCCGACTTCGAGGCCCGGGACCGGTTAGAGGAATGGATTGCCGGGCGGTAGTCCGGTGGGGGGGTGGCGCTTTGTGGGGCGGGCGTCAAGCGCATCAGATAAGCAGTACAGCGCGAAGTGAGGGGCCATTCCGCTCAAGAGCCCCCGAGCAAGGTCGGGGGCTCTTGGGGCGCCTTTGGCGTGACCTTGCGCGGTACTGTCAGGTGGGCTCCGAGGACTGCGCCGGGCGTTTGACGTACCGGCCGATGTAGGCGGTGGCGAAGAGGCGGAGGGGGCCTTCGTGGTGTGGTTCGGCCCGCTCTTTCAGCCATAGCGACGGCCCCGGGAGCAGACGCCGAAGCGGATAGAAGGCCATCTCCAGATTGTAAAAGGACTGCCCCGATTTCTCGGCCCCGCGGGAGGCGAAGAGGCGGTCCAGCTTGCCGGGGCGGGATTTGCGGTGGGAGAAGTTGTCCGGGCGATTGCCGGTGCCCAGCACCTGGCGCAGGGCCCGTGCCGCGGTCGTGACAAATGGGGAAAACACCCGACAAGCGAGGGCGTCGGCACAGGTCGCACTCGGCACGCTGACCACCACCGTGCCCCCCGGCTTGGTTACCCGCAAGAGTGAGTCCGCGGCCGAATCCACGTCGTCGAGATACTCGAACAGCCCCAGGGCCATGACCACGTCGAAGTGCTCATCCGCATAGGGGAGATCCTCTACATCCCCAACGGAGAATACCGCCGTTGGTTCCGCCGGGGCCTCGGCGTCGTTGGGTCCGCAGCGTTCGGCGGCCTGGGCGATCATGCTTTCGGAGAGGTCCAAGCCGTGGTAGTGGGCTCCCTTGGTGAGCACGAAGGGAGCCATCACCCCCGTGCCGCAGCCCACATCCAGGACCCGCATGTCGGGCCGCACGATCGGCTCGAGCAGTTCTTGCACCCGCCGCCGCCGGACGATGAAGCTGTAGTTGGTGACCGCATCGCCCGCGCGGTCGTAGAGCCCGGCCCAGCGCCCGCCGGCGGCCAGGTCGTCAAAGTGCCGGAGGACTTCGGCCTTGGTGCGCATCACCCACTCCGCATCTATCTAGGTCGACATACACACCCACAGGTCGCTCAGGCGGGTGACCAGCATCCGCCCGTCCGCGATGCCGTCGCAGACAATGCGCGGCAGGGTGAACAGATCATCGCCCTTCGCGCAGCACCCGCGGTTCGTGGTCACGGCACAACTGAAACCAGCCTCCCGGACCACGCCCACGCAGGCACCGCCGATGTTGGCCGGTCGACCGAAGGGATAGGCGAAATGCCGGACCGGGCAGTCGAGTTCGGCCTCCAGGCGCTGCTTGGATACCGCGATTTCGTCGACCTGCATGGCTCGATCGAGGATAGCCAGGTTCGGATGGGTCTGGGTGTGGGCGCCAAAACGGACCAGCCCGCGCATTTCGCGGATCTGCTCCCAGGTAAGGGGCTGATCATTCAGCAGATGAGACCGCGAGAAGGTTGCGTTGTCGAACAGGTCACGGAGGAGTTCGTCGCGCTGATCGATCGGGCGATCGTTCAAGATCCCGATCGCCTGGTGATACGCGTGCGGTCGATCTTCCGTCAAAGAAACGGTGACCTCGCCGATGCGTAACACCCCGGCCTCGGCGCCGTACACCAGGGCCTTTACCTTGTTGAACCAGAGCACTTCCTGCCGGTCGATCGAGGCGGTGGGGACGAACATCGTCGCCGGCACCTCGAACCTCTGCAGGACGGGAAACACCTGGTCATGAAACTGCCGATAGGCATCGTCGAACGTCAACACCGCGCTGTTCGGCGGGGCCGGGCATTCCCCGGTGAGGCTGGCCCGGCATTCCTCCAGGGTGATGACGCGGTAGGCCCGAACCAGCGAGCGCAGGTGATCGGCGAAGATGTCCGCGGCGATGTGGTGGTAGTTCAGGATGACCACGCCGTGCCGGCCGGGGCGGACCTTGAGCCACGCCCCCAGCAGGCCGGAGTTCCACATCAGCGAGGAGTACCGGCTCTTGATCAGCTCCTTGACCGCTTGCATGTCGCACGTCTCTCCGCTCGGGAGGCCCCCAAGTCTCGGCCGGGCCCTAGGATCGAATCACCCCGATCGGCCAATCAACCTGGCCGCGGCCCTCCCCTGTACCTATCGTCAGATACCACCGCCGCCATGCACCACGACGGGCAGGCCGTGCTCCGAGGGAATGTTGATATCATAGCGTTGCGGGAATTGGACCGTTTCCCGGAAGAGGTAGCATGACTTCCCCACCCTCCGAGCCGCTGCGGCAGTCCTTCGTGCCGAGCAAGCAAGGGGCCCGGCGCCACTACGGCAGCCATCCTTATTTCACCAAACGGGCTTGGAACGTGGTCCAGAAGTACATCGCTCATTTCTCGTCGCCCGGCGACACGGTGCTGGATCCGTTCGGCGGATCCGGGGTCACGGCGGTCGAGTCGCTGGGAGAGGTACCGACGGAGTTTGAGCTGATGCA
>CAZFMS010000416.1:0-3069 GCA_964520125.1 uncultured Planctomycetaceae bacterium
TACCGGCATTGGTATGAGTGAGGAGCAGCAGGCAAAACTATTCCTGTCATTTACGGACGAGCGCCCCGGCCGTCTGCGACTGGTTGGCCGCATTGCCGCGGGTGCACCCCTCGAGGCCCTCCAGAACCCGGAAGTAGTTGACTTGGAGCAGATATTCAGTTCCGACCAAGGGACTTTCCTGCTGGAGGTCAAGGGGGACAGCATGATCGACGACCAGATCGCCGACGGCGATTTCGTGGTCGTCGAAAGGAGGACCACCCCCTACAACGGCGAGACCGTTGTAGCCCTGCTGGACAACCAGGATACGACACTCAAGCGTTACTATCGCGAGAAGAACCGCATCCGTCTGCAGCCCGCCAACCCGGACTACAAACCCATATACACCACCAATGTCCAGATCCAGGGCGTGGTGATCGGGATAATCCGCAGAATGCGCTGACCCCGCCGCCCGCCACCCCCTCTGTGCTAGGGCATCACTGCGCGCCGCACCCCCGCGGTTCTTGACGAGTTTATCGCCTTGTCGTAGCTTGGCCGCTGAGTGCATACTGGACTATCCATCATGGAGGTTTAGCCATGAACAAGCTAGCTAAGGTCTGCTGTGGTACCGCCCTGTTGTTCGGTTTGGCAACGTCGGGCGCCAGGGCCGACGAGAAGGTAGACAACCCCACGTACAAGCACTGGGCCCAGTTCAAGCCGGGCAGTTTCTCCGTGCTCGAGACCTCCCAGACGATCACCGCCGCCGGCACGGTGATAAAGACCGAAACGACCCTAACCACCACGCTCAAGGAACTCAGCCCCGAGAAGGCCGTCGTCGAGATGCAATTCGTCACCGTGACCAGCGGTCGAGAAATCAAGATGCCCCCCCAGAAGATGGAAATACCGGCCAAGTTCACCAAGGTGGAACTGAAGAAGCAAGAGCAGCCGGAGGGTCAGATCAAGGTCAAGGAGGGCAAGGAAGAGCTGAAAGTGGGCGGCAAGACGATCAAAACCACCTGGGTGGAAATGAACCTGAAGCAGGGCCAGGGCCTCATCAGGACCAAGACCTGGACCAGCATGGAGATACCCGGCCAGGTGGTCAAGATGGTCCAGACCATGGAGGGGGACACCAAAATGACCAGCGAAGGCATCGTGGTCAAATTCAAGGCCGACAAGAAGTAGGCCCCTCTGGCGGCGGCATCAGGCCCGACCCGCGACGGAGCCCCGGACCGGGCAGCGGGATGGGGCCGGGCCCGGTTCGGTCATCCGCCCCGACCATGCCGGAACGTGGGCCCCAGCGCACGCTGAAGCCGAAACCCCGCCGCTTTCACGATGGCCGGCCACCCTCTCTGTCGAGGGGCCCGGAGATCACTGCCCGTGTGAAACCACCGACCCACTTCCCGGGCCGTGCGTCGCATCAAGATTCGTACTTGAAGGACAGACTCACCCGGGCCCGATAGGCGGTGACCTTTCCGTTCTCGACCTTCATGTCCAACTTGTTGATCTCCGCGATTCGCAGATCCTTCAGCTTCTTGCCGGCGGTCTCCACGGCGTTCTTGGCGGCCTGCTCCCAAGAGACATCGCTCGATCCCACCAGTTCAATGACCTTGTAAACGCTATCTGCCATCGTCGTGCTCCTTGTATTCGTTAATTCCTCGCCAGAACAGCCCGCGAGGGCCGCCTCGATACTATTCTCTCACTCGTGCCCGAATGCAAGACCACTCTGGGCCCTTCGCGGCTAGTACAGTGTTTATAGCACCAGCGCCAAAAAAATCCAGATGTGCCCGGAGCAGAAGCGGATTCACCACCGGCCGCAGGCCTCGACTACCTCACCGAGACCGCCCCCGATTACCAAACCAGACCACCCGCGCTCAGAACGTCCAACGCAGAACCGCATAGAGCATCATCAACACGACCGCCACGTACAGCCAACGCCGCCAACCGCCCTGCGACGAGCTTTGGGCCACGATCCAATCACCACAGTGCGGGCACTTCTGCGTGTCCTCGGTAACTACGCCGGCGCAATTCGGGCAGATCATCTCCGGCAGGTCGCCGTTGTCCTCGCCGAGATCTTGCTCCAACGGCAGATTCGCGTCTTCATCGGTGTACTCGTCGGGCGCTGACATCTACTTGACCAGTTCGAGAATCTGCTTGAACTTGGGATGATCGCACCGTTCGATCAACTCGAAGATCAACGCCTCGGCCGTCGCGACCACCACCCCGGCCCGCCGCATCCGCTCCAGGGCCACGTCCATGTCCTGCTGATAACGCGAGCCGACCGCATCTACCGGCACAAACACCTGGTAATCCACCCTCAGCAGGTCCAACGCCGTCTGCTGGATGCACACGTGGGCCTCCAGACCCACCAGCACGATCTGCTCACGATCGGTCCCCTGCAGGGCGGCCCGAAACTTCTCATCACGCCAACAACTGCAAGTCGTCTTCACCACCGGCCCGCTCGCCGATGACAGAGCAGCAGCGGCCCGAGGATCGGTCGGACCAAGCCCGCGAGGGTTCTGCTCGGTGTAGATAATGGGAAGGCCCAGCACCTCCGCCGCCCCGGCCAACCGGCGGATCTTGTCGAAGATCCTCTCCGGCGGGCTGGTCCCGATGGCGGCGAGCATCTTCTCCTGCAGGTCGACCACCACCAAGGCGGCCAGTTGCTCTTCCAGCATGTCGCCATGGGCCATAGAACCGTCCTCTCGCGTCCTCGATCCGGCAGTATATCGCCGCCGGGATGGTGGCACAACGCCTCGGTTTGGCGATCATCGCCCCTCCCAGGCCAAGCCCGCCGGCGAGTTGGCGGCCCTTTCCTCGACCGACGGCCGCCCGAGGCGGTGTGGCACTTCTTCGTTTTTTCCAAAGTGCAACTTGCCGCAACGGCGCGCAACACTCCTGGTTCTTCCGCTCCACCGCGACGCGGAACACACCGGGCTCGGCCCCACGACCTCGGCGAGGTCCCAGTCATATCCGCCAACTTCCGGTCTTGCTAACCGTTCTCGCCAAGTGCCGCCGCCGTCTGGTGCCGCCGCGGTCTCGTGCCGACGCCGTCTTGTGGAAAATACTCAGCAGCTACAACGGATAACGGCCCTT
>CAZFMS010000417.1:0-3063 GCA_964520125.1 uncultured Planctomycetaceae bacterium
GCTGCTGGCAGCCAACGTTGGACACGGGCACCGGCGCATCGCGGTAGCCGGCACTCAGGTAGTTCGGAATCTCGTCTTCACATACGAAGCCGTCGGGGCCCGCAGATACGGCAAAGGTCATGACGTATCGAACGGGATGCTCAGACTGATTGACCAGGGTGACGAAGATGCCGCGCAGTTCCGTAGCAAGTTCGCAGACCGAGGTGATGGAATCACCGGCGCCAGGGGTGTCGTCGGGCGGTGCAACCGGACCACCCCCCACGGCGAACCCCGACAAGGTGTTGGCAAACTGGGCGGACAGAAACGGACTCATGCCCCCGCAGCCAATGATCACCAAGGTCGCTACCGAAAAAAGGCCGACGATGCCGATCCGAATCGCCACTCGACGCGTGCGAGATCCCATGATTCTCTCTCCTGATGACTCTGCTGGAGTTTCCCTGGTCGCGAGGGCGGGCAGCGCTGCCGATCAGTACCCCTGATCAGACCTCGCCGATGACTTCAGTAGGCCTGCCACGTTGCGGCAGGATACCGGGCTTGGTGGTCGGTCTGCTCCTTCCCCAGCAGGTCGCATACTCGACCGCTACCACACCATTCTATCGCCAGACCGGCCGACAGGCAATGGGGCTTGGCGTCAAAAACAAACCCCGGGGCAACATATCGCCCCCTCGGCGGCCACTCCGCCCGGTAAAAGGCGATCTGCCGCCCCGGTCGAGTCTACCGCGGCCGCCGGACTCGGACGGGAGGAGACGCCAGGCCCGGTCCGAACCTCGATCCAGCGAGGTCCACACCAGGTGGCCAGGGCCCCGGCCGCTCTGCCAGCCGCGCACTGATCGGCCCGGTGAGCCCTACGACGCCCCGGCCTGGAGAGATTCCGGCTCTTTCAGCGTCGTTTCCGACTCGTCCAGCTCCCGCCCCACCACCGTCACCGGAGCGAGCTTGGCCAGATCATCCTTGATCTTGTCGGCCTCACCAACGACGACGATGGCCATGTGAGCGGGGTCGATCAACTCCTCGGCGGTCTCCCTGACCCCCTCGGCGCTGGCGTTCTTTACCCCCGCCAGGTACTTCTGCAGGTAGTCCGCCGGCAAGCCCTGGGTCTCGATCATCCACAGATCGCCGACCGTAGCCGAGGGCGTCTCGCGATCTCCGGGGAAGGACCCGGTGATATAAGTCTTGGTGTCGGATATTTCCTTGATGGTCGCCTGTTGGGTCCTGATCTTCTCGATCTCCTCGAGAATCGTCTGCACCGCCTCCACGGTCGAGGCCGTCTTGGTGAAGGTGCTGATCTTCAACCCGCCGGCAAACCGACGCGGCCTGAAACCACCTCGGGCCCCGTAGGTCAGACCCTTCTCCACCCGGATGGCCTTGTTCAGGCGACTGTTGAACCCGCCCCCGAAGATGTTGCTCAGTACCCGGGAAACGAAGTAGCCGGCATCTCGGCGCGTGATTCCCAAATGGCCGACCCGAATCTGGCTCTGCACCGAGCCCGGCCGATCCACAATATAAATGTGCGTCGCCTTCAGGGTGGGCACCTCCTCCAATACCGGCGCTTGGAATTCTCCCTCGACCTTCCAGTCGCCCAGGTGGGCGGCCACCAGCTTATAGGCCTCCGCCGGAGTGATGTCCCCGGCCACGTACATGACCGCATTGTCCGGTCGCACGTGTCGGCCCCACCAGGCCGCGAGATCCTCGACCTTGACCTTGCTCACGTCCTCCAATTCGCCCCGGGCGGTGCGGGAATACGGGTGATCACCGTAAACCCGTCGCCGAAACTCCCGGTCCGCAAGATACTCCGGGGTCTTGGTCGAGACCATCAAGCCCATCCGCTTCTGCTTCTGCAGGATTGCGAACTCGTCCTTGGGGAACGTCGGATTCCGGGTCACGTCGGCCAACAACTCCATGGCCAGATCCAACTGCCCCACCAACGCCGAGCCCGAAATGCTGGCCGTGTCCATGCCCGCCGAGCCCCCCAGGCGGATGGCGTTCGACTCCAGGACCTCGGCCAGTTGCGCCGCGTCACGGGTCTTGGTCCCCTGGGTCAGCATACTCATCGTGGTCCCGGCCACGCCCGGGGTCTGGTCGGTCCAGGCCCCGCTCTTGATGCCCAGCTTCAGCCAGACCATCGGCACCTCGTGGTTGGGCACCACCACCACCTTCAGGCCGTTGGGCAGGGTCTTCTCCTGGTGGGGGATATCCGGAAACTGGTCGAGCAGCTTCGCCGTCGGCGGCTCGGCGGGAAAGTCCTTCGGACGCGCCGCCGCGGCCTTGGGGCCGCTCCGCTGGGCAACTCGGTTCTCCCCGCTCGCCTCCGCCTCCGGGGCCTCCTCCGTCCCTTCCTCGTAGTCGCCGCCCAGCAGTGACTTGACCATCCCCCCGGCGCTGGGCTCGACCAGCAGGCTCACCCGATGCTGCTTGTTGATGTACTTCTTGGCCACCCGCAAGACGTCCTCGGCCGTGACCGCCTCGATCTCCTCCAGCCGACGATTGATCCGTTCCGCGTCTCCGTACAAGACCGCAAACCGACCCAACCGGCCGGCCTTGCCCGCCACCGTCAGGACTCCTTGGACCTCCTCGCGACGAAGTTGATTCTTGATCTTGGTCAGTTCCGCCTCGGTGATTGGCTCTTCGGTCACCGCCTTGAGGTGCCGCTTGATCATCTGCATCAGCTCTTTCTTCTTGCCCACCACCGGCAAGAGCACGCCGCCGGCACCCATCAGGCCGTCCTGCTCGAATCCGAACGCAGCCGCCATAGCCACCTGGGCGATCTTCTCCTCCTTCACCGCCTCGATATACAGCCGGCTCGACTCTCCGCCGCCGATCACGCTCATCATGATCTCCAACGGAAGCTGATCCGGATGGCTCATCGGCACCGTCCGGTAGATCACCCCCACCACCGGCAACGGCCCCTTCTCCTCTTTCAGCTTGACCGTCTTGGCCTCCTTCTGCTCGGGCTCCTTGATCGAGATCACCGGCGGCTCGGCGCATCTCGGGATCCACCCGAAGTACTTCTTGGCCAGCCGTTGGGCCGCGTCATGCTTGACCGCCCCGACCACCACCAGGGTC
>CAZFMS010000418.1:0-3050 GCA_964520125.1 uncultured Planctomycetaceae bacterium
GTGGACTATGACGGCCGGAAGGTCGTCGGGCTGAACAACATCGAGCTGATCACCGATCGCACGCTGGACGAGAATCTGGCGGAGATTCGGCAGATCAAGCGGGAGTTTCCCGGGCATGCCTTGTTTGTCTCCTTGATGGTCGAGTCGAAGCGCGAGGCGTGGGACGACATCATCAAGCGGGTCGAAGATGCCGGGGCCGACGGCATCGAGCCCAACTTCGGCTGCCCCCACGGGATGTCGGAGCGGGGCATGGGCTCGGCGGTGGGGCAGGTTCCCGAATACACGGAGATGATCACCGGCTGGTGCAAGGAGGCGGCCACGGTGCCGGTGATGGTCAAGCTCACGCCGAACATCACCGACATTCGCTCCGTCGGGCGGGCGGCGAAGAACGGCGGGGCCGACGCCATCTCCTTGATCAACACCATCAACTCGATCATCGGCGTGGATCTGGGTACCCTGGCCCCTAAGCCGCACGTTGCCGGGCGGGGCACACACGGCGGCTACTGCGGTCCGGCGGTCAAGCCGATCGCCCTGCACATGGTCTCTTCGATCGCCGGCGACGGGCAGATCGGCCTGCCGATCAGCGGCATCGGGGGCATCCAGGCCTGGCAGGACGCGGTGGAGTTCATGCTGCTGGGGGCCGGGAGTGTGCAGGTTTGCACCGCGGTCATGCACTATGGCTTTCGCATCGTGGAGCAGATGATCGGGGGGATGACCAACTGGATGCGGGAGAAGGGTTTCAGCACGCCGGCCGATTTCATCGGCAAGTCGGTCCCCGGGATCAAGGAATGGAGCGACCTGGATTTGGGCTACAAGGTGGTCGCCGAGATCGATCAGGCCAAGTGCATTCATTGCGGCCTCTGCTATGTTGCCTGCGAGGATGGTTGTCATCAGTCGATCAAGTGGGACAAGGTGCCGGAGGGGGAGTTCATCGAGCAGAGCGGGCAGCAGCCGATCAAGAGTGGTGATCAGTATGTCCTGGTCGGCGGGGGCGACGGGTACGTCGGCGTCTTCACGATTGACCAAGATACCTGCGTCGGCTGCAACATGTGCTCGCTGGTCTGCCCGGTAGAAGACTGCATTTCCATGAACGAGGCGGACAGCGGGCTGCCCTCGATGAACTGGAAGGAATACCAGCAGAAACTGGCGGCGGGTGAGATCGGGCCGATCCAGCCTCCGCGACATGTATAGCCCCCGGTACGGGGCGATCAGCGGTGCCGCAAGGGGCCGGGAAGTACCATATGCAAGATACGCATGACGATCCTCCGGTCGCGCGTCCTGTCTCCCGGGCACTCGACCAGGTGGGCCAAGGCGCCGAGGGATCGGGCCTGGGCCCGCCGAGCGGTCCGGGCTTTGATGCCCCGCCGCTTCCCTACGCCCGGCGCATGCCGGTGGTCGACGAGGTGGCGTTTCCGCTGGTCGCCATGCCTCGATCGCGTGCGGCGCTTGACATCGTGGCGATGGTCGCGTTTTCCGTTTTCGTCATGGTGGTAATTGCTTTCTCCGGCGTGGGGTGGTTGTTGATGAAATGGTGGCCGCGTTTTGGGTTATTCTCGACGAATATCCTGATCGGGGCATCGACGCTCGGGGCAATATGGTTATTGCTGAAGCTCCGCGGCCAGTCAGTGGCGGCGATCGGTCTCAACCGGACTAACTGGGGGAGGGTTGCCATAGCCGTCCTCATCGCGGTTCCCGGATGCCTGGCGGCGGGGGCACTGAGCAACCTCTTCTACATCATGGCCTCGGGTTTTGACGTCAGCGGGTTCGTGGAGGAGCGCACGGAGTTCTTCGCGCAAATCCCGCACATCTCGTTGCTCTGGGCGTTGCCGTTTGCCTTGTTTGTGGGAATCCACGAGGAGGTCTTCTTCCGCGGGTTCCTCCTGTCGAGGCTGCGGACGGTTTGCGGATCGAATGTGGCGGCGATCATCCTCACCAGCGTGGTCTTCGGCAGCCTCCACTTCTATCAGGGCCTGGCCGGTATCTTCCAGACCGCGGCCGTCGGCCTGGTCCTGGCCATCGTCACCACCTATGCCCGCACGCTGTGGCCGGCCATCATCGCCCATGCCCTGTTCGACACGATCGGCCTCACGTTGGCCGGGCCCCTGTCAGACATGCTCGAGGATCTTGACGTGGCGGCGGCTTGGGCGCCGGCATGATTGACGTGATCGCTGTCCGGCGACCGCTCCGCTGATCAGAATGCGTCGTGGCCGGTTAGTTCTCGGCCGACGATTAGTTCGTGGATGGTTTCTGTGCCTTCGTAGGTCACCACGCTCTCCAGGTTGAGCATGTGGCGGATGGGGCAGCACTCGATGGAGATTCCGCCGGCCCCGAGCATGTCGCGGGCGTCGCGGGCCACATCGAGGGCCATGCGGACGTTGTTCCATTTGGCGAGCGAGACCTGGCTGTGGTGCATGACGCCCTGGTCTTTCAGCCGGCCGAGCTGCAGAGCCAGGAGTTGGGCGGAGGTAATTCGGCGGGCCATGTCGGCCAGGCGGCGTTGGACCGTCTGGGTGTGGGCGATGGGGCGTTTGAAGACCACGCGCAGCTTGGCGAACTCCAGGGCCGCCCGGTAGCAGGCCATGGCCGCCCCGATGACTCCCCAGGCGATGCCGTAGCGCGCTTGATCCAGGCAACTGAGTGGCGCCGCCAGGCCCTTGGCCTCGGGGAGCATATTCTCCTCGGGGACTCGGACATTGTCGAAGAACAGCTCGGAAGTCACGGAGGCCCGGAGGGAGAATTTGCGCTGAATGTCTCGGACGGTGTAGCCCGGGGTGTCTTTATCGATGAGGAAGCCGCGGACGCCATCGTCGGTCGCGGCCCAGACTACGGCAACGTCGGCCAGGGAGCCGTTGGTGATCCACATCTTGGCCCCGTTGATGACCCAGTCACCGCCCTGGCGGGCGGCGTTGGTCTTCATGCTGCTGGGGTCGGATCCGCCGTCTGGTTCGGTGAGGGCAAAGCAGCCGATCGCCCGGCCGCGGGCCATTGGTGGCAGCCACTTTTCTTTCTGCCCTTCACTGCCAAATGTGTCGATGGGGTGCATACACAAC
>CAZFMS010000419.1:0-3024 GCA_964520125.1 uncultured Planctomycetaceae bacterium
GGGGGGGGGTGGGGCCGGTTGGAGATGGGGGGAGACTATTCGTCCGGACCGGTCGAGTTCGCCCGAGAGGACTGGTCTTACGGGCGGGCCCGGGGCAGCAAGCTGACCTCGCGGCATTACGTCCTGTACACAACCTGCACCTCAAAGCCCTTCGTGGACGCGATGCCGGGTTTCCTGGAGACGTGCTGGCAGGCATACACTCAGTTGCTGCCTCCCGGGCGGCTCCTCGACCGCCGGCTGGAGACCTACATCTTCAAGACCCGTTGGCAGTGGGAGCAGTTCACCGAGCGGTTCGCCCCGACCCGGGCGGAGATCTACAAGTGCATCAGATCGGGCGGTTATTCGGAGCGCGGGATCACGGTCTCGCACTATGGCGGACGGCGGGGGACGCTTTCGGTCGTGGCCCACGAGGGTCTGCACCAATACCTGGAAGTGACCAGGGGGCCGCACGTACCCGCGTGGCTGAATGAGGGGCTGGCCTGCTACTTCGAGGCCTTCGATCTGGACGGGCGGACCAACCGGCCGGTCTTCAAGCCGGGCACCAACCACCTCCGCACGCGGAGCCTCCGTGAGACTCTGGTCTCCGGCGGCCTGATCCCCCTGGAGGAGATCCTGGCTACCCATGCCGGGGCAGAGGTGCAGAAAAAATCCAGCCGGGTCCGCAGCTATTATGCCCAGGAGTGGTCGTTGGTACTGTTCCTGATGCGGCCGGAGAGGGATAATCCCTACCGCCAGGGATTCCTGGACCTGCTCAGGGAACTGGGCACCGACTTGATGGACCGGCGGGCCCGGGGCTTCCTGGCCGCGGACGTCGATGGCCGGATGAGCTACGGCGAGGCGGTCTTCCGGGCCTATGTCTCGGACGATCTGGAGACCTTCGGCGAGCGATACGAGGCCTACTTGCTCGAGCTTCTGCACCTGGAGCGCTGACCGCCATGAGCCCTGCACGCCAACCACGATCGCCGGGGTGGACCAGCGACGTCTATCAAAGCCCGCTGGTCTCGCGGAACGCGTCTCGGGAGATGGCGGCCCTCTTCTCCCCCACCCGACGGGCCATGACTTGGCGGAGGATATGGCTGGCCCTGGCGGAGGCCGAACATGAAATGGGCCTGCCCATCAAGGCCGCCCAGGTTCGGGCCCTGCGGAAGAAGGTCAATGACGTGGACCTGAAGGCGGTGGCCAGGCACGAGAAGCGCCTGCGCCATGACGTGATGGCTCACTTGCACGCCTACGCCGATCAGGTGTCCAAGGCCGGGGGGATCCTGCACCTGGGCGCCACCAGCATGGACATCGTGGACAACGCCGACCTGATCCTGATGGGCGAGGCGCTGCATATAATACAACAATGGCTGGTCACGGTGATCGACGCCCTGGCCAGACAGGCCAAGAAGCACCGCAAGCTCCCCTGCCTGGGCTTTACCCATTTTCAGCCGGCCCAGCCGACGACGGTCGGCAAACGCATCACTCTATGGTGCTGGGATTTCGTTCGGGACCTCGAGGAAATCGAGGCCCGCATCGCCGGCCTGCGCTTTCGCGGCATCCGAGGGGCGACCGGCACCCAGGCGAGTTTTCTGAAGCTGTTCGCCGGTAACGATGAAAAGGTCGGCCAACTCGAAGAACGCGTGGCCAAGAAATTGGGTTTCAAGGAGTGTGAACCCGTCACCGGGCAGACCTATTCCCGCAAGGTCGACGCCCAGATTGTCGCCGCGTTGGCCAACATCGCGGCCGGCGTGCACAAGTTCGCCAACGACATCCGCCTGCTGGCCAACCTGAAGGAGATCGAAGAGCCCTTCGGCAAGTCCCAGGTCGGCAGCTCGGCGATGGCCTACAAGCGCAACCCCATGTTGTGCGAGCGGGCCACCGGGCTTTCACGGTTCGTGATCAGCCTGGCCCAGTCGGGCTTCCAGAACGCCGCGGAACAATGGCTGGAACGCAGCCTCGACGACTCGGCCAACAAGCGGCTGCTGATCCCCGAGGCATTCCTGGCCACCGACGGCATACTTCAGATCGTCGCCCACGTGGCCGGCGGCCTGGTGGTTTATCCCCAGGTCATGAGCAGCCGGCTTGGGGCCGAGCTGCCTTTCATGGCCACCGAAGACATCCTCGCTGCCGCCGTCGCCGCCGGTGGCGATCGCCGAGAGCTGCACGAACGCATCCGCAAGCACGCCCAGGCCGCCGCGGCCCAGGTCAAGGACCACGGCCGTCCCAACGACCTGCTGGAGCGTCTGAAGTCAGATTCCGCCTTCGCCGACGTACCCGTTGACCACTTGGCCAGGCCGGAGGGGCTGGTGGGGCTGGCCCCCCAACAGGTTGACCAGTTTCTGGCATCGGTCATCGCCCCGCTGAAACGGAGACACCGCAACACACCCAGACGCGAGCCGGAGATCGTTGTTTGACCGACGGCCCGCCTGGGACTGAAATTGGCGTGACATCGGCAAACTTGTTGGCCCTTGCATCGGCCGAAACGGAGATCGATTCATGACCTTGGAGGAACTCGCCGAACGCATTCGGGAGGTGGCCTATTTGGAAGGGGATTTCACCCTTCGCTCGGGCCGCAAGTCGAAGTTCTACATCGACAAGTACTTGTTCGAGACCCAGCCCGACATTCTGGCCGAGCTGGGCCGCCGGATGGCCGAGAAAGTCACCCCGGAGACGACCCTGATCGCCGGGGCCGAGCTGGGCGGAGTGGCCCTGGCCGCCGCCGCCGCCCTGGCCGCCAACCTGCCCTTTCTCATCGTCCGCAACGCCAAGAAGGACTACGGCACCTCCAAGCTGTTCGAGGGCCGGCTGGAGGCCGGTGATCGGGTCCTGCTGGTCGAGGACATCGCCACCACCGGCGGCCAGGTCCTCGAAGCGGCCAAGGCCATCACCGACGCCGGGGCCACCGTGCAGCGCATCCTCGCCGTCGTCGACCGCGGCCAGGGCGCCGCCGAGAACGTCACCGCGGCGGGCTACACGTTTGAATCACTGCTGAATGCCCAGGACTTGCGATTGCCCGGCGCGATTTGACTTCTTCTGTTGATT
>CAZFMS010000420.1:0-2986 GCA_964520125.1 uncultured Planctomycetaceae bacterium
CGATGAAAAAATACATCAGCATTATTGAAAGCGAGACAGGCCAACCGAACCGAAGGCAACCGAATGGATGCCAAACAAACCGAACGAGGGAAATTGCGAGCTGACACGGGCCGACGCCCACAAGAAAGTTTCAGTCGTCCCCAGACGAGCCCTACGAAGCGTCCCCGCTCCAGCGCTCAGTCGGCGTCGCGTAAAGGCGGTTCCGCGCGCTCTGGCAGTCCGTCTCGAGGAGGGGGCAGAAGTGGCGGGGGCGGAGGTGGCTGGGGGCGGTTCGATCAGATGCGGGTCGATCGGCTGGGGGGTCAGGGCGATGTCTATGGAAGTCAGCAGGATGACCGGGGTGTGGAGGCGTTGGGCGATGTCGAAGGCTCGGCCGGTCAGGCGATAGGCCGAGGTTGCGTCGGTGGCGGCAAGGATGGGCAGGGGAATGCTGCCCCAGGTCAGGTGACGGGCTGAGGTTACGTCGCCATCGCCCGTGGTGGGGGGATCGGTGTCGACACGACCGCGCGGGCTGAAGCCCGCGGCTCTTCCTCCAGCAGCGTTTCCTCCAACGGCTCTACCTCCAGCGGGTCTTGCTCCCGCGGCTGTCCCTTTGTCGCTGGGGGGGAGGTGTTGGCAGTGGACGATGACGATGGGGATCTCGGCCATTTGGGCGCGGCCGATGACGCGGCCGCACTCGGTTAGGTCGGCTCCGGCGGTGGCGGCCAGGGCCTTGGCGCCGGACGCGGCGGCGGCAACGCATTGGTGGACGGCTTCGGGGGCATCGGGTGTTTCCAGCGATTGTCGTGCAGGATGGTGCACGGTTCCTTCTCGGGGCGGGCGACCGAAGGACTGGCGGATTTCGTCCAGTATCGGCCTGGTCACCATCGTCGGCGAGGTGGCGAAGAACGCGCAACCAGCGCGCAGGGCTCCGCGGGCGACTGCCTGGTTGCCGGTGAGCGTAGTTTCAGTTTGAGACATCGTTGTGGGTCGTCCGGACGTTGGGCCAAGAAGGCAACGCGCCCGACATTTGACGGGAATCGGCGCAGCCGGTCAATCGAGCGGGTGACCCGGGTAAGAGGCTTACTAATCAGAGCGGAGATCGTTGAACACGGCAAGTGCCGATGGGTGCCACTGGCGGCTTGTCCGCCGGTGTCTCGCTGGACAGAAGCACTGGCAGCAAGCTGCCAGTGGCACCCAAGATGGTCAGCATTTAACGCTCAGAGTAGCACCTAATCGATGTCCGCTGGGAACATCTCGGCCATGGCGTTGAGGTAGCCCCACTGCTGTTCGATGTGGGCTTGGAGAGCGGAGAGGTCCACCGAGGCGGCCCGATAGCGGCGCTGGTGTTTGGTGTACTCCTCGACGGGCAGGCCGTCGGGGCGCTCGTTGATTCGATAGCGGCGGCCGTCAAAGACCTCGTAGAGCGGGTAGAGGCCGCAGCGGACGGCGGAGCGGACCAGCTCGGTACCCAGGCCGGGGTCGGATTTCCAGCCGGTGGGGCAGGGCGAGAGCATCAGCAGGAACCGGAAGCCTTTGGTCTTGCGGGCGGTGCGGACCTTGCGCAGGAAATCGTCGCGGTGGGCGACGGACAGGGTGGCCGCATAAGGGATGTGATGGGCGGCCATGATGGCCATGATGTCTTTCTTGCGTTCGACCTTGCCCTGGGGCGTGGTGGTGGTGGCGACGCCGGCGGGGGTGGCGCTGCTGCGTTGGCCGCCGGTGTTGCCGTAGATCTCGTTGTCGTAGCAGATGTAGATGAGGTCTTCGTTGCGTTCGGCGGCGGCGGAGAGGGTGGCCATGCCGATGTCGTAGGTGCCGCCGTCACCGGCCCAGCAGACCACGGGGATGTCTTCCTCGTTCAGTTGGGCGACGGCGGTGATGCCGGTGGCCACGGCCGGGGAGCTGGCGAAGGTGCTGGCGGCAACGGGCACGCCATAGCCGCTGGTGGGGAAGGCCCCGGCGGTGACGATGCCGCAACAGGCCGGGATGACCATGATCGGCTTCTCGCCGTCCAGGGCCTGGTCCAACCATTGCAGGCCGATGGACATGCCGCATCCGGCGCAGTTGGTGTTGCCCGGCCGCAGGAGGTGGTCGCAGTAGGGCGTTTGCTTGGAGACCGAGGTGCTCATCGAAGACGCCTCCCATGATCGGCCGCCCGCCTGAACTCTGCCACCGTCCCTACTTTCGCCATTCGCCAATCTTCGTTCGTAATTCTCTTCACGCGACCTCCTTCCATTGGGGATCGCCGGCCGTGGTGCGCTCGGTCAGGTCGTCGATGATCTCGTCAATGATCTTCGGGGTTACATCTCCGCCGCCCAGGCCGACCAGGTAGTCCTGCACGACGAGGTCGGGGAGGCCGGACAGGGTGGTGGAAACCTCCTGCCAGAAGATGCCGCCGGAGCCGGGTGAGTGGTTGCGATCCAGGACGCCGATCTTCTTGGCCGAGCCGATCGCCTTCTTGAGCTCTGCCCGGGGGAAGGGGCGGAACATCTTGGCCTTGATCATGCCGACACGCTGTCCTTGGGCCCGGCGGTCGCTGACCACTCGGCGGAGCGTCTGGGCCATGGTGTTGCAGGCGATCAGCACGACATCCGCATCCTCGGTGTTTTCGGCGGCCAGGGCGCCGTGGGGTCGGCGGCCGAACACGTCGGCGAACTCGTCGAGGGCCTGGTCCAGCACTTGGGGTACTTGCTCCATGGCCTGTTGGATCTCTAGGCGGTGATGTTCGGTCTCCCGCGGCCAGGTCAGGCCGCCGACGGTGGCGGGGTGGTCGCGGCGCAGGCGGTGGGGGACCTCACAGGGGGGCAAGTAGCGATCGACCAGCTCCTGCTCGGGCAGGTCGACGATCATCTGAGTGTGGGAGGTGATGAAGCCGTCCATGGCGACCATGGCGGGCAAGAGGACGCGGCGGTCCTCGGCCACCCGGAAGGCGACCAGGATGGTGTCCACCAGGTCCTGATGGGTGTCCACGTAGAACTGCAACCAGGGGGCGTCGCGGAGGGCC
>CAZFMS010000421.1:0-2964 GCA_964520125.1 uncultured Planctomycetaceae bacterium
AGGCAAAGAGGTCGCCCATCATGTAGCCATGATAATAGACCGGGTGGGTCAAGATGTGCATCTTCGCCGCGTAGTCCGGCCGGCTGACCTGCTCCGGAGGATTGAGCAGTTGGTACCGCTTCTTGAGGTCCCACCACAGCTTGCCCAGGTCCTGCTGCGGTCCGCGGTACATGCCCTGCTCGAAGCGGACCATCACCTGCGTCCAGCGGCAGAAGATCAGCTTCTCGGCCCGCAGGGCCCGCCCGGCGGCCTGCACTACCTTCTCCACCTGATCCGGCGGCAGGGCCAGGGCCTTGGTCAGGAACTCCCCATTCTTGGCCATGGCCCCCATCATCATGGCGTAGCCCTCGGTAGTGATGCTGTTTGAAGGCGTGCGGAGGATGAAGGGAACGTCGGGCTCGATGTACTTGTCGTAGACGGCATGCCCCAACTCGTGCAGCAGGGTGTCCGTCCAATACATGTTCGGCTCGAGGTTGCAGAGGATGCGGATGTCGCCGGCCCGATCCATGTCCGCGGCGAAGGCGTGCGGCGTCTTGCCGGGCCTCTCGTACAGATCGCTGCGCTGGAGGATGTCGTCCACCGGCAAGCCCATCCCGGCATAGTAGACCTTGGCCGCGGCGATGATGTCCTGATCTTGAAAGACCTCATCGAGATCCACGTCTTCCAGCCCGGGCACCTCCTGGAAGAACAAATCGCCATAGTGCCAGGCTCGCAGCTCCGCCGGCTTGATCCCGAACCGCCCGGCCATGGCCACGTCTATCTCCTGCTTCAGGGCGGCAAACGGGGCCCTGGTCAAGTCGTCCAACTCGTTGAAGAGCTGGATCAGCTCGGTCTCCTCGATTTCGCGCAGGGCCAGGGACATGGCAAAGAAGTCGCGGAAGCCCAACTGCCGGGCCAACCGATTACGCAGCTTCACCACCTCCCGCAGCTGCACGTCGACCTTGGGCCCCACACCCATGTAGCCGCTCCACGCCTCTTTGACCCGGTTCGTATCGACGGACTCGGAGAGAATCTTGCGGACCTCATTCTCGGTCAGGGCCTTGCCCCCCACCGTGCTGCGGTGGGTGTTGAAGGTCTGCTCGATTTCTAGCTCGATCTCTATGATCCGTTTTCGCAGGTCGGTATCGGCCTGCCCGGGCAAGAAGGCGTTGTACATCACCTCGAGCTGCCGCCGAAGCGTCGGGTCGTGAATCTGGCCGCCGTCCTTCCAGCCCTTGAGCCGGTCAAACGTCGCCCGGTCGCTGTGCAGCTCGACCAGGGCCTCTTCCGCCACCTTTCGCCGAGCGAAGGCCTCATCGGATCCGGTAGTAGTCGCCTCCCACCAAGCCTGCCCGGACTCCAGGAACAACGGCTTGTACCGGGCCAAGTAGGCGTCGTGCAACGCGGAGAATGCACCATCGGCATTGCCTTTGGCGGGCGGTCGATCGGGTTGTCCGCTCTCTTGGGCCATCAGTTCACCGGCCAGCAGAACCACGATGATAAGCAATCCGGCAACGCTTCTCTTCGGCATCTCATTCTCCTTGTTACCATCCGACCCACCGGAGGCTCTCGACAACTACTAATCAGAGCGGAGAACGTTGAACACCACAAGTGCTGAATGGTGCCACTGGCGGCTTGTCCGCCAGTGACTCCCTGGACAGAAGCACTGGCAGCAAGCTGCCAGTCGCGCCCAAGATGTTCAGTATTGCACGTTCGGAGTAGTATTACAGATCGCAGTGATTACTGAAGGACGCCGCCTGGGGGTTGCGCCATGGGGGGCGGGTGTGCGCGTCACCAGGCTTGCCCGGCATAGCACGATGTTGCCTACTCGCAGGGTCCGCAAGGCCGGTCGCAAACCGGCGCCCGCGGGTAGCAGTCCATCCGCCAGCCGTCGCCGCGGAGCAGCCAGTAGTCCTTCTCGGCCGAGGCCGCCGTCCAGTCGGTCTGACCGGCGATGAAGACGCTGCCCACGTGTCCGTCGACGAAGGCAACATTGAACGTGTTGAGCTTACGATGCCAGCCCATCGTTCGGTAGGTCGGCTCGTTCCATTTGGCGACCTCGGAGATCGCCTCGGCCAGGATGATCGTGCTCGACGGGTCGGGGACATGGGTGGTCGGACGCAGGTAAGGCCCGTAGAAGTGCTCGTCGAAGGCGGTTTGCCCGGTGAAATCGTAGTGATTGTTAAGCCGGTAGCTCGTGCCGGCCACCTCGTAGACCTTTAGGCCCACGGCCTCCGGCGAGAAGAAGTAATCATCGAAATCGTAGGGGGCCGGCGGAATCCCCGTCTCCGTGGGGCATTGAAACAGTTCCCACGGGACGCTGCTCCCAGAGCCGAACAGGAACCGATTCAGTGGCCTGTTCTCCGCCCGGAAATCCTCCCAAGGCTCCGCCCCGCCCCAGCCGCCGATGCCATAGACCCCCAGGCCGGTCTGTCCGCCGAATTCGTATTCCCCTTCGCCACACCAGTAAGTCTCCGCCCCGGCGTGTACCGGTGCCGTGTAGCCGGTCAGGTCGTCAACGCTGTAAGCCAGAAAGCCCTGAGCAATGGAGTGCATGTTCGCCAGACACTTGGCCTTGCTCCCCTCCGCCCGGGCCGACGCCAGCACCGGCAGAAGTATCCCCACCAGCACGGCGATGATCGCCACCACCACCAGCAATTCTATCAGGGTGAACGCCCGATAGCGCTTACTGAACGGGTCCGTGCGGCAACACCGAATACTCCACAACTGCACGGGAGCGTCCCTCCCCAACCCAGATCAAACCGCGCTCATCCAGGGGCCCGACACCCCCGCCCTGCCGAGAAGGCCACTACCTACAGAATAGCCCCCTCGCCGGCCGATTCCAAGGCCCCCTTTCGCCTGGTCCGCCCCGCTAATCGCCACCAGCCGGCCCGGCACCCAGCCGGAGTACGTCATCGAATCCCCCGGCCTCATCTTGGTAAACAAATCCAGCAGCCGGCTCGACGGGCCGTAAATCCAGAATAT